>NZ_CP136962.1:1339725-1674657 GCF_002863305.2 Neisseria perflava
ACCCAAATCTCACTGGCCGGCCGTTTCCTCGTTCATCTTCCGCAAGAAGACCACATCGGCATTTCCCAACGCATCGAGGACGATGCCGAACGCAGCAGTTTGAGGGAACGCCTCAACAACCTGCTGCCAGAAAACGCCTGCCACGGCTACATCATCCGTACCAACGCCGAAAACGCTTCCGATACCCAGCTGCAATCAGACATCAACTATCTGACCAAAGTGTGGGAACACATCCAAAAACAGGCAAAAATCCAACCGCCCGAAACCCTGCTCTATCAAGATTTGCCTTTGAGCCTGCGCGTTTTGCGCGATATGTTCAGCCTCGATACGCATAAAATCCTGGTCGATTCCACTGAAAACCACCGCCGCATGACCCAGTTTGCCGAGCAATACGTTCAAGGCGCATTGGGCAGAATTGAGCTGTTCAAAGGCGAACGCCCCCTATTTGAAACCCACAATATCGAGCAGGAAATCGCCCGCGCCCTGCAACCGCGTGTCAACCTCAACTTCGGCAGCTACCTCATCATCGAGTCTACCGAAGCCATGACCACCATCGATGTCAACACCGGCGGCTTTGTCGGCGCGCGCAATTTTGATGAAACCATCTTCCGCACCAACCTCGAAGCCTGCCACACCATTGCCCGCGAGCTTCGCCTGCGCAATCTCGGCGGCATCATCATCATCGACTTCATCGATATGGCGCAGGAAGCCCACCGCGAAGCCGTCCTGCAAGAGCTTGCCAAAGCCCTCGCCTTCGACCGTACCCGCGTTACCCTCAACGGTTTCACCAGTTTGGGTTTGGTCGAGCTGACGCGCAAACGTTCGCGTGAAAACTTAAGCCAAATCCTCTGCGAACCCTGCCCTTCCTGCCAAGGCCGGGGCCGTCTGAAAACGCCGCAAACCGTGTGCTACGAAATCCAACGCGAAATCGTCCGCGAAGCGCGCCGCTACGATGTTCAAGCCTTCCGCATCTTGGCCGCTCCGAATGTCATCGACTTGTTCCTAGACGAAGAATCGCAATCGTTGGCGATGTTGATAGACTTTATCGGCAAACCGATTTCGCTGGCAGTCGAAACTGCCTACACGCAAGAACAATACGATATTGTGTTGCTGTAAAGATAAAAGGCCGTCTGAAAACTTTTCAGACGGCCTTCTTGTTTGAGCAAATAAAGATTACGGTTTCACTACTTTACCGTTAATTTTGACGGAAGTCAGTTTCAGGTTGTAGGTTTTGCCGTCATCGGTATAGCTGATTTGCGCCGGGATATTGTCGATATCGGAAGCAAAAGAATAAGTAACAGTATCGTCGCCCCGGCGGACGCGATATTTGCTCACAGGCGTTGTACCGCCGCTCAGTTTATAGCTTTCGTTGCCGATTTTGTTCATGCTACCGACGGTGTACAGTTTTTTACCGTTGGTAATTTTCAAACCTGACGGCAGGCGTACGTCATTGGCGGCCAGTTGCCATGCCAAAGTGAACAAGTCCATGGCCGGGCCGGATTTTTCGGTTTTCAAATCACCTGCTTTGCCGTAAGTGATGTTGCCGCCGGAGAATTTGGCCTCGGCATACACTTTGCCGCCGCGTACATCTTTGTAGTAAGACGGATTCAAGGTCGTGCCGTTAATGCTGCCGCCGGATTCAAAGCGGATATTGTAAAGCGGTACTTTGATGGTAGAGACGATTTTGTATTGGTTGCCGCTGCGTGTGAAGGTCATGGTCGCAGGAATACCGTAGCTGCCTGAGTATTGCAAAACGGCAGATTGCGGCAATTCAGCGGCTTGCGCGCCGATGGAGGCTGTAAGTAGGGAAAGTGTCAGCAGGGTTGTTTTAATCGGATTCATGATGTTTTCCTTGTGTGTATGGTGTTTTAATCAAGCCAGCAGGCTTTGACCGGCGGCATTGCGTTGTGCATTCAAAACGCGGTTGCCTTCGATTTTCAGACGGCCTGCAACAAAATCGGCAACGGCTTGCGGAAACAGCTGGTGTTCAACCGTCAGCACGCGTGCGGCAACGTCGTCGGTGGTATCGCCGTCCAAAATAGGCACAATGCCTTGCGAAATAATCGGGCCGCAATCCAGCTCAGGAGTTACGAAATGGATGGTGCAGCCTGCCACTCGGCAACCTGCTTCCAATGCGCGCTCATGGGTATGCAAACCGGTAAAGGAAGGCAGGATGGACGGATGGATATTGATCAGACGGTTTTCATAATGGGCGCAGAATTCCGGGGTTAAAATGCGCATAAAGCCCGCCAATACCACCAAATCCGGCTGATAGGCATCGATTTTTTCCATCATGGCCTGATCAAATGCCAGACGCGAGTCGAAGTTTTTATGGTTCAAACTGTCGGTGGCAATACCACGCTCTGCCGCCCATGCCAATCCGGCTGCGGTCTCGCTGTTACTCAATACGGCTGCAATGTTGGCATCGGGAATATCGGCATTCACAATCGCCTGCATATTGCTGCCGCGTCCGGAAATAAGGATGACGATATTTTTCATCATAATTCCTTGTTGGTTTGGAACAAAGGCCGTCTGAAACGGAATTTTTTCAGACGGCCTTTTATCCGTTGTTTAAGGGCGTAAGCCTTGATTCGGATTATTGAACTTTTTGTACGTCAACTTGTACTGGTTGTTGTGCGGCAGCATCAGGCGCGCCGACTTTAACCAGTTTCACGTCGAATACCAAAGTGGCGTTCGGGCCGATTTTATCGCCGGCGCCCACTTCGCGGTAAGCCAATTTAGCCGGGATGTAGAATGTTGCTTCGCCGCCTTCTTTCAAGAGTTGGATACCTTCAGTCCAACCTGGAATGACTTGGCTTACAGGGAAGCTGACTGGGCCGCCGTTGGCTTTGCTGCTGTCAAATACGGTACCATCAATCAGACGGCCTTCGTATTCAACGGTAACCATGTCGTCTTTAGTCGGTTTTTTACCTTCGCCTTCTTTGGTGATTTTGTATTGCAGACCGGAAGCGCTGGTTTTCACGCCTTCTTTAGTCGCGTTTTCTTTCAAGAACGCTTCGCCTTTTTCCAAGTTTGCTTTGGCATCTTCAGCACGTTTGGCAGCCGCTTTTTCTTGTTGCTCTTGCAGGAATTTCATCATCACTTCCTGAGCTTGGGCTTCAGTCATTTTGACTTCTTTGCCTTCAAACATGGCTTCCATGGCTTCGGTGAAGACTTTCAAATCGATTTCTGTACCTTGGTCTTTCATTTGTTTCAATGAACGGCCGATGTCCACACCCATTGCGTAGCTGGCTTGTTGGGCAGTAGAACCGATGGCGGAAGCATCTGCAGTCGCATTTGAAGCTGCGGAAGCTGCAGGAGCATCTTTGGCGGCAGTGTCTTTTTGTTGGTTGCAAGCAGTCATCGCCAACAGAGCAGACAAAGCCAATGCGCTGAATTTGAAAGTTTTGTTCATGATTATGTCTTTTCCGGAAAGGTCAAAAAAGGGGATTATAGCTGAGTTTGATTGAAATGGAATCAAGGTGGATTAAAATTTGTAAAGGCTCTTATTAAAAACATCAAGGCCATCTGAAAACAGGTTTCAGACGGCCTTGTCTTAGCTATCAGTCAACCGATTAATACCAACCGCGCAGTTTCATTGCTTTTTCAACACGACGGATACTCATCATGTAAGAAGCGGTACGCAGGTCAACATCGTATTCTTGAGCCAAGTTCCAAATATCGCGGAACGCACGGCGCAGAACCACGGTTTCTTTCTCTTGAACTTCGTCAAACTCCCAGTAGTAGCCTTGCAGGTTTTGTACCCATTCGAAATAAGATACAACCACACCGCCGCAGTTTGCCAAAATATCAGGAACAACCAATACGCCGTTTTGACGCAGGATAACGTCGGCCTCTGGAGTAGTCGGACCGTTTGCGCCTTCAACCACGATTTTCGCGCGGACTTTACCGGCATTTTCAGAAGTCAGTTGGTTTTCCAGCGCGCAAGGGGCGAGTACATCCACTTCCAGAGCCAAAAGTTCGGCATTGCTGATTTCTTTGCCGTAGCCGGCTTCGTTGGTGATGAAACCTTTGGTTTGGAATTCTTTAATGATTGCTTCCATATCCAAGCCGTTTTCGTTGTAGATGGCAACGTCAACAGTAGATACGGCAACGATTTTCGCACCGGCTTTGTGTGCATAGTAACCGGTGTGGTAGCCCACGTTACCGAAACCTTGAATGGCGTAAGTGGCACCCTTCACGTCTTTACCCAGTTTTTCCAAAGCTTGGACGGCGGCGAAGTTTACACCATAACCGGTGGCTTCGGTACGCGCCAAGGAGCCGCCAAACTCAACCGGTTTGCCGGTAAATACGCCCGGCGCGGAATGTTTCACCACGTTTTCATAGGCATCAACCATCCAAGACATGATTTTGCCGTTGGTGTTCACATCAGGGGCAGGAATATCGATTTTCTCGCCGATCAGCGGAGAAATGGCTTCGGAATAAGCGCGAGCAATGCGTTCCAATTCCGCTTCGGAATAGTTACGCGGATCCAAAGTAATACCGCCTTTACCGCCGCCGTAAGGAATACCGGCCACGCAGCATTTGATGGTCATCCAAATAGACAGTGCTTTGACTTCGTCCAGATTTACATTGGGATGGAAGCGCACGCCGCCTTTGTAAGGGCCGACGGCATTATTGTGTTGTGAACGGTAGCCGGTGAAATTTTCTACTGTACCGTTGTCGAGTTTGACAGGGAAGTTGACTTCCAAAACACGTTGCGGCTTTTTCAAGATTTCAAATACTGCCGGGTCGGCATTCAGGCGATCACAGGCAATTTTCACTTGTTTTTGTGCAATTTCAAACGGATTCAGTGTTTCTTTAACAGCAGATGCGGACATGTATTTTTCCTTTTCATACACATGATTAGACGAAAGCCATACTTGTTACTATATACAAAAACAGGAAAAAATGTAATAGTATGTAGTCGATAAAAAGCAAATCCATTCATTTATATATGAATTTAGTTTGAGGCTGTCTGAAAATATCGGCATGCCGACCAAAAAATTTTCAGACGGCCTAGTATAAATGCTCATCAAACCATTCAAAAAAACACACAAACCCTTTGTTTTTTAATGCCTACCAAACCGCCCTTTTTGTTGACAAAATCCCTTCCACATTACCAACAGACGGACAGACTTACACCAGCAAAAATTGTTAACAATTTAAACAAATATCCCTTTAAAGAATCAGCAAAACATCGGCAAATCAGGCAAACAATGTTAAAATAACCGCTTAAATAATATGACAGAAAGCTACTCAATGACCACTGCTGCTTTAGAACACGTTCAAGCCGTTGCCTTTGATTTGGACGGTACCTTATGTGATTCCGTTCCTGATTTGGCCGCAGCAGCCCAAGCCATGTGTGCGCACTTGGGTTTACCTGTTTTGCCTACCCAAACGGTTGAAAGTTATGTCGGCGACGGCATCAGCAAGTTGGTTCATCGCGTCATTAGCAATGATCGTGAAAAAGAAGCCGATCCTGAAATCTGGGAAAAAGGTTTTGTGTTCTTTATGAAATATTATCGCGAACACTTGAGCGACTTTACCCGCCCCTACCCTGAAACCGAAGCCGGTCTCGGCCTGCTCAAGTCCTTGGGTATTCCATTGGTTGTCATTACCAATAAAAATGAAATTCTAGCTGCTGAGTTGCTGAAGCAGCTCAATCTCGACGGCTATTTCAGCCTGGTTCTCGGCGGCGACAGCCTGACTGAGAAAAAACCCAGCCCATTGCCGCTTCAACATGCGGCCGAAGTTTTGGGCATCGACGTTGCCAATATGCTAATGGTGGGCGATTCTAAAAATGACATTCTTGCCGCCAAAGCGGCCGGTTGCTTCAGCGTCGGCGTAACATTCGGCTACGGCGACATGACCTTGCTCTCGCAAGACAAAGCGACCAAACCTGATTTGTTGATTCGCGCCCTGCCTGAAATCTACGAAAATCTGCAACCGCAAAAAAACAAAGACGAAGAATAATTCGGCTTTATTTTCAGACGGCCTTTTCGGTGCTTTCACCCAATCAGGCCGTCTAAAAATGTAATTCAATGTAGTTAAATCCCTCCCTTTCCATATTCCCATGAAACCTCCCAAAACCTTACGCGCCCGCGCCTTGGATATTCTTTCCCGTCAGGAAGTCAGCCGTGTTGGCTTGAAACGCAAACTGGCTCCGCACGCTGAAAGCGAAGAAGAATTGGAAAAGGTTTTGGACGAATTCGCCGAACGAAATTGGCAATCCGACCAACGTTACGCAGAAGCCTATATTCACAGCAAGAGCAACCGTTACGGTGCGCTCCGCCTCAAGCAAGCTTTGGCGCAACAAGGTATCGATGCAGACGACTGTCGGGAGTTCCTACCCGATAGGGAGGACGAGCTGCAAACCGCTATTTCCGTCTTGCGTAAAAAATTTAAGCAAGAAGCCCAAGATTTGAAAGAAAAACAAAAACAAGCGCGTTTCCTTGCCTATCGCGGCTTTGGTGCCGACACCATTCAGATGGCCTTAAAAACCGCGTGGAATGAAGACGAAGACTTCTATCAATAATCATTCCCACTTGAAACTTTGCTTCTATCGGCGTACCCTTACGCTTTTATTCAATAATTCAATCAGAGCTTCATCATGTCCGACAAACCGCACGATACACCTAATCCCCTACTCGAAGATGAACGCAAAAACCCTGTTTACCGCTTGGGTCAGGCAGTAGCCGGATTCATGTTGCTGGTTTGGGCCGGCGTTTTGGCCTTGGTTTTCTTCTTGGTTTTCCGTTTTTGGTTGAATTAAACCCAATCCAATTACAAAAAAGCCAACAGCTTTTATTTATAAACATCAAAAAGGCCGTCTGAAAACACTTTCAGACGGCCTTTGCTTATAACGAGATTATCCTCGAATCACTTTGCGGATATTCGGATTGGCATGCATTGCATGAATAATCTGATTAACCTGATCCAAGTCTTTGACTTTAATTGTGAATTTAAATTCTACAAAACCTTCCGTTCCTGCTTGCGCTTTGGTTGGCGTATCGACAGATTCGATATCCGCACCGGAATTGGAAATCGCTTGCGCCATTGAGGCCAGCAAACCATGCGCATCTTCGGATTTGACATTGAGGATGGTGCGGTACGTTTGATTGCGCAAACTGTCCCAACCCGCATCCAGTTGCTCTTCTGGATCAGCTTTAACCAAAGTTTGACAGGTATCACGGTGGATAATCATACCCTTGTCTTTGACCAATAATGCGCGGATCGCATCGCCGGGAATCGGATGGCAACATTCGGCAAAATGAATCCGGCCGGTTTCCTGATCGTTGACTTTGATCGGGCTGAGTTTGACCTCGCTGCCAAAATGTTGGCCTGCCAACTCGGCAATGTGCATGGCAACGTGTACCGGCAAAGTATGCCCCATACCGACATTGTAGAGGACCTCTTCAAACGAGGTTTGTTTGGTATTCAAATCGGCAAGGTATTTTTCTTTGAGGTCGTCTGAAAGCAGGATGTCTTTAGGCAACAGGCTGGATAAAGCTTTTTGCAGCAGGTTCTCACCCAAAACAACGGCATCGTGACGATTCAGATTTTTAATATATTGGCGGATGGCGCTGCGCGCACGGCTGGAAACGGTAAAATTCAGCCATGCCACATTAGGCTTGGCGTGCTCGGAAGTAATGATTTCTACCGTATCGCCGGTTTTCAGCTTGGTGCGCAACGGCATCATGACGTTATTGATACGCGCGGCAACGGTTTTATGACCGATATTGGTGTGAACGGCATAGGCAAAGTCAATCGGCGTCGCACCTTTAGGCAAGGTAAGGATATCGCCTTTCGGGGTAACGATATAGACTTCGTTGGGAAACAAATCGACTTTGACATGCTCCAGAAACTCGATAGCATTTGAGCTGCTGGCCTGCAGGTCAAGAATATTTTTCATCCATCGGTTCATATGGAGGACGGCTTGGTCCGGAGTGTTTTCACCGGATTTGTAAATCCAATGGCCGGCAATACCGCCCTCTGCCACGGCATCCATTTCACGCGTACGGATTTGCACTTCGATCGGCAAACCGTAAGGGCCGACCAAGGTCGTGTGCAGGCTTTGATAACCGTTGCTTTTCGGAATGGCGATATAGTCTTTAAAACGGCCGGGCTTGGGGTGGTATAAATTATGTAATGCGCCCAACGCGGCATAACAGGCAGGAATGTTGTTTACGATGACCCGAAAGCCGTAAATATCCATCACTTCGGCAAAACGCAGTTTTTTAGCCAGCATTTTTTGATGGATGCTGTATAAGTTTTTCTCGCGGCCTTTGATTTTGGCTTCAATATTGACACCGACCAAACGTTGACCGAATGCACGCAACACTTTGCCAACAACATCGCGGCGATTTTTGCGGCTGTTGTCCATGGCTTTTTTCAGGGTTTCGTAGCGTCTTGGGTGGAGGTTTTGGAACGATAAGTCTTGAAGCTCTTGATACGCATTGTTAAGGCCAATGCGGTTGGCGATTTGAGCATAAATTTCGAGGGTTTCTTTGGCGATGCGGCGGCGTTTTTCCGGACGCATAGAGCCAAGGGTGCGCATATTGTGCAATCGGTCTGCAAGTTTGACGACGATGACACGCACGTCTTTAGTCATGGCGAGGATAAGCTTGCGGAAACTTTCCGCCTGATGCTCGGCATGATCTTCAAATTTGAGTTTTTCCAGTTTGGAGAGGCCGTCTACCATTTCAGCAATGGTATCGCCGAATTCTGCCGCCATTTCGACTTTGGTTACACCCGTATCTTCCAATACATCGTGCATAACGCCCGCGCAAAGACCTTGAACATCCATGTGCCAAATCGCAAGCTGCGTGGCAACGGCGAGAGGATGGGTGATGTAGGGTTCGCCGCTTTTACGGGTTTGTCCGTCATGAGCGTGGAAAGCGTAGGCAACGGCTCTTTCAAGCTCGGCCTGCTCATTGGTATTGAGATAGGATGCGGTGCGAAACAGAAGCTCGCGCGCTTCTGCTGTCAGCGGGTCATAGGGGGCGGTAGGCAGTGGGGCTGGCATTTTCAGACGGCCTTTTATGGCTATTTTTTTAAGCCGTCAGACTGTATCGGTTGTTATATCGCACCGATACAGTCCGCGCGGCGGTTTTATCGGTTTGCCGGTTGGTTTATTTGTTGCGGGTCAGCAGCTCGGTTCCGATTTGTCCGGCTGCGATTTCGCGTAGGGCGGTTACGGTTGGTTTGTTGTTACGGATGTCGTCAACCAAAGGCGTATTGCCGTTTTCGAGCTGGCGTGCACGACGGGCGGCAACGAGGGTAAGGTCGAAGTGGTTAGGGATTTTACCTGTGCAGTCTTCAGTAGTAATACGAGCCATGTTTGCTTGCTTTCTTTCTATGTTTCAAATAAAACGGTTATTTTCGCTGTTTTTTACGAATTTTCCAACAGGTTTGAGATAAATCCCTGCTGGGCGGATTTTTTCAGACGGCCTGCTTTAATAATGTGGAACAAATCGGCTTCGGCACGATCCAAATCGTCATTCACGACGACGTAATCGAACAAAACGGATTGTTCAATCTCATGACGGGCTTTAGACAGGCGTGTTTGAATAACTTCTTCGCTGTCTGTACCACGGCCGATCAAACGTTGCGCCAAAACTTCAAAGGAAGGCGGCAGGATAAAAATGCTGCTGGCTTCAGGCAACGATTTACGCACTTGCGCCGCACCTTGCACATCAATTTCCAAAATTACGTCATAGCCCTCTTCGCTCAACGAATTCACGCCGGCAATGCTGGTGCCGTAATAATTACCGAACACATTGGCGTGTTCTAAAAAGGCTCTTTGCTCAATCAGTGATTCAAATTCTTCTTTGGGAACAAAGTGGTAATGCACACCATGTGCCTCACCCTCACGCGGCTGGCGCGTGGTATGAGAAATAGAAACACGGATGTCGTCATGATTTTTCAATAGGCGCGACACCAAGGTCGTTTTACCTGTGCCAGAAGCGGCAGAAATAATGTAAATATTGCCTTTTTTATGATTTTGCATGGTGGTTCAGCCGATGGTATGTATCTGTAAATTATAACACAACACAATGTTTCTCGGAATTTCAGACGGCATGTTGCAAAATTTGGCTATTGTATCGATTAATTTGGCAAGTCCGCATATGACCGCTACAATATCGTGTTAAAAACTTTTTGATTTCGGAATGTCGAAATGTTGATTCATCCTGAAGTAATGGGCGTAGAAGCTTTGGCGGAGAAAATCCGTAAAATTGAAAACTGGCCGCAAAAAGGGATTTTGTTTCATGACATTACTCCTGTTTTGCAAAGCGCAGAATATTTCCGCCTACTGGTCGATTTACTGGTTTACCGCTATATGGGGCAAAAAGTTGACGTTGTGGCAGGCTTGGACGCGCGCGGTTTCATCATTGGTGCGGCTTTGGCCTATCAGCTGAACGTCGGCTTTGTCCCCATCCGCAAAAAAGGCAAACTGCCGTTTGATACGGTTTCTCAAAGTTACGCTTTGGAATATGGCGAAGCAACGGTAGAAATCCATACCGACGCCATCAAGCCGGGCGCACGCGTTTTGTTGGTAGATGACTTGGTGGCAACCGGCGGCACAATGCTGGCAGGTGTCGAGCTGATCCGCAAACTGGGCGGCGAAGTAATCGAAGCGGCTGCCATTTTGGAATTTACCGACTTGGACGGCGGAAAAAAAATCCGCGAAAGCGGCGCGCCGTTATTTACCCTATGCCAAAACAAAGGCTGTATGTAATAAAAAACCGCAAGCTAATCAGCTTGCGGTTTTTTATAATCAAAATTATTCGAGAACGTATCCGTCCGTATCCCAAAAAGTTTTTTTCACCAACTGGTCGTCTTTATAAACCAGCTCAGATTTCTTCGCACCATCATCATACCAATCCAAAATAATGCCGCTGCGTTTACCGTTGCGAATACTCAATTCAGACACGATGCGGCCATTTTCATCCCAACTGATGATCTCCGTTGGTTTGTCATTGCTCATCATCATTTCAGTTTTCGGACTGCCGTCTGAATACCATTGTTTCCAATGGCCATTGGCTTTATCGTGCTTAAACTGAATTTCGCTTTCTTTCACGCCATTTCGGTAATAGCGAGAACCCACGCCCTCACTCAGGCCATTTTGATAAGGCATCACCGCAGATTTTTTGCCGTTTGGATACCAGTTAACCCATTCGCCATGCGGTTTGCCGTTGCGATAGCTGCCGACCATCTTTTTCTGACCGTTGAAATGCCACAGGGTTAATGTACCATTATCCAACGCCGGCACAAAAACCTTAATCTGACCAGCAGGTATCTCGTACGGATCAGAATATTTTTTCATTGATGGATAGTAAAAATCCTGAACCTGCGCCTTACCTGCCGCAATTTTGTATTGGCGGACATAAGCAACCGAAGGCATGGTTGCCGTCAGTTTACCGTTTTGATTGAAATAAACGGTATATTGCTGGGCAAAAGCGACAACGGGCATACTGAATAAAACAGCAGCCAACAGGCCTGATTTTAAACGATTATTCATAATATTGGGTTTGGCAGTATATGTTCTACAAAAGTCAGTAATAAAAATCTACCGGTATTTAAATCTATGACGAATATTATAAGCCATAGTTTCAAACCCTGCTTGGATTTCATAGCCGACCTATCATAGGCATTTGTATTTTCTTAAAACATTAAAGACATTACAAAACAGAGGCCGTCTGAATTTTTTTTCAGATGGCCTCTATTTCAATTACATTAAAACAATTTATTCTTCACCCAATAATTGCTCACGGGTCAACAAGAATACAAACCCATCGCCACCGCTAGTTTCCAACCAAGTAAACGGCAATTCCGGATAAGCCGCCTCCAATACTTCGCGGTTGTGGCCGATTTCAACCAGCAATACACCTTTCGGATTCAAATATTTCGCAGCCTGCAAAATGATTTGGCGTGTAGCATCCAAACCATCTTCGCCACTGCCCAAAGCCAATTCCGGCTCATGCAGGTACTCATCGGGCAATGCTTCCACAGATTCCGCGTCGACATAAGGCGGATTGGAAACAATCAAGTCATAGGTTTCATCCAAACCTTCAAACAAATCGGTATGCACCAAGCTGATGCGGTCTTCCAAGCCATAATCTTCGATATTGATGGCCGCTACTTCCAAAGCATCTAAGCTCAAATCTACGGCATCGATTTGTGCATCAGGATAGTGGTGCGCCATTTGAATGGCCAAACAGCCGCTACCGGTACACAAATCCAAAGCTCGATGCACCAACTCATCATGTTCAATCCAAGGACGGATACCGTCGCCAAGCAATTCATAAATAAAAGAACGAGGCACAATGACGCGCTCATCGACATAAAAATCAAACTCGCCCTGCCATGCCTGATGTGTCAGATACGCGGCAGGAATATGCTCCACTGCGCGGCGTTCGAGAATGGATAATACCTCTTCCTTCTCACTTTGCAACAATTTGGCATCCAAATAAGGCTCCAACGTATCCAACGGCAGATTCAAAGTGTGCAAAATCAGATAGGCTGCCTCGTCATGGGCATTATCGCTTCCGTGTCCGAAAAACAGTCCGGCATCGTTAAAACGGCTGACGGCGAAACGCAACAAATCGCGAACAGTGATCAGCTCTTGAGCAGCTTGCTTAAACATAATGTTTTGTCTTGTCGATTTAAGAATATTGAAATTATAACAGAAAGGCCGTCTGAAAACTTTTCAGACGGCCTTCGATTTAATTCAGCTTAAGATTATTTATCGCGGCTGAATACGATTTTGGTAGCTTGGATAGCAACGCAGACAGCACCACCGATAAAGATCAAGTCAGCAGCGGTACGAACCCAACGCAGGGTATCCAGAATTTCCATTTGCAGGAATTCTTCGCTACGTGCATACCACAGACCGTGAGTGATAGAAGCGTAAGCTTGAATCACGCCAACCGGCAACAGGCTGATGGCAATCATACCCACCAGGCCGCCGTTCAACAGCCAGAATGCCCAAGTCATCAGTTTGTCGTCAAATTGAGCATTAGGTTTCAGGTAACGTGCAACCAGCAATACGAAGCCCAGAGCCAAGAAACCATACACACCAAACAGAGCCGCGTGAGCGTGAACTGCAGTAGTGTTCAGACCTTGGATGTAGAACAGGGAAATCGGCGGGTTAATCAGGAAGCCGAATACGCCGGCACCGATCATGTTCCAGAAGGCAACTGCTACGAAGCACATCAGAGGCCAACGCAGACGTTTCGCCCAATCGGACAGATGTTGGTAAGACCAGTGTTCGTAAGCTTCACGACCCAGCAGAACCAAAGGTACAACTTCCAAAGCGGAGAAACATGCACCGATTGCCATAGAAGCAGAGGTAGAGCCGGAGAAGTACAAGTGGTGCAATGTACCTGGAATACCACCCAACATGAAGATGGCAGCAGCAGCCAAAGTAGAAGCAGTAGCAGTACTACGGCGGACAAAGCCCATGTTGTAGAAGATGAATGCGAAGGCGGCAGTAGCGAACACTTCGAAGAAACCTTCTACCCACAGGTGAACCACCCACCAACGCCAGTATTCCATCACAGCGATTGGAGATTTTTCACCGTAGAACAGGCCAGGAGCATAGAACACACCCACACCGACCATAGAAGCTACGAAGATAGCCAACAGGTTTTTGTCTGTACCTTTTTCTTTAAAGGCAGAGACAGTACAACGCAGCATCAGGAACAGCCACAACAGCAAGCCGACCATCAGCAACAGTTGCCAGAAGCGACCCAGATCCAAGTATTCGTAACCTTGGTGACCGAACCAGAAGTTCAGCTCAGGCGGAATGATGTGGGTCAAAGCAAAGAAGTTACCTGCATAAGAACCGCCGACTACGATGAACAGGGCGATGTACAGGAAGTTCACACCGGCACGTTGGAATTTAGGATCTTTACCGCCGTTCACAATCGGAGCCAAGAACAGACCTGCTGTCAGGAAGCCGGTTGCAATCCAGAAAATAGCGGATTGGATGTGCCAAGTACGGGTCAACGCATATGGGAACCAGTCGGCCATTTCAAAGCCCAAGGCGGTATCGATACCGTAGAAACCTTGACCTTCGACAGTATAGTGAGCGGTCAAACCACCCAACAGTACTTGTACGACAAACAGCGCAACAGTCAGGAATACATATTTGCCCAACGCTTTTTGAGAAGGAGTCAGTTGTACTTTGGAAATAGGATCCTCAGTAGGTACTTCAACCTCTTCGTGTTTGGTCAAGAAAGAGTAACCCCACATCAGCAAGCCGATACCCATCAGCAACAATACCACGCTGGTGAAGGACCACATGTAGTTTTCAGTAGTCGGTACGTTGTTGATCAAAGGCTCGTGCGGCCAGTTGTTGGTGTAAGTGAAGTTCTCGTCAGGACGGTTGGTCGAAGCAGACCAAGAAGTCCAGAAGAAGAAGTTGAACAGTTTTTCACGCGCTTCTTGGCTTGGCAATGTGTTGTTTTTCATTGCAAAGTGTTCGCGAGTGGTTTGGAACTTAGGATCGTCGCTGTACACACCGTGGTAGTAAGGCAGAATGCTTTCGATCGCTTTCACGCGAGTATCGCTGATAACGACAGAACCGTCTTCCTTAATACGGCTTTGGTTGCGGTATTCGTCAGCCAAACGGGTTTTCAGAACA
Source organism: Neisseria perflava (assembly GCF_002863305.2). Classification (NCBI taxonomy): domain Bacteria; kingdom Pseudomonadati; phylum Pseudomonadota; class Betaproteobacteria; order Neisseriales; family Neisseriaceae; genus Neisseria; species Neisseria perflava. The sequence continues at coordinate 1,354,376 of NZ_CP136962.1, forward strand.
GCTTGTTCCTCAGGAGAAACTTCGTCAAATTTTTTGCCGTAAGTTTCTTGCGCAGTCAGATCCAACCATGCAACCAGCTCGCGGTGCAGCCAGTCGGCAGTCCAGTCCGGAGCTTGGTATGCACCGTGACCCAATACAGAGCCAACTTCCATACCGCCGGTAGTTTGCCATGCAGATTGACCTGCCAAAATATCGTCTTTGGTCATCAGGACTTTGCCGGATGCAGAAACGACTTGTTCAGGGTATGGCGGAGCCTTTTTATAGACCTCGCTACCCATATAACCAAGAATGGTAAAGCATACTGCCAGTACGGCAAACAGCAAGTACCAAAGCTTCTTGTACTGTCCCATTTTGAGTACTCCTTGATTTTGGTAAAAAGTGGTTGGGTATTAATTCATCAAATATGAATGTTAAAGATTGTATCACGGTTTTAAAAGTAAAGAAATATTTTGTCAATAATATTCCTTTAAAACCATTAACTTACATGATATTGATTCCTATTATCTTGTATAACTCCTCCTTTGTTATATTTTGTGTTAAGCCCACACTAACATTTTCACACAAAAATAAACTTTTCGGTTTAGTTTTTTATACTACTAAAGGAGTATTTAAGGATTAAAAGATTCATATTCATTGAACAATTTGATTTATGTCAAAATACACCCAAACAAGCGCCTACATAATCATACAAAATTTCAAACCATCCTATCAGGATACTTAACTTTTCTTACAATAAGGAAACTTTAAACATGAAACGCCAAACCTTAGCTGCACTTATCGCTTCTGTATTTGCACTGGCCGCATGCGGCGAACAAGCTGCTAAACCAGCTGAAACTCCGGCTGCCACCGCTTCTGCCGAAGCTCCTGCTGCTGCTTCTGACTCACAAGCTGCTGCCGAGACTCCTTCTTCAGAATTGCCTGTAGTCGATGCCATCATGACTCACGCTCCGGAAGTTCCACCTGCAATCGATCGCGATCATCCGGCTAAAGTACGCGTTAAAATGGAAACCGTCGAAAAAACCATGACCATGGAAGACGGTGTTGAATACCACTACTGGACATTCAACGGCGACGTTCCGGGTCAAATGATCCGTGTACGCGAAGGCGATACCGTAGAAGTAGAATTCTCTAACAATCCTTCTTCTACCGTTCCTCACAACGTTGACTTCCACGCTGCTACCGGTCAAGGCGGTGGTGCAGAAGCTTCCTTCACTGCCCCAGGCCACACTTCTACTTTCAGCTTTAAAGCTCTGCAAGCCGGTTTGTACATTTACCACTGTGCCGTTGCTCCTGTAGGTATGCACATCGCCAACGGTATGTACGGTTTGATCTTGGTTGAACCTAAAGAAGGTCTGCCTAAAGTGGACAAAGAGTTCTACATCGTACAAGGCGACTTCTATACTAAAGGTAAAAAAGGTGCTCAAGGCCTGCAACCTTTCGATATGGACAAAGCAATTGCCGAACAACCTGAATACGTTGTATTCAACGGCCACGTAGGCTCTATCGCCGGCGACAATGCCCTGAAAGCTAAAGCTGGTGAAACTGTTCGTATGTACGTTGGTAACGGTGGTCCTAACTTGGTATCTTCTTTCCACGTTATCGGCGAAATCTTCGACAAAGTATATGTTGAAGGTGGTAAACTGATTAACGAAAACGTACAAAGCACTGTGATTCCTGCTGGTGGCGCCGCCATGATCGAATTCAAAGTCGATATTCCAGGCAGCTACACTATAGTTGACCACTCTATCTTCCGTGCGTTCAACAAAGGTGCTTTGGGTCAATTGAAAGTTGAGGGTAACGAAAACCCTGAAATCATGACCAAAAAACTGAGCGACACCGTTTACCAACCTGCCGGTGCTGCCGCTTCTGCCCCAGCCGCTGCGTCTGCCGCACCTGCTGCTTCTGAAGCCGCTAAATAATCCCTCGGTTTAATACGCCAAGCCACTGCTACTCTTCTCTTAGAGTCGCAGTGGCTTCCATCACAATTAATCTTCCTATTCAATCAGACAGATTAATTTTTCAGACGGCCTTGTTATGATTAGGCTATCTTAAAAATAAATTTTCTGTTTTCAAACGATAATAAGGGCGTACCATGAAACTCATACGACTCCTCCTCTTAGGCAGTGCCTTAATCTGCGGCAATACATTTGCAGCCGAAATGGTAAAAATCGAAGGAGGCAGCTATCGTCCTCTCTATCTCAAAAAAGAGACTTCCCTTATTAAAGTCAAGCCCTTCCAACTTGACAAATATCCTGTAACCAATGCCGAATTCGCCGAATTTTTGAAAACACATCCACAATGGCAAAAAGACAAAATCAGCTCTAAACAAGCTGAAAAAGCTTACCTGAAACATTGGGTAAAAAACGGCAGCAACAGTTATGCGCCTAAGGCCAGCGAACTCAAACATCCGGTAACCAATGTTTCATGGTTTGCCGCCAATGCCTACTGCGTTTCCAAAGGCAAACGCCTGCCGACTATTGACGAATGGGAATTTGCAGGCTTAGCCTCTGCCACTCAAAAAGACGGCTCTGCCGAACCCGGCTACAACCGTACCATCTTAGATTGGTATGCAGACGGCGGCCGCAACGGCCTGCACGACATCGGTAAAAACAAACCCAACTATTGGGGCGTATACGATATGCACGGCCTGATTTGGGAATGGACTGAAGACTTCAACAGCAGCCAACTCTCTGCAGGCTCGTCCAACACACAAATGTTCTGTAGCGGCGCATCCGTGGGCTCGAGCGATCCGTCCAACTATGCGGCATTCTTACGCTACGGCATCCGCACCAGCCTGCAGTCCAAATATGTTTTAAATAACTTGGGCTTCCGCTGTGCGAGCAAATAAAGTTTAGTTTTTTATCACCAAAGCAGCTTTGGCGGTACTGAAAGGTATCGCCGCTTTTTTTGGCCGTCTGAAAAGATATGGCGCACAAAGACAAATTGTGGCATAATCCGCCCGTCTTTATAAAAAGGCACTTAGGAGTTTGCTTAGGTCGTTCGGCTTGGCAAACTTGTCCGAACCTGAAAAGGTTCTTTTATTTTCGGAGTTATCCATTATGGCATTGACCGTAGAACAAAAAGCACAAATTGTTAAAGATTTCCAACGCAAAGAAGGCGATACCGGCTCTTCTGAAGTACAAGTCGCTCTGTTGACTTTCCGCATCAACGACCTGACTCCTCACTTCAAAGCCAACCCTAAAGACCACCACAGCCGTCGCGGCCTGTTGAAAATGGTTAGCCAACGTCGTCGCCTGCTGTCTTACCTGCGCCGTACTCAGCCTGATACTTACCGTACACTGATTACCCGCCTGGGTCTGCGTAAATAATTTATGCTTAAAATCAACACCGCCTTCGGGCGGTGTTTTTATTCATATACCCATGCCGTCTGAAACACATGCCCACTCTGTGTTATACTTCCACACGCTTAAGCAGCAAGGCTTAAACTTCCAATCACTCCTTAAAGCTCCCATCAAAGCGAGAATCTGAATTGTCTGTTCATTCCATGTTGCACTCAGGAAAATTTTGGCTGAAAACCCTGGTTTTCAGCATTGCCGTGCTTTTATGCCTCGCGGCGGTATTGAGTGCCTTAATGTTCCGCATATTCAATACAGAAAACATCGACGTATTCATACAGAAAAACTTTTCCGCCCATGGCTGCCAAGTTAAATACAATGCCAATATCAGCAGAAAATGGCTGCCACGCCCTACGCTTATTTTAAAAGACCTCAGCCTTTCATCTTCCGAACCTGATACGCCGACGCTGAACATTGCCGAGTCCAAAATGGGCTTTGGCTGGAGCAGCCTATGGTCAGACGCCCCCGTTCTTGAAAAATGGATTCTTTCCAATCCTTCTCTGACGCTGGGCCCCAAAAACCACCTGCCTGCCTGCCTGCAACAAAACCATACATCAAAAGAAAGCTTCCAGCTCAACCGCGTCATCATCAATAGCGGCAGCATCCGCTATCACAATAAAGAACAAGATATTGCCTTAAACGATCTGCAATTTTCCCTGCGCAGAGCCGATTCAGACGGCCGTCCATTCGATATCAGCGGCACACTGCAAAACATAGGCAACCCCATCAGTTGGCAAGGCGTTGGCCATCTTGTACAAGATGATGCCGGCTGGAGCGTTCCCGCACTTAAGCTGAACCTACAAACCGTATTACTCAAAAACAAGCTGGATGCCCAAATCGCAGGCAGCCTTAATTGGCAAAACCAAACCGCCCTACTCCGCGACTTCAATCTGCAAGCCGAAAGCGGCTACCAAAACTTGCATATCAACGCACGTTCTCCCCTCTTGCAATTCAAAAACGGCTATTTGCACCTCAATACACTCAACGGTGCATTGACCGCCGGCAGTGAAAACAACCAATGGGACGGCTCATTCAAACTGGACAAAGCCAACCTCTACGCAACCGTTTTGACCGCCGCCAATTTTGAACTCAAAGGCAGCCATAAAAACGACCGCCTCCAAACCAACTTTACCTTTTCCAGCCCGTTGGTTTGGCAAAAAGGCAAAGGCATCGACGCGCCCAAACTGCACCTCAGCACCCTGCAAGACACCATCAACCGCCTTCCCCGTCCACGCTTCATCAGCACACTCGAAGGGCAGGCCAACTTCAGCCTGAACACATGGGAAGGCCGTCTGAAAGGCGCATTTGACAGGCAGGCCCTTGCCTTGGCCTTTAAATACCAACGCGATGCCCAACCGCGTCCGCACCTTGACGCCGGTATCGCCTTACAAAAACTTAATCTGACCCCTTACTTGGAAGATCTGAAAACCCAGCCATCACTGAATCTTCCTTCCCTGCTGGCCAAATCCTGGTTGCCCGACATTGAGGCCAACCTCCAAATCGGCAGCATTCAAACTGCCGGCCTGCAATTAGAAAACATCGAATCCCTGCTCACCGCCGATAAAGAACATATCGCCCTGCACCGTTTCAAAGCCGGGCTTTATGGCGGCAAAACCGAGGGCGGTCTGAGTATTGCGGCGACCCAACCTGCCTCCTACCACCTTCAGCAAAACGCAAAAGGCATACAAATTCAGCCGCTGCTGCAAGACTTGTTCGGTTTCCACAGCTTCAGCGGCAGCGGCGACGCCGTTATCGACATTAAAACCACCGGCAACAACCGCGCCCAAATGATACAAGCCCTAAACGGCAGCCTGCTCCTCGATATTACCAACGGCGCATGGCACGGCATCGATATGGACAGCATTCTGAAAAACGGCATCTCTTCGGAAAAAATCGACAACAGCAACCTCAAAACTCCTTTCCATCATTTCACCCTCAATAGCGAAATCGAGAAAGGCATCAGCCATCATATCAACACCGAACTGTTTTCCGACAGCCTGCACGTTGTCAGCAGCGGCTATACCGATTTGAATACCCAAAAGCTGTCCGAAAACCTGCTTATCAGCAACGTACTGCAGCCTAAAAACAAACCGATTCCCCTCAAAATCGGCGGAACCGTACAAAACCCTTCCATTACCCTTGATTACAGCCGCTTGACCAATGGTATGAATACGCCTGCAGAAAAACAAAAAGCCCTGCAAGAAACCATACAAGAACAATGGAAGTGGCTCAAACCGCGCTAGGTTTTCAAATCAAAGGCCGTCTGAAACCCAAAAAATTTCAGACGGCCTTTTAACAGATACATTGTCAGAATAAGATGTTTACTTAGGAATGACTATATACGCAATCAGTGCAACAATGATGACAAACCATATAGCCAACATTAATCAAGCCTTTTTTGGAGAGTTTTCTTTTTCTCCAATCGAGCCTCAATATTTCTATCGTACCCTCAAACATAGACCCAATAATTCCCATCAAGATTTGAAGTAGAAATTCCAATGAATCCGACATCTACAAACCCAAACGCTCCCAAATCTCATCAATTTTGGCCGTAACGGCAGGGTCTTTTTTGATCACACGCCCCCATTCGCGGTCGGTTTCGCCCGGCCATTTGTTGGTCGCATCCAAACCCATTTTGCCGCCGAGTCCGCTGACGGGGCTGGCGAAGTCGAGATAATCGATGGGCGTGTTTTCTACCAAAACGGTATCGCGTACTGGGTCCATGCGCGTGGTGACCGCCCAGATGACTTCTTTCCAGTCGCGCACGTTCACATCGTCATCAACTACGATGATGAATTTGGTGTACATAAACTGGCGCAGGAACGACCAGCAGCCCATCATCACGCGCTTGGCGTGTCCGGCGTACTGTTTCTTCATGCTGACCACCGCCATGCGGTAGGAACAGCCTTCGGGCGGCAGGTAAAAATCGGTGATTTCGGGGAACTGCTTTTGCAAGAGCGGTACGAACACTTCGTTCAACGCCACGCCCAAAACGGCAGGTTCATCGGGCGGTTTGCCCGTGTAGGTGGAGTGGTAAATCGGGTTTTCGCGCATGGTAATGCGCTCGACCGTAAACACGGGGAAATGGTCCTGCTCATTGTAATAGCCGGTGTGGTCGCCGTATGGGCCTTCCAACGCGGTTTCATTTGGATGAATCACGCCTTCCAATACGATTTCGGCACGGGCAGGCACTTGCAAATCATTGCCGATACATTTCACCAGCTCCGTCCGCGAACCGCGCAACAGTCCGGCAAATTGGTATTCGCTCAAGGTATCGGGAACAGGCGTTACCGCTCCGAGAATAGTGGCAGGATCACAACCGAGCACGACGGCGATAGGATACGGCGTATCGGGATTGAGTTTGCAGAATTCCTGATAATCCAACGCGCCGCCGCGATGCGACAGCCAGCGCATAATCAGTTTGTTTTTGCCGATTAGTTGTTGGCGGTAAATGCCGAGATTTTGGCGTTTTTTGTACGGGCCGCGCGTGACGGTCAAGCCCCACGTTACCAGCGGTGCAACGTCTTCCGGCCAGCAATGCTGAATCGGAAGTTTATATAAATCAACGTCGTCACCTTCCCATACGATTTCCTGACACGGCGCGTTTTTCACCACGTTCGGCGCCATGCTCCAAATGTCTTTCAACAGCGGCAGTTTGGAAAACGCGTCTTTAATGCCTTTGGGCGGTTCGGGTTCTTTCAGATACGCCAGCGTCTGCCCGATTTCGCGCAGCTTGGATACGCTGTCCGCACCCATGCCCAGCGCCACACGTTCGGGCGTACCGAACAGATTCGCCAAGACAGGATAATCATAACGCGTACCGTCAGGCTTAATCAGATTTTCAAACAACAACGCCGGCCCTTCAGCGCGCAGCACGCGGTCGGCGATTTCGGTCATTTCCAAATGCGGCGACACCGGATGCTGAATGCGCTTGAGTTTGCCATCAGCTTCCAATCCGGCGATAAATTCTCGCAGATCTCTGTATTTCATGTTGATCCTTATTTGAGGCCGTCTGAAAACCAAATTTTGGATTTCAGACGGCCTGAATCATATATTGCAATATGGCTTTGGGGCATTCGCTGTTTTCAGCAAAAACCAATATGTACCATATGGGTTGTGAATACTGAACTTCCAGCCCTTGTAGCAGAAATCTATCCACGTTTCACCTGTAATCGTATCAGACACGAAGGTAATAGGCATTCCGCTGAAGTGGACAATTTGCTCAATAGCGGACAGGTTTACAAAACAGTTGCAGGAAAAGGTAGGAAATATCAAGTATGGTTTCGTTCAAGAGAGGAATGTTTACCTTTTTGTTCTTAGTAATCCGATCCGAATACCGCATCTATCCTTGCCTGCGCTTCAGCGTATTCTATGCCTTGGTAAAAGTCGCGTACCAGCGGATGTTTACTGCTTTGATGGAGTTGTAGCAGAGGACGTTGGTTATTGAGCTGAGTAACGACATTACAATGCAGACCGAAGGTGTTGGTTTCATATGAGGGTAGCCAGTTGCATATCATACCGAAATAAACAACGTTTTCCGGATTATCATGGAAGTGGCTTTTATAATCGTTAAAACTCTTTTCGCTGACAGATACCCATACGCCGTATTCCAACGTTTCCTCATGTCCGATAATGGGGATATGCAGCACCGTGCGGATAAAGCGGTCAGTTTGGTCAGGATAGCGGATAATGCAGAAATCACCGTTACACTCGGCCTGGTAGGTACTACGTTCGTCCTCGCTTAACTCATTATAGGGATCTGGAGTGATAAAGCCGATTGCGGGCATCTCTTCATGATTTTCGCCGCAGGAAGTACAAGTGTACATAATGGATTCCTTTTGAATTTTAGATTCTTTAATTCCACAACCAACTTTCCAAACAGGCCGTCTGAAAACAGACTTCCATTTCGGGTTTGAAAGATAAACCAGCAGCTATTGTACCTGCCAAATCTGTTCAAATCCCAACTTTCCACGTCCGAATTTCTAGATTTTTTGCAAACTGCCGTCAAATTTAAACAATATCTGCTTGTGATTGCTTTCAGACGGCCTTATCTTTGGTAAAATTCCAACTTAATCCAATCATCAATCAATATTTATCGTGGGACGGCGGCCATGTTTGCAATTTTAGAATCTTTTTTCGTTGAATACGGCTATGCGGCCGTGTTTTTCGTTTTGGTTATTTGCGGCTTCGGCGTGCCGATTCCTGAAGATTTGACGCTGGTAACCGGCGGTGTGATTTCCGGCCTGGGTTATACCAACTCGCATATTATGTTTGCCGTCGGCATGCTCGGCGTATTGGTAGGCGACGGCTTTATGTTTGCGGCCGGCCGAATTTGGGGGCAAAAAATCCTTAAATTCAAACCGATTGCGCGCGTGATGACGCCCAAACGCTATGCCCAAGTACAGGAAAAATTCGACAAATACGGCAACTGGGTTTTATTCGTCGCCCGTTTCCTGCCCGGCCTGCGTACTGCCGTTTTCGTGACCGCTGGCATCAGCCGTAAGGTTTCCTACCTGCGCTTTATCCTGATGGACGGCTTGGCCGCACTGATTTCCGTTCCAGTTTGGATTTATCTGGGCGAATACGGCGCACGCAATACCGACTGGCTGATGAAAAAAATGCACAGCCTGCAATCAGGTATCTTTACCGTACTGGGCATCGGCGCAGTCATCATCGGCTGGATTTGGTGGAGAAAACACCGACGCCATACCTTCTTCCGTGAAAAACTGCAAGAAAAACGCGCCGCAAAAGCCAAAAAACAAGCCAATCAATAAACCATTCCAGGCCGTCTGAAACACTTCCCCGCTTTCAGACGGCCTCAATCATTCATCAGAAACACCATGAAACAAAAAATCTTCGTCCTCTACACCGGCGGCACCATCGGTATGACCCAAAGCAGCGCAGGCCTTCGTCCCGACACCGCTCTCGTCGATAAAGCCCTTGCCCCCTTTTCAGACGGCCTTGATTTCGAATGGCACGTTTGCCAGCCGCTCATTGATTCTTCAGCAGTAACACTACAAAACCAACGCGACTGGTTGGAGCTTATTATCGCCAAGCTGCCTGACTATGACGGCATTTTGGTGCTGCACGGCACGGATACCATGGCATACACTGCCAACCTCTTCGCCCTTTCGCTGCAAGGTTTGGACAAACCCGTTATCCTGACCGGCTCGCAATGGCCTTACGATGCCGCCAACAGCGATGCGCCGCGCAACCTTGCCACCGCCGTTTCCGCTTTCTCGCTCAAACTCAAACAAGTGGCGATTGCCTTTGACGGCAAGCTCTTCCCCGCCGTCGGCAGCAGCAAGGTCAGCACCGAAACCGCCGCAGGTTTTGACAACCTGCATTTTGGCGCACTCGCAGAATGGGAGGAAAACAAAGGTTGGCACAATATCCGTACCGCCCCGACCCAACATTCAGACGGCCTCAAACCGCGTCTTCCAAATCCTGAAGCCAAAGTTTCCGTCCGCACACTGATTCCCGGTTATGCCGCGCAAGAACTTTCAGACGGCCTGCCCCACCTTTCCGCCCAAGCCCTGATTCTGCAAAGCTACGGCCACGGCAATGCGCCGAGCAACGATGCGTTTGTCCGAGCCGTCCAAGCCTTTACGCAACAAGACAAGTTGCTGCTCAACATCAGCCAAGTGCCGCAAGGTTGCGCCGCCGCCGTCTATGCCCAAGGCGATGCTTTGCGTCAGGCAGGTATCATCAACGGCGGCAAATGCAATCTCGAAACTGCCACTGCATTGATGACCCTTGCCTTATCTCATGACTGGAATGCAGATAAGGTGCAACAAGAATTGCGACAATTAAATCTGCTGTAAACCGCCATTAAACATGACTTTCACCGACACCCACTGCCATCTTGCCGATCCTAAACTTGCCGATACGCTGCCTGCCGTACTTGCCGAAGCGCAAGCCGTCGGCGTAGCGCGTTTTATCGTACCGGCTACATCCCCCAAGGATTGGCATGCAGTTGCGCAGTTGGAGAGGCCGTCTGAAAACATCCATATCGCTTTGGGCATTCATCCGTGGTTTTCAGACGGCCTCAACGAAGCGGCATTCCAACAATTAAAGGAAGAATTAATCCAGCATCCGCAAGCATGGGTTGGCGAAATCGGCTTGGATTTTTATGGCAAAGAGCAAACCCAAGCACAACGCAACACGCAAACCGACGTCTTTATCCGCCAACTCATCCTCGCCCAACACCTCAACCGCCGCGTCATCATCCATAATCTGAAAGCCACCGCCGCCATTGCCGCCGCTGTTAAAACCGCCGGTTTCACACGAGGCGGTATCGTTCACGCCTTCTCCGGCAGCGTAGAAGAAGCGCGGATTTTAGTGAAACTCGGCTTCAAAATCGGCATAGGCTCACTGTTGCTCAATCCCAATGCCAAAAAAGTTCGTGCCGCCTTACAAGCTTTAAACGACACAGATTTCGTTCTCGAAACCGACAGCCCTTTTATGCTTGGCCACGAAACCAATACACCAGCCAACATCCGCCGTATCGCCGAAATTGCCACCGAATTGCGCGGCGTACCGCTGTCGCAACTGGCTGAAATCACCGAGCAAAACGTGGATTCCCTACTCCATACTTCCCCTTAATATACCGACCTCAAGGCATCAAAAAGCCTTGCCCGGCCATTTCGTTTCCAAACCGACACACTCTGTCCTCCCTACCTCATACTCATGAATAAAAAGCGATACAAGGCCGTCTGAAAAAATGTTTTTAGCACAAAATTTCGTTCATTCCACCATTTCAGCTTTTTAAAACTGTATTTTTCCTTTGATTGATAAAAAGTATTACGCATATTATTGGGCAAACTTTTTATTTACGTTAAAATATGCTTTTTTTTGATAATAAGGCCGTCTGAAACAGGCGGAAAATACTTATGGCAGAACAACATACACACGCTTCCACCTGGAAGAGCAAAATTAATGCCCTAGGCCCGGGCATCATGATGGCTTCGGCAGCAGTCGGCGGCTCGCACCTGATTGCCTCCACGCAGGCAGGCGCACTTTACGGCTGGCAGCTTGCGCTGATTATCATTCTGACCAACCTGTTCAAATACCCGTTTTTCCGCTTCAGCGCACATTACACGCTGGATACGGGCAAAAGTCTGATTGAGGGCTATGCCGAAAAAAGCCGCGTTTATTTGTGGGTATTTTTGATTTTATGTATTGCATCGGCAACGATTAATGCCGGCGCGGTCGCCATCGTTACCGCCGCCATCGTCAAAATGGCAATCCCATCACTGACTTTCGATGCCGGCATGGTGTCCGTCATGATTATGGTTTCCTGCCTGCTGATTTTGGCAAGCGGCCGCTATAAAGCATTGGACAACGTTTCCAAAATCATCATCGTCAGCCTGACCATCGCCACCGTCGCCGCAGCAGCCGTGGCCATGTCTCGCGGCATGCAGATGAAACCCGACTTTATCGAGCCGACCCCGTGGACACTGGCAGGCTTGGGCTTCCTCATCGCGCTGATGGGCTGGATGCCTGCACCGATTGAAATTTCCGCCATCAACTCTTTGTGGGTTACCGAAAAACAACGCATCAACCCTTCCAGCTACCGCGACGGCATTTTTGACTTCAACGTCGGCTACATTACCAGCGCGATTTTGGCGGTCGTTTTCCTCGCCTTGGGTGCATATGTACAATACGGCAACGGCGAGGAAGTGCAAATGGCGGGCGGCAAATATGTTGGCCAGCTGATTAATATGTACGCCGTGACCATCGGCGACTGGTCGCGTCCTCTGGTGGCATTTATCGCCTTTGCTTGTATGTACGGCACCACCATTACCGTAGTAGACGGCTACGCGCGCGCGATTGCCGAACCGGTACGCCTGCTGCGCGGCAAAGACAAAACCGGCAATGCCGAACTGTTTGCCTGGAACATTTGGGTCGCAGGCTCAGGCTTGGCCGTAATTTTCTGGTTCAACAGCGCGATGGCGGAACTGCTCAAATTCGCCATGATTACCGCCTTCGTTGCCGCCCCAGTGTTCGCTTGGTTGAACTACCGCCTCGTCAAAGGCGACAAACGCCACAAACTGACGATGGGCATGAACTTCCTCGCCATTATCGGTTTGATTTATTTGACCGGCTTTACCGTTTTGTTCCTACTGAACCAAACAGGCATTTTGGCTGCGCCTAAATAAACCCACATGGAAAAAAGGCCGTCTGAAACTTAAAAACAGGTTTCAGACGGCCTTTCCAATCCATCATATCTTTTTGAATTTTCATTCAAACCCATTATAATAACGCCTTATTTCGCCGTTGCAGACCACTCGACGGCATCCGTATTTTGGAAAATTTATGAAGCCGTCTATCTTAGAAAAACTACAACAACTCAGCGACCGACTGGAAGAAGTCACGCATTTGCTCGGACAGCCCGAAGCCACGTCCGACATGGACAATTACCGCAAACTCACACGCGAACATGCCGAATTGACGCCCGTGGTCGAAGTCTTCCAAAACTATCAGTTGGCACAAAGCGACTTGGCAGATGCCGAAGAAATGCTGTCCGACCCTGAAATGAAAGACTTTGCCGCCGAAGAAATCGAAGCGGCCAAAGCCAAAATCGACACGCTCGATACCGAACTGCAAAAATTACTGCTGCCCAAAGACGCCGACGACGACAAAAACATCTTTATCGAAGTGCGCGCCGGTACCGGCGGCGACGAAGCCGCGCTGTTTGCAGGCGATTTGCTGCGTATGTACAGCCGCTACGCCGAGCGCAACCGCTGGCAGGTTGAAATCGTTTCCGCAAACGAAAGCGAATTGGGTGGCTATAAAGAAGTCATCGCCCGCATTATCGGCTTGGGTGCATACAGCCGTCTGAAATTTGAATCGGGTGGCCACCGCGTACAACGCGTCCCTGCTACCGAAAGCCAAGGCCGTATCCACACCTCCGCCTGCACCGTCGCCGTCATGCCCGAAGCGGACGAACTCGAAGACATCGAATTGAACCCCGCCGACCTGCGCATCGACACCTTCCGCGCATCCGGTGCTGGCGGTCAGCACATCAACAAAACCGACTCCGCCGTCCGTATTACCCACTTGCCGACAGGCATGGTGGTCGAATGCCAAGACGGCCGCAGCCAACACGCCAACAAAGCGCAGGCGATGAAAGTCCTCGCCGCCCGCTTAAACGATGCGCAAAAACGCGAAGCCCAAGCCAAAGAAGCCGCCGAACGCAAATCCCTGATCGGCAGCGGCGATCGCAGCGAGCGCATCCGCACCTACAACTACCCACAAGGTCGTGTTACCGACCATCGCATCAACCTTACCCTACACAAACTGGATTTTGTGATGGACGGCGATTTAGAAGAAATTACCAATGCCCTGATTGCCGAACATCAAGCTGAGCTTTTGGCGGCAATGGGGGATTGATGAATTTGGTCCATTGCGTTTATACTTTTCAGACGGCCTGATGACATATGTCAATATGGCCGTGTATATGTTATCCCAAAGTGATAAAATGCAGCACCAGCTGCACAACAGCAACACCCTTCTACAATCACCGAAAGAGAGGACACAAAATGGCAAAAATCCTGATCGCACCGGTATCTACCGGCCTGAGCGCCGATGCAGCGGCAAAAGCATTTGCAGCGGCATTGAGTGCGCAAGTTTTCCAAGCCGTTGACTCCACTACAGAAGCCCTGTTGGCTCAAGGCAAGAGCGACGACTGGTTTGATGCGCTTGTCGGTAAAGTTGCAGCATTGAACGCAGATAACCTCGTTATCGAAGGCATCACTCCTGATGCGGACAAATTATTCTTGGCAGGCAAAAACGTCGAATTGGCACTGTCTTTGGACGCAGGCGTTGTCTTGGCGCTGAAATCCGACAATACCGACGTAGCCGCCCTCGCCCAACAATTAAACCTCGCCAAACAGCTCTACACCAATTCCCCAGGCTTATTGGAAGGCTTTATCATTGACGGCGCAGCCGCTGCTTTGGGCGCACAAGTTGCCGAGCAAACCGGCCTGACTTTCTTCGGCTCCAGCGACAAACTGCAAGATGTATCCGCTTTGGCCAAACGCGAAGCCAAACGCCTGTCTCCAGCCCAATTCCGTTACAACCTGATCGATTTTGCCCGCAAAGCCGATATGCGCATCGTTCTGCCTGAAGGCGCAGAACCACGCACCGTCGCTGCCGCCGCTATCTGTCACGAAAAAGGCATCGCCCGTTGCGTACTGTTGGCTACCCGCGAAGAAGTTGAAGCCGTAGCGAAAGAACGCGGCATCTCCCTGCCTGATTCTTTGGAAATCATTGATCCAGCTTCTTTGGTTGAGCAATACGTCGAGCCGATGTGCGAATTACGCAAATCCAAAGGCCTGACTCCTGAAGATGCACGCAAACAGCTGCAAGACACCGTTGTTTTGGGTACCATGATGATGGCTCAAAACGACGTAGACGGTTTGGTTTCCGGCGCAGTCCACACTACTGCCAACACCATCCGCCCTGCCCTACAACTGATTAAAACCGCTCCGGGTGCAAGCCTTGTATCCAGCGTATTCTTCATGTTGCTGCCTAACCAAGTTTTGGCATTCGGCGACTGCGCGGTTAATCCGAACCCAACTCCGGAACAACTGGCCGACATCGCCATTCAATCTGCCGACAGCGCCAAAGCTTTCGGTATCGATCCAAAAGTAGCCATGATTTCCTACTCTACCATCAACTCAGGCAGCGGCCCTGATGTCGATGCAGTGATCGAAGCAACCAAACTGGCGAACGAAAAACGCCCTGACTTGGCCATCGAAGGTCCGTTGCAATACGATGCGGCTACCGTTCCATCTATCGGCCAATCCAAAGCTCCGGGCAGCGCTGTCGCTGGTCAAGCAACTGTCCTGATTTTCCCAGACCTCAATACCGGCAACTGTACTTACAAAGCCGTACAACGCAGCGCCAACGTCCTGAGCGTAGGCCCGTTGCTGCAAGGCTTGCGTAAACCGGTTAACGACTTGTCCCGCGGCGCATTGATTGAAGACATCGTCTTCACCATCGCCCTGACTGCCGTTCAAGCCAAACAAATGCAAGGCTGATTGACAAGCTGATGCTTTGAAATCAAAGGCCGTCTGAAACCGATGTTTCAGACGGCCTTTCGTATCTTTGCGCCAACTATATTATAATTCGCCATTATTTTCTGAAAGACTGCCCCAATGACTGCCTACCAGCAACAACTAGCCGACAAAAAGCAATATCTTCAGCAACTTTTCCAAGGACTGGATTTCCCTGAAATCGAAGTCTTTGAATCTCCGGAACAGCATTACAGGATGCGTGCCGAGTTCCGCATCTGGCATGAAGGCGGCGAAATGTTTTACGCCATGTTTGAACGCGGGCAAAAGGCAAGCGGGGCAAGTCTGATCCGTTGCGACCAATTTCCTGCCACATCCGAATCCATCAATGCCTTGATGCCGAAATTGATTGAAGCCGCATCCAATCATTCCGAACTGAAAAACCGCTGGTACGCCGTCGAATTTTTGTCCACTTTAAGCGGCGAAATGCTGGTTACCATGATTTACCACAAGAAGCTGAACGACGCATGGCAACAAGCCGCGCAAGAGTTGGCGCACAATTTGGGCATCCACATCATCGGCCGCAGCCGCGGACAAAAAATCGTATTAAGCCAAGATTTTGTGACCGAAGCATTGACAGTCAACGGCAAGACCTTCCGCTATCGTCAAATCGAGGGCAGCTTTACCCAACCCAATGCCCAAGTGTGCCAAAAAATGCTGACATGGGCGTGTGATGCTGCGCAAAACTTAGGCAAAGACATGCTTGAGTTGTACTGTGGCAACGGCAATTTCACCCTGCCGCTTTCGCAACATTTCAATCAGGTGCTGGCAACCGAAGTTTCCAAAACTTCCGTTAACGCCGCCCAATGGAATATTGAAGCCAACCAAATTACCAATCTCAAAATCGCCCGCCTATCTGCGGAAGAGTTTACCGAGGCCTACACTCAAAACCGTGAATTCCGCCGCCTGCAAGAACAAGGCATCGACTTGAAAAACTATGATTTTTCAACTATTTTCGTTGATCCTCCACGCGCCGGTGTTGATGATGAGACGCTCAAATTGGTTACCCGATTCGACAACGTCCTCTATATTTCCTGCAACCCTGAGACCCTGCGTACCAACCTCGACACGCTCTGTCAAACCCATACCATCGAACGCGCCGCCCTGTTCGATCAATTCCCATTTACCCACCATATCGAAAGCGGTGTTTGGTTGAAGAAAAAATAAAACCCATACAAAAAGGCCGTCTGAATGTTCAGACGGCCTTTAATTAACAGCATATTAAGCGATTTTCAAATCAATCCGCTTCCAAAACTACTTTCATGGCTTGGTTTTCAGCAGCGTGTTTGAACACGTCGTAAGCTTTTTCCAATTCGCTGAATTTGAAATGGTGGGTCATCATTTTGGTGTAATCCACTGAGCTGCTGGAAATGGCTTTCATCAGCATTTCGGTGGTATTGGCGTTAACCAGGCCGGTAGTAATGGCAAGGTTTTTAATCCACAGTTTTTCCAGTTTGAAATCAACGGATTGGCCATGCACACCAACCACAGCGATATGGCCGCCAGGTTTCACGATATCTTGGCACATATTCCAAGTTGCAGGGATACCGACCGCTTCGATGGCGCAATCTACGCCGTCTTCGCCGACGATAGCGGCAACTTGCTTGCTCACATCGTCGGAAGCAGGGTTGATAGTATGGGTCGCGCCCAATTCTTTCGCCAGTTTCAAGCGATTTTCGTCCATATCGCAAACGATGATGGCGGCAGGGCTGTACAGTTGGGCAGTCAACAAGGCAGACATGCCGACAGTGCCTGCGCCTGCGATGAATACGGTATCGCCAGGTTTCACATCGCCATATTGCACGCCGATTTCGTGTGCGGTCGGCAGGGCATCGCTCAACAGCAGGGCAACTTCTTCGTTGACGTTGTCAGGCAGCGGAACCAAGCTGTTGTCGGCATAAGGCGTACGGACGTATTCGGCCTGAGTACCGTCAATCATATAGCCCAAGATCCAACCGCCGTTGCGGCAGTGTGAATAAAGTTGGATTTTACAGTTGTCGCAAGTACAGCATTTACTGACACATGAAATAATGACTTTATCACCGACTTTGATGTTTTTTACAGCGTCGCCGACTTCTTCTACAATACCGATGCCCTCATGACCGAGAATACGACCGTCGGCAACTTCAGGGTTTTTACCCTTCCAAATACCCAAGTCAGTACCGCAAATCGTGGTTTTAACGATTTTGACGACTGCATCGGTCGGATCGATAATTTGAGGGCGGGGTTTTTCTTCGAAACGGATGTCGTTTGCGCCATGATAAACCATTGCTTTCATGTGAATCTCCTTGAGCGGTTAATAAACTTTAACAATACAGCGTAAATCCACATTAACTATATTTATATACCCCTCCACCTGATAAGTCAATCCTGATTATTATTTTGTATGTTATGCTTAATATATTGTTTTAAAAATAAATAATTAAAAAGTAAATATTAATGAACACACCCACATCCTTCGCGCGACGACTCATCGATTGGCAACGGCAGCATGGCCGTCACGACTTGCCTTGGCAGGTCAAAGACCCTTATTCCGTCTGGCTTTCAGAAATCATGCTCCAACAAACACAGGTTGCTACCGTATTGGACTACTATCCGCGTTTCTTAGCCAAATTCCCAACCGTGCAATCACTTGCCGCTGCGCCGCAAGACGAGGTTTTATCCCTATGGGCAGGCTTGGGCTATTACAGCCGTGCACGCAATCTGCACAAAGCCGCGCAACAAGTCGTCGGACAATTCGGCGGTATCTTTCCATCCGAACGCAAAGACTTAGAAACGCTCTGCGGCGTAGGCAGAAGTACCGCCGCCGCCATTTCTGCCTTTGCTTTCAACCGACGAGAAACCATCTTGGACGGCAACGTCAAACGCGTTCTCTGCCGTGTTTTTGCCCAAGACGGTAATCCGCAAGACAAAAAATTTGAAAACTCGCTTTGGACACTTGCCGAAAGCCTACTGCCGTCTGAAAACGCCGATATGCCTGCCTACACGCAAGGCTTGATGGATTTGGGCGCAACCGTCTGCAAACGGACAAAACCTTTGTGCCATCAATGCCCGATGGCGGACATCTGCAAAGCAAGAAAACAAAACCGCATTGATGAGCTGCCCCGCAAAAAAACCGCTCCCGAAGTGCAAACCCTACCGCTTTATTGGCTGATTATTCATAACACTGACGGCGCATTATTGCTTGAAAAACGCCCTGCCAAAGGCATTTGGGGCGGTCTGTATTGCGTACCCTGTTTTGAAAAATTAGACGATTTGTATGCTTACGCCAAACGCTTCGGCATTATTTCAGACGGCCTTGAAGAACAAACCACGTTTACCCACCGACTGACCCACCGCTTATTGATGATTACCCCTTTTCAGACGCAACAAAGGCCGTCTGAACATCTTTCAGACGGCCTTTGGGTATCATTGGAACATTTGGCGGATTATGGTTTGCCCAAACCTTTAATCAAGTATTTGGCAAAAGGCTAAACCGCCCTATTCCACAATCTCTTTAAATACAACTTCTTTCCCACCGCGAATCAATACGGCGAAACCATCGCCAATTTGCCAACGCGAGCTTGGATTGGCGTACTCGACACCCTGACTCCGCAAGCGGACTTGCGCCAGTTTCTCAACCGTATTGCCTTCACGCAGCTCAACCATCATCGGGCTGTGGCTGTTGATATAAATTGCAGTAATCGTCCGACCTTGTGCGGATTGATAACGGACAGAATACGTCTGCGCCTGTGCAATGACCGGTAACGGCGCGTCAGGGCGCACGGCCTTATACGAGCCGCACGCAGCGCACAAACTCACGCACAAAGCGCAGATGATTTTGTTCGACATAGACATAGATTAGTAATGATGATGCGGAATCTCGCCATCAAGACGGTAATAAGTGCCGCAATACGGGCATTCAATCTCACTGTTGGACTGAATCGGCAAGAACACGCGCGGATGGCCGTTCCATGTTTCATGATTAGGGCCGGAGCAATGCAGCGGCAAATCCTGCGGTTTGATGACTACAACGTTTTTTTCAGACTGTGTACTCATGGTTTGGTTCCTCACTATGTTTTCTTATCTTCCGATATTGTAAAGCAAAACGGCCGGTAGGTTCAGACTGAAAACATTATATAATCACTTTTTTCAGACGGCCTTTGATGATGATGACTACCCTGCTCCGCCTTCAAGATTTCGATACTTCCGATTCCGCTTCATTTCTTTATACACTCAGCGCAGCCTATTTGGATCACACCGAACAGGCAGGAGATGAGGAAATGTCCGGCCTTAACGACGAACAGCATACATTGACCGCCCTTTGCTATCTCGACAGCCAGGTTCAAGAAGGCGGCTTCGTACAGCTTATCGCTTCAGGATACGGAGAATACATCTTTGGCAATCCGGTTGCCGACAGCCTGCGCCGCTGGCACATCAAGCCGATACCGAAAATTTTAGACAAAGCCAAAGCCCTGTACGAAAAACACGGTGAAGCCATTGAAAAAATGGCAGACGAGCAAAGGGATTTCGACGAAATCCGCAAAGCTTTTCCCGATTTTGAAGAACTTGACGGCGATTATTATGACGTTGCCGACGAAGACTTGGAAACCGCAGCAGCGTACGTTCAGGCAAATTGGGATAAATTTGCCAAACTGTCAGGCTGAAACCATAAAACTTTGCCGGTTTGAATCATCTGTTCAAACCGGCAAAATTATCAATACGCCAAATTAACGTTTGTTTTTCTGATAAATCGGCATCACTTCAGGCAACATTTTGCGGATTGCATTGATACGCGCCTGATTGGTCGGGTGGGTCGACAAAATAGACAATGAGCTGCCGCCCTGTACTTTGTTCATTTTTTCCCACACGCTTACCGCAGCCTCAGGGTTGTAGCCTGCTTCAGCCATCAAACGCACACCGCCGGCATCCGCTTCACTTTCCTGATGGCGTGAGAACGGTTTGGTTGCCAACAAATCTGCCCCCAAGCCGACCAAATCACCATCTACACCGGTTGAGCTGGCCAAAATCGAACCGCCCAAGCCGGTCAACACTTGCCCGCCCAAAGCTTTTTTACTGTGCTCCAACAGAGCATGGGTCATTTCATGGCCGACAACGGCGGCAATTTCAGCATCCGTCAGCTTCAATTTTTCTACTATGCCGGTGTACACGGCCATTTTACCGCCCGGCATTGCCCATGCATTCATTTCATCACTGCGGATAACGTTCATCTGCCAATTGAAAGGCACGCCGGTTTTGTTAGCGCGCTCAGCATGAGGACGCAGACGTGCAAACACGCGTTGTACACGTTGAGCAGTTGGAGATGAAACATCCAAAGCTTTTTGACCACGCGCGTTTTGAATGACTTGTGAGTAACTTTTAGCCGCGTCTTCATTTAAAGTCGCAGTATCGTAGCCAACCATATCCGCTACAGAAGTACAGCCGGTCAACGCCAAAATCACGCCCATGCCGGCCCAATATTTTTTATTCCATTTTTTCAACATGTTTTCTCTCTGTGTTTTTAAGTTAATGTAACGACATTGTACCCAAATTTAATACACTTTACACAAAAGGCCGTCTGAACGGTTTCAGACGGCCTTTAAGCGTAACATTTAAGAACGGCGCTGCAACATCCAAGACTCAATCTTACGCGCATCGTTCACGCGGGTTGTAGAAGACGGAGAGTTGAGCAATACGATGGTAATCGGCTGATTCTGTACATTGGCCTTAACCACCATAGAACGTCCTGCTTCACGAATATAGCCTGTTTTCTGCAATTCGATATTCCAGCTACCCTCACGCACCAAGGCATTGGAGTTTTTGTAGTTTTGACGACCGTTTGCCGTCCAAACCGAGCCGTAATTTGAAGTCGAATTTTTACGGATCAGCGGATATTTGCTGGCTGCCGCAACCATGCGGTTCAAATCGCGTGCAGTGGAAACGTTTTGGAAATTCAGACCGGTAGGCTCATAGAAACGGCTGCTGGTCATACCCAGACTTTGCGCTTTGGCATTCATGGCTGCAACAAACGCGCTCATACCACCCGGATAAGTACGGCCCAATGCATGAGTGGCACGGTTTTCACTGCTCATCAGGCTCAGGTGCAACAGTTCGCCGCGAGTCAGCGTCGTGCCGATGCTCAAACGGCTGCCCGTACCTTTCAAACGGTCGATTTCAGCCTCGGTAATCGTGATAGGCTCGTTCATATCCAGACGCGCATCCAAAACCACCATAGCGCTCATCAATTTGGAAATAGAGGCAATCGGCATGACACGATCAGGGTTTTTCTGATACAGCACTTCACCGGTTTTATTATTGAAAATCAAAGCAGATTGCGAAGAAAGCAGAGGACCGGCCAAAGCGGCTTGAGCTTCGACTTGATCAGCATGACTCAACGCAAAAGCTTCCATCGGGTCATTTTGCACAGGGAAATTTTGCTCCAAAAATTGTCCCAATACATCCATATCATCGGCAACGGCAGGCGCAGAAGCAAAGGCCAATGCCACACCTGTCCATACCATTCCTAAAGTTTTATAGAATTTCATATCTGCCAATTCAAAAAAATACATTTAATTCAACATTCTGTTAAATTTTTCGGCAATTGTAAAGCGAGTTGAGAAAACTTTGCGTTTGTTTGCGAGATATTCAAATCCCACGCCCTCATCTGTTTCTCAGACGATACGGCACAATGCCTGCTCTGATTTGAAAAAACACAAGATAGTCATTATACTTAGGCACCTTTGTCAGAGGCATTCCCTCAATCCGGCAATACGCCCGAAATATCTGTTTCCCCTTTACAACACAGCCTCCATACAACCATACGAAGAAATTATTATGTCTGAAGAAAAACGCACCTGTTCATTCTGCGGAAAGTCTGAAAACGACGTTAAAAATCTGATTGAAGGCGAACACGCCTTCATCTGCAACGAATGCGTGGAAACTTGCGGCCTGATGCTGCAAGACAACGAGTCCGGCGAGATTGAAAACGAATTTGCCAAAGTAAAAGAAGAAAACGCCGAGAAAAAACTGCCTACCCCTGCCGAAATCGTTGCCAACCTCAACGACCACGTTATCGGCCAGGAACACGCAAAAAAAGCGTTGGCGGTATCGGTTTACAACCACTACAAACGCCTGCGCCATCCAAAAGCAGACGGCAAGGTTGAATTGTCCAAATCCAACATCCTGCTTATCGGTCCGACAGGCTCAGGTAAAACCCTGTTGGCGCAATCTTTGGCGCGCAAATTGGATGTCCCTTTTGTTATGGCAGATGCCACAACTTTGACCGAAGCCGGTTATGTCGGTGAAGACGTCGAACAAATCATCACCAAACTTTTGGGCAAATGTGATTTTGACGTTGAGAAAGCCCAGCGCGGCATCGTTTATATCGATGAAATCGATAAAATCTCACGCAAAAGCGACAATCCGTCCATCACGCGCGACGTATCCGGCGAAGGTGTGCAACAAGCCTTGCTGAAACTGATTGAAGGCACGGTAGCCAGCGTTCCTCCTCAAGGCGGACGCAAACATCCGAACCAAGAATTCATCAACGTTGATACCACCAACATCCTCTTTATTTGTGGTGGCGCATTTGCAGGCTTGGAAAAAGTCATCCGTCAACGTACTGAAAAAGGCGGTATCGGCTTTGGTGCAGCGGTACACAGCAAAGATGAAAACGCCGATATTTCAGCCCTGTTTGAAACAGTCGAGCCTGAAGACTTAATTAAATTCGGTTTGATTCCCGAGCTTATCGGCCGTTTGCCTGTGATTGCCACACTGGCAGAATTGGACGAAGATGCTTTGGTCAACATTTTGACCGAACCGAAAAATGCCTTGGTCAAACAATATCAAACCTTGTTTGAAATGGAAAATGTCGGCCTTGAGTTTGAAGAAGATGCTTTGCGCAGCATCGCCAAACTAGCAATGGAACGCAAAACAGGTGCGCGTGGCTTGCGCTCTATCGTTGAACGTTGCCTCTTAGACACCATGTACGCCCTGCCAGATTTGAAAGACGTAGCAAAAGTCGTCATCAATAAAGAGGTGGTGGAAAAAGGTGAACAGCCAAAACTTTTCCGTGAAGACGGCAGCGAATATAAGCAATAAGGTTTATTCTCCGAAAAAGACGTGTACCCGTTGTTACACGTCTTTTTTATTCTCTTAATAAAACCAAAAGCATATCTTTTAATAATGGCCTTATACATAAAAAAACAAAGGCCATCTGAAACATATTCAGACGGCCTTTGTTTTCAAGTTGCTCTAAGTCTGTCTTCATCCGGAGTATTGATGAGAGTGACTTCCTTGAATTTTATGAAGCTTATTTTTTTGCTTTTTTAGCAGCTTTTTTTGCAGGAGCAGCTTTAGCAGCAGGCTCGGATGCGGCAGCTTCAGGAGCAACAGCCTCAGGCGCTGCTACCGGTTCAGAGGCAGCAGGCTCGGAAGCAGCTGATTCAGCGGTACGTTGATAGCCTTTGTCTTTCATGCAGGCATCAAACACAGCGCGGTCAGCATTTTCACCAGATGCCTGTTGGCATTGGGTCATTGCTTCTTCAACAGTGACGCGTGGCGCTGCCGCTTCTTCAGCAGGTTTGGAAGAAGAACAAGCTGCCAACATCAGGCTACCGGTTGCAAGAGCGATCAATAAAGTTTTCATAATTGTATATTCCTAAATTTTAATTTTATGGTTTACCGTTAAACGGGAGATACAGGCTGTCAACCAGCCCTGCACCACAATATTGAGTACCCAATTCCAATTTAGTTTCATTTTAGCCTGTAAGTTTTTGATAAATTAATCCTATTGACGTTAAGACAAATGCTTAATTCTCAATAAACTCAAAACCTTGCCGATCAATTTATTTTTCTTCTCTTAGACTGTAAAAATATCAAAATCAGGCCAATCAAAGCTGTCGCCATCATTTGGGGAGTCCTTCGTTTTATGGCATAATGGACTACTTGACGGATTTTCCGTACCCCATTTTTTTAAACCGCAGAATCGACACCATACTGCGGTTTGTCCATTTCAGAATCAGATTTTTTCAGACGGCCTTATTATGCAAAAGGCCGTCTGAACAGAAAGCCGCTATCATGAATCCTTTCTCTTCACTCGGTTTAGGCAGCGAATTGGTCTCTGCCCTGACCGATCAGGGTTATGAAAACCCGACGCCTATCCAAGCCGCATCCATTCCTAAGGCGTTGGCCGGACACGACCTTTTAGCTGCCGCCCAAACCGGCACAGGCAAAACCGCCGCCTTTATGCTGCCCAGCCTAGAACGCCTGAAACGCTACGCCACATCCAGCACTTCCCCGGCCATGCACCCCGTCCGCATGCTGGTATTGACCCCTACCCGCGAACTGGCCGATCAAATCGACCAAAACGTACAGGCATACATTAAAAACCTCCCTTTGCGCCACACCGTCCTCTTCGGCGGCGTCAATATGGACAAACAAACTGCCGACTTGCGCACCGGTTGCGAAATCGTTGTTGCCACAGTTGGCCGACTGCTCGACCACGTCAAACAAAAAAACATCAATTTAAACAAAGTTGAAATCGTCGTACTCGACGAAGCCGACCGTATGCTGGACATGGGTTTCATCGACGATATCCGCAAAATCATGCAGATGTTGCCCAAACAGCGACAAACCCTGCTTTTCTCCGCCACTTTCTCACCGCCTATCCGCAAGCTTGCACAAGATTTTATGCATACGCCTGAAATGGTCGAGGTGGCTGCGCAAAACACCACCAACGCCAATGTCGAGCAACACATCATTGCCGTTGATGCACTCAAAAAACGCAACCTGCTCGAACGCCTGATTGTTGATTTGCATATGAATCAAGTTATTGTTTTCTGCAAAACCAAACAAAGCGTCGATCAAGTTACCCGCGACCTCGTCCGCCGCAATATCGCCGCGCAATCCATCCACGGCGACAAATCCCAACAAAGCCGACTGGAAACCCTCAATGCCTTTAAAGAAGGTACATTACGCGTTTTAGTTGCCACTGACGTTGCCGCGCGCGGCCTGGATATTGCCGAGTTGCCTTTCGTCATCAACTACGAGTTACCGACCCAACCCGAAGACTACGTCCACCGCATCGGACGTACCGGCCGGGCCGGTGCTGACGGCGTTGCCATTTCCTTGATGGATAAAACCGAACAAAAAATGTTTGAAGCCATTAAAGAGCTGACCGACAGCGATTTGAAAGTAGAACGCATCGAAGGCTTCGAGCCACATTGGTGGGGCAACGGCAACCAAGATGAAGCTGAAACACACCAGAATCAACACAACGACAGCCGCTCCCGCCGCGATGACAGAAACAAACGCAGCGAATATGCGAGCAAGTCGGACAAAAACTCGAAAAAAACAGAAGACAAAAATGACCCGGGTATTGCCTGCGGCAAAATTGCCGGCAGAACACGCCGTAGCCGTCACGAGCGTCAGCCTTGCGCCCTGCTCCAACCTGGTTTTGGCGTAAAATAAACAACGCTGTTTTGTACTAAAAGGCCGTCTGAAATATATCTTTCAGACGGCCTTTTATTAAACCTAAAATAAAAAGGACGTGATGAACACGTCCTTTATTTATCCTTTTCAGACGGCCTTGGTTATTTAAGGCCGTCTGAAAATCGGTTTACCTTGTTACATTAAACATTCACGGTCTCGGCTACTTCGTTGTAGCTGTCGATTTCGTTGAAGTTCATGTAGCGGTAGATTTGATCACCCTGTTCGTTGATGATGCCGATGTTGGCTTGGTATTCTTCAACGGTCGGGATTTTACCCAGTTTGGAGCAGATTGCTGCCAACTCAGCCGAGCCGAGGTAAACGAAGGTGTTTTTACCCAAGCGGTTCGGGAAGTTACGGGTGGAAGTGGACATTACAGTCGCGCCTTCGTGTACTTGTGCTTGGTTACCCATACACAGCGAACAGCCCGGCATTTCCATACGCGCGCCTGCACGGCCGAGTACGCCATAGTGGCCTTCGTCGGACAACTCTTTCGCGTCCATTTTGGTCGGCGGCGCCATCCACAGGCGGACGGGGATGTCGGACTTGCCTTCCAAGAGTTTGGAGGCGGCGCGGAAGTGGCCGATGTTGGTCATGCACGAACCGATGAACACTTCGTCGATTTTGGTGCCGGAACGTTCGGACATGAAGCATACGTCGTCCGGGTCGTTCGGGCAGGCGATAATCGGCTCTTTGATGTCGTCCATGTTGATTTCAATCACAGCGGCGTATTCGGCATCTTTATCCGCTTCGAGCAGCTCAGGATTTGCCAGCCATTTTTCCATGGCTTTGATGCGGCGTTCCAAAGTGCGCGGGTCTTGATAGCCGTCGGCAATCATGTTTTTCATCAACACGATGTTGGATTTCATGTACTCGATAATCGGCTCTTTGTTGAGCTTCACGGTACAGCCGGCAGCGGAGCGTTCGGCGGATGCGTCGGTCAATTCAAAAGCTTGTTCTACTTTCAAATCAGGCAGGCCTTCAATTTCGAGGATACGGCCGGAGAAGATGTTTTTCTTACCGGCTTTGGCGACGGTCAGCAAACCTTGTTTAATCGCGTAAAGCGGAATGGCGTTTACCAAATCACGCAGGGTTACGCCCGGTTGCAGTTTGCCGCTGAAGCGTACCAATACAGACTCAGGCATATCGAGCGGCATCACGCCTGTAGCTGCTGCGAAAGCAACCAAGCCGGAGCCGGCTGGGAAAGAAATACCGATAGGGAAACGGGTGTGGCTGTCACCGCCGGTACCGACTGTATCAGGCAACAACAGACGGTTGAGCCATGAGTGAATCACACCATCGCCCGGACGCAGGGATACACCGCCACGGGTAGAGATGAAAGCAGGCAATTCTTTATGGGTTCTCACATCGACAGGTTTTGGATAAGCGGCGGTGTGACAGAAAGACTGCATCACCATATCGGCGGAGAAGCCCAAGCAAGCCAAGTCTTTCAGCTCGTCGCGGGTCATCGGGCCAGTAGTATCTTGCGAGCCGACAGTCGTCATGCGTGGTTCGCAGTAAGTACCCGGACGCACGCCTTTGCCTTCCGGCAAACCGCAGGCGCGGCCAACCATTTTTTGAGCTAATGTGAAACCGGCTTTGCTTTCAGCTGGCGCTTGAGGCAGGCGGAATTCGGTGGAAGCAGGCAGTTTCAGTGCTTCGCGTGCTTTGGCAGTCAGGCCGCGACCGATAATCAGGTTGATACGGCCACCTGCTTGCACTTCATCCAGCAATACTTGTGATTTCAAGCTGAATTCGGCAACGGTTTCACCATTTTTCACGATTTTGCCTTCATAAGGCAGGATATCGACAACATCGCCCATTTTCAGCGCGGAAACATCGACTTCAATCGGCAGCGCGCCGGAGTCTTCTTGAGTATTGAAGAAAATCGGTGCGATTTTGCCACCCAAGCAGACGCCGCCAAAACGTTTGTTCGGAACGAACGGAATGTCTTCGCCGGTATGCCAAATGACAGAGTTGGTCGCGGATTTGCGTGAAGAACCGGTACCGACCACGTCGCCGACGTAGGCAACCGGATGACCTTTGGCTTTGAGTTCTTCCAACAATTTAATCGGACCGACTTCGCCCGGTTTGTCAGGCGTGATGCCGTCGCGCGGGTTTTTCAGCATAGCCAGCGCGTGCAGCGGAATATCGGGACGGCTCCACGCGTCGGGGGCGGGAGAGAGGTCGTCTGTATTGGTTTCGCCGTCAACTTTAAAGACGGTAACAGTGATTTTTTCGGGAACTTTGGCGCGTGAGGTGAACCATTCGGCATCTGCCCAAGATTGCAATACTTCTTGCGCGTATTTGTTGCCTTTTTCAGCTTTTTCTTGAACATCGTGGAAAGAGTCGAACATCAGCAGAGTGTGTTTCAGACCATTTGCAGCGATAGGTGCAAGTTTGTCGTTGTCTAAGAGTTCGATGAGTGCGTGAATGTTGTAACCGCCAAGCATGGTACCCAACAGTTCGGTAGCGTACTCAGGGGAAATCAACGGGCTGGATGCGCTGCCTTCGGCAATGGCAGCCAAAAATGAAGCTTTGACTTTGGCGGCATCGTCCACACCGGGCGGTACGCGGTGAGCCAACAGCTCAACCAAGAATTCACCTTCACCGGCAGGCGGATTTTTCAGCAGCTCAACCAAATCAGCGGTTTGCTGAGCAGTCAGAGGAAGGGCGGGAATACCAAGGGCAGCGCGCTCGGCGGCAGCTTTACGATAGGCTTCTAACATCTCTTTGTTCCTTTTTCTGTTTTTTCTTCTGGGCAGTTGCAAATGATTTGCAGTTAAAGATTGTAAACAATCCTTTTAAGCATCATAGACCAGTTTTCAAAAAATGGGAACAGTTATGTTACTGAATGTAATAAATTTAAACTATTTTATTTAATGTATTAATAGTCTAATTTATCTCAAGCCGCCCTCTTCTACGCGTTTTAGCCAAACAGACGGGAAACTTCGGCTGATTTTTTACGGTACGGCAAGATGATTTCAACGCGAAACAGGCCGTCTGATTGGATGCTTCTGATTTTCGCATCGGTGTCATACATCAAAGTCAGACGCTCTTTCAGGTTGCGTAAGGCCATAGAATTGCCTTTATGCGGCTTGGTATTTTCATTAGGTTCCGTTCCGCACGGATTCTCGATACTGATGAAAATAGATGATTTTTCCAATTTTGTTAATACCGTAATTATTCCTGGGCGGTGGGTGGATTCGACACCATGGAATACGGCATTTTCCAAAAGCGGCTGCAGCAGCAGATGCGGCGTTTCCGCATCGTCGGGCGCATGGTGTTGCCACATAACCTGTACGCGCATATGCCCCATGCGGATTTGCTCGATGGCAATATATTCCTGCGCCCATTCGATTTCCTGCCCTAAGGTGCTGTTTTGACTACCATCGCGCAGTTGTGCGCGGAACAGGTTGGCCAGATTTTCCAGCAAAGTTTCCGCATCATACGGGCGCAGACGGATTAAGCTGATGGCGGCATTTAGGCTGTTAAACAAGAAATGCGGACGGATACGCGCCGTTAACGCGCTCAGCCTGGCTTCGGAAATGGAAGGCGCAAGGCTGTTGCGACGGGCGGCTTCGATGTACATGAAACTGAAACAAAAAAAAGTCAGCAAGAAGAAGTGTTGAATCAGCGGCCACATCTCCATCTTCAAAATCACTACATCGACAAACAAGAAAATCAGCAGGTTGGAGACGTAGGAAATCACGACGCTGTACTGCGAGCGAAGCAGGGACGGCGCAAATGCCTGTAAAAAATAGACCTTAAGTAAAATTAAGAGGATGACGGGGCAAGCCCATGAAAAATGTTGGAAAATCTGTTCCGGATAAGGTACGCCCGATACCGTCATCAACGGAAAGATAAACAAACTGATTAATAAAACAATGAGCAGGCGCACCAAAGTTGCGGAATTGCGCAAATCCGGCACTGCGAAATTCTGGTTTATTTGACGTATAATAGACATGATTTCAACCGTTTTCTTTCATAATGTATAGACGGGTCTGCTATATTGAAGACGTAGACCCTGTTTTTTTATTTATATTTTAAGGATGCTGATATGAGCAAGGACAAAACCTGGTCAGGCCGTTTTAACGAACCTGTTTCCGAGCTGGTCAAAAAATATACCGGCTCGATTGATTTTGACAAACGACTGGCAGAATGGGACATCCAAGGCTCGCTGGCACACGCGCAAATGCTGACACAGTCGGGCGTTTTGAGCGAAGACGACCTCTCCGCCATCCGTCAGGGTATGGCCGAGATTATAGCAGAAATCAAGGAAGGAACGATTTCCTGGTCGCTGGATTTGGAAGATGTCCACATGAACATCGAACGCCGCCTCACCGACAAAATCGGCGACGCCGGCAAACGCCTGCACACCGGCCGCAGCCGCAACGACCAAGTCGCTACCGACATCCGTCTGTGGCTGCGCGATCAAATTACCGTTATCCAAAGCCTGATTCAAAACCTTCAGACGGCCTTAGTCGATTTGGCGGAACAAAATGCCGAAACCGTCATGCCCGGCTTTACCCACCTGCAAGTTGCCCAGCCGGTCAGCTTCGGGCATCACATGCTCGCCTACGTCGAAATGCTCGGCCGCGATTTCGAGCGCATGGCCGACTGCCGCAAACGCGTCAACCGTATGCCGCTCGGCGCCGCCGCACTGGCCGGCACCACCTACCCGATTCAGCGCGAAATCACCGCCGAGCTGTTGGGTTTCGAACAAATCTGCCAAAACTCGCTCGATGCCGTATCTGACCGCGATTTTGCCATTGAGTTCACCGCCGCCGCTTCCCTGATTATGGTTCACCTGAGCCGTCTTTCCGAAGAATTGATTTTGTGGATGAGTCCGCGTTTCGGCTTTATCGATATTGCCGACCGTTTCTGCACCGGCTCGTCCATCATGCCGCAGAAGAAAAATCCCGACGTGCCCGAACTCGTGCGCGGTAAATCCGGTCGCGTGATTGGCCACCTGATCGGCCTGGTTACCCTGATGAAATCGCAACCTTTGGCGTACAACAAAGACAATCAGGAAGACAAAGAGCCACTGTTTGACACTGCCGACACGCTTATCGACACCCTGCGCATTTACGCCGACATGATGCGCGGCGTGACCGTCAAACCCGACAATATGCGCGCCGCCGTGATGCAGGGCTTCGCCACTGCCACCGATTTGGCGGATTACTTGGTGAAAAAGGGCATGCCTTTCCGCGACAGCCACGAAATCGTCGCTCAAGCCGTGCGCTATGCCGATGAAGCTGGCGTTGATTTGAGCGAATTGCCGCTTGAAGTCCTGCAAGGTTTCAGCGGTTTGATTGCCGACGATGTGTACACTGTGCTGACACCCGAAGGCAGCTTAAACGCACGTAACCACTTGGGCGGCACCGCGCCTGAACAAGTCCGTTTCCAAATTAAACGCTGGCGTGAATTGTTGGCTTAAACCCATCTAAACACATAATAAAAGGCCGTCTGAAAATTTTCAGACGGCCTTTTGATTACCTGTGTTACACTCAACCTCACAATAAAAACTGATAAAACCTAAACTTACCTTCAAACGAGAAAACACGCCTCCTGACTTTGCCGCCCATTCAAACAAAGGAGCAAGGATGAAAAACATTGTCGTGAAATTGGTCATGATCTGCCTATTCAGCGGATGCTATGCCTTATTCGTCGCCTGGGAAAATGGCGGATTCAGCCAGCTCCATAATTTCCAAGCAATAGAGCGCAACGGCATGAGCGCATACCTTCATCAAACCTCCGCCGCCACCATGCAAGCTGAAAAAAACGAGCTGTCGATTTTGCAAAACAACCAAAACAGCTTGGCCTCTTGCGTCGGCATTGAATCTTTATGCGAACACGCCAAGCCGGGCATCTGGGTTGAGCATGCCAAATTCTTACAACACAAGGACACGGGCAAATTATTGGTACTTTCGTTGGACTATTTGGAAAACAATGACACCGCAAAAACCCTACACAACCGCTATACTGCATCGCTCCTACCCCAAGCAGACAGAACGGAAGCGTGGCATTACGCCTGGCGTACATTTTTGAGCTCAATAATGTTTCTAATGGTCGTCAATCTGACGCCAATGATTTTTGCCCTATTCGAACAAAAGACAAGCGCAGCATAAAAACATGCCGTCTGAACACATTTTCAGACGGCATGTTTCATTATTAAAGCTTAACGCGGATGAACCATATCGGCAGGAACAACCAATTCGTCAAACTCTTCGCCTGTCAACAAGCCCAATTCGATGGCGGTTTCGCGCAACGATTCGTCGTTTTTGTAGGCGGTTTTGGCGACTTTGGCAGCGTTTTCGTAACCGATTTTACGGTTTAACGCAGTAACCAACATCAAGGAATGGTGCAGGAAATAGTCGATTTTTTCCGGTACGGGTTCGATGCCGACGGCGCAGTTTTCGTTGAAGCTGTTGCACGCATCACCCAACAGGCGGATGGATTGCAAGAGGTTGTAAGCGATAACGGGCATATAGACGTTCAGCTCGAAATTGCCCGACGCGCCCGCCATGCCGATGGTAACGTCGTTGCCGAACACTTGGCAGCACACCATGGTCATCGCTTCGCATTGGGTCGGGTTGACTTTACCCGGCATGATGGACGAACCCGGCTCGTTTTCGGGGATTTTGATTTCTCCCAAACCGCAGCGCGGGCCGCTTGCCAGCCAGCGGATGTCATTGGCGATTTTGTTCAGGCTTGCCGCCAGCGTTTTCAATGCGCCCGAAGCAGCAACGGCAGCATCGCGTCCGCCCAAGGCTTCAAATTTGTTCGGCGCGCTGACAAACGGCAGGCCGGACAATTCGGCGAGTTTGGCGGCGGCTTTTTCGGCGTATTCGGGATGGCTGTTCAAACCCGTACCGACCGCTGTGCCGCCCAAAGCAAGTTCGTACAAACCTTTGAGCGCGTCGTTCAGACGGCCTAAGCCATGGTCGAGTTGGGAAACGTAGCCGGAAAATTCTTGTCCCAAAGTCAGCGGCGTCGCATCCTGCAAATGGGTGCGGCCGATTTTGACGATGGAGGCGAATTCTTTGGCTTTTTTGTCCAACGTGTCGCGCAGGGCTTTTACTGCCGGAATAAGGTGGCGGTTGATTTCAATCGCGGCGGCGACATGGATGGCTGTCGGGAACGCGTCGTTGGTCGATTGCGCGTGGTTCACATGGTCGTTGGGATGGACGGGCTGGTACGCCGCCAAACCCGTACCGGCGATTTCGTTGGCGCGGTTCGCCAGCACTTCGTTCATGTTCATATTGGACTGCGTACCGGAACCGGTCTGCCACACTACCAATGGGAACTGCCCGTCGAGTTTGCCGTTCAACACGTCGTCCGCCGCCTGCGTAATCAAATCCGCCTGTTCAGGCTTAATCCTGCCGAGGGAAACATTGGTGGCGGCTGCGGCTTTTTTCACCAGCGCCAAAGCATAAATTAGAGGCTGCGGCAGGGTTTCGCCGCCGATTTTGAAATTATTGCGGCTGCGCTGGGTCTGCGCGCCCCAATAGGCTTCGGATGGGACTTCGACATTGCCCATGGTGTCGTGTTCGGTACGGGTACTCATGCGTTTCTCCTATATTTAAACAGAAATAATAATGATTCGTAAATTTATTATACCCAGCAAAAGGCCGTCTGAAAAGAGAGGGGTTTTCAGACAGCCTTTTGCTTTATCAACCTGAAATATTAATAGAAGATAAAACCCGATTTCGGAACAAATACAACCTGCGCCGCCGCTCCTCTCTTCTAAAAATTTTCCTCCTTGTCGATTTGTGTTCTACGCTAGGTATTTATCGACAATAAATACCTTATCGTTTCTTTACTTTGTTTCTCTCCAAGAGCATAATAAATAAAAATGATTATCAGGAGATAAAGATGAAACGAAAACATTTGGTTTACCTGTTAATGAGCGGTTTTGCCGCCGCAAACGGCTTTGCCGAAACCTTGGCAGACCCCGATGAAATCCAGCCTGTCAAAACCTTTTCCCCTCCCAAACCGATTACTCCGACCGCCGCACAAGGCTATTTCCCCGAAAACCAATTCGACCGCACCGACCGTAGCGATCATTACTTTGTTACCGAAAACATAGACCAAGCCTTCCGTCCATTAAAAGCAAACAGCGGTTTTTACGGCAAAAGCTTTTACAATTCCATTACCGCGCAAGCGCGCGGGGCGAAAGTGTACGGCGTGGCCAACCTCAATCACACCAAAGCCAACGGCTATAAAGACGGAGACGGCAATCAAACAGATTGGAAATACAGCCGTTTCAATCAAGCTTTGGTACTCGGTTTCGTGCCGTCTGAAAATCAAGAATACCGCCTCACCTATCTACACGATGACATCAACAACGACCGCCAGCCGCAGTTCGTTAACGACGCATTGGACACCGAGCGCCACATCGCCAAACTCAACGCGCGTTGGGGCAATGCCGATTTGAGCAATACGGTCAGCGCGGAAGCGGGCGTCATCAAACTCAAACGCCGCGCCGACAATTACTCCCTGCGCCCAAACAACACGCCGCAACAAATGTTTGTAGAGCTTGACCGCAAAGTTTACGACTTCTCGCTCAAACACGACGCAGATTTCGGTAAGTTCCACAACACGGCAGCCGTCAGCTACCGCAACGACAGCCAAAACGGCGAGCGCAACGCCCACACCGCCATGCGCGACTTCCTCAACGGCTACCGTTTCGCCGATGTGCATATCGACCGCTGGCGCATCGCCGATACCCTGTCTTACAAGTTCAACGACCAACACAAACTGGGCTTGGGCTTAAGCTACGAACTCAACGAAGCGGACATTCGCAAAAATACGACACAGCCTGAAAACCCAATAAAACCCGGTTTCCCCTTCGCCTCATCACAACAAATCTGGAAAACCCATTACGGCTACGACTTCAACGGCAAAGTGCGCCGTCATGCCTTCTCCGGTGAACTCAAATACGATTTCACGCCGTCTGAAACGCAAAAATACAGCGTTTCCCTTGCTCACTTAGAACGCATCGGCGACAACACCGAACGCTTCAACTCGCTTGCCGCCATCGTGCAAAACCGCATGAACGGCGCGCTGATGAACCGAACCCCAGCTGCCGCCATCGCAGGCAATCCCCTACTGAAAACCGAAAAACACAACCGCATCAAGCTTACCGCCGACAGCCGCAACGACTACTAC
Organism: Neisseria perflava; assembly: GCF_002863305.2. Lineage (NCBI taxonomy): Bacteria > Pseudomonadati > Pseudomonadota > Betaproteobacteria > Neisseriales > Neisseriaceae > Neisseria > Neisseria perflava. The sequence continues at coordinate 1,389,453 of NZ_CP136962.1, forward strand.
AACGGCTATATGAACTCGTTGGCAGGCGCGGGCTGGAACGTGGGCGGCACGCTTGTGGCGGACAAAGTCAAAGACCTGATTATTTTTGACCGCGCACACGGACAAAGCGGTACGGCTTCCAAAGGCGGCGGCATCATCACACGCAACGTGGACGCGAGATTGTTTACCGCTCAGGCCTACGCGCGTTACAACTTCAATCCGCATTGGGCGGCAGGCATCAAAGCCGCCTACAACTACGGACACAACGAAACCGACGGCAGGCCGCTCTATCAAATCCGCCCGTTTGAAGCCGCCGTCCAAGCCGACTATAAAAACTACTTTGCCCACGGCAGCTACAACATCGGCGCCGCAACACGCTTTGTCGCCAAACAAACGCGCGGCGATTTTGACACGGCAAGCGGTCTGGGCATAGACAAACGCGAAGCCGCCAAAGGCTTTACCGTTGCCGACGTGTACGCAGGCGTAAACTTCAAAGACAAATACGGCTTACGCTTGGGCGTAAACAACGTGTTCAACAAAAAATACGCCGAATACATCAGCGGCGACCACGTCCTCGCCCTGTCCCCCGGCGTGGTATATGCACCGGGCAGGACATATTGGTTGAGTTTACATGCGGCATTTTAAAATCAGGCCGTCTGAAAGAATGCCTGCATTGGCTTATTAAGAATTAGGAGATAAAAAATGGAACTGAAAAGACGCGATTTCTTAAAAATGACCGCCGCGCTGGCAGCCGCAGGCGTTTCGCCTTCATTGTTGGCAGCCGGTAAAGAACAATTTACCGTGTACGGCGCACCGGCAATGCCTAGCGTTACCATCGCCGTAGCGGCGTTACAAGGCAAGCTGGCGAAGCAGGCGGATGTATCGCTGAAAATTTGGCGTTCGCCCGACCAACTGCGTGCAGGCGTAGCAAGCGGACAATTTAAAGTCATGATGAGCCCGAGCAATGTCGGTGTAAACCTGCGCAACCAAGGGCAGAAAGTCGGCATGGTGAATATTTTAACCAACGGCATCACGCAGCTGATGTGCAAAGGCAGCGCGATTACCTCGCCGCAGGATTTGGTCGGCAAAAAAATCCTTGTGCCGTTTAAAAACGACATGCCCGACATCGTGCTGCAAGCCTTGTTGAAAAAACTGAAAATCGACGCGCATAAAGTCGGCATTACCTACACCGCCACGCCGCCCGAAGCAGTCGGCCTATTTTTGAGCAAGGACTACCATGCCGCCATCCTGCCCGAACCGATGGCAACCGCCAGCCTACTGAAAGGCAAAACCATGGGCGTAAACGTCGTGCGCGGTTTTGATTTGGTAAAAGCATGGGGACAGGCGTTTGACACCAAACCGCTGATTCCGATGGCGGGCATCATCGCCAACGAAGAATATTTCCACGCACACAAGGCGCAGTTCGACCTCTTCCATCAGGATTTGAAAAACGCGCTCAACTGGATACTGGCCAACCGCCAAAGCGCCGCGAAAATTGGCAAAAACTACCTACCCGCCCCCGAACCCGCCCTAGTCATGGGCTTGGACGGCGCGCGGCTGACGGTAACCAAGGGCAGCGAAGTGAAGAACGAGATTTTGAAGTTTTACGAAATCCTAATGCAGTTCAACCCGAAACTTCTAGGCGGCAAGCTGCCGGATAACGGATTCTTCTTGGCTTAAAGGGAGGGGAGGTCGTCTGAAAAGGGAGAAGTAGTATTGGGGAATCCAATATACCCTTTTCAGACGACCTATCAGATAATAGTTAGAACAGTACACACAAAGCCGTCATTCCCGCGCAGGCGGGAATCTAGTCTTTGATATTGCAGGAATGTTTTAAAATTGCAGCGACGTCAAACTTCTGGATTTTCGCCTGCAAGCGAATGGCGATGGGTGGTAACCGTTGGATTGCCAAAACCAGAAACCGTTGAACTACCTGAAATATCAGGACATAACCCAACCTACGATTACTAACTTAATTTATTGAAGAAGCAGAATAAGTTGGTGTAGTATATTGTTTGGGAAAATCATAAACAATTGCAATATTTAATTAAATTTTAAAATGAGAAATTATAATGAAGCTTAAAAGCATAAATATTAAAAGATTTAGATCTATTAATGATTTGAAATTAGAGATCGATACAAGTAATAATTTTATTAGTATATGTGGACCTAATAATGTAGGGAAGACGAATGTACTTCGAGCTCTAAATTTATTTTTCAATCCTAGTAGTTATGTTTTTGAAAACGATACACCATATTTAAAACAAAATACCAGAGGTGGATCTATTGCAACGGAAATTAATCTTCAGTTTGAAGATAAAGGAGTTATATATGAGATAACTAAAAAGATTCAGATGAAAAAAGGAAAACTAGATATAACAGACGTAGGACTTTTGTATAAAGAGGGAACTAAAAAGAAAGAAGATAAAAAAATCTTGGATTCTAGTAAAATTTCAGAATTAATTAAAGGTTTTGTATTTTTCTATATTCCAGCAATTAATGTATCATTTCCTGAGTTGATTAACCTAATTATTAATGATGTATATGAAATTGAATTTATTAATTCTAGGTTTTCAGGTCTAAAAGGGGAACTGAAGACCTCTTTTGAAAAATATAATAAAGGGTTAGTAGATGTTTTGAACCGACTGGCAGAAGAGATAAATCCATTATTTCAAAAGTTTAATGAGAATTGGTCGGTAGAATTTAAAAGTAATATTGAAGTGAAAAAATTCCAAGATTTGATTTCGAAGGATATTAGTTTTCACATCGATGATAAGGCTGGATTTAATAATGAAGGAAAAGGTTCAGGCCTACAAAAATTAGGCTTTATACTCCTACATCAGAAAATTATAGAAAAACTATCAAGATCAAAGAAGAAAAATATAATATTTTGTATTGATGAGCCCGATGCTTTTTTACATAGAGGTCTTCAATTAAGATTAAAAGAGATTTTATATGATATATCAAATGAATATCAGGTAATTGTTACAACACACTCTCCTGAGTTCATTGACTCATCTACACTTAAAAACGTAATTTTATTAGATCAGGATATTGGGGGAGGGAAAGTTTATGCAAGAACTAAATCCTATATGAATCCTATCAATACTATCTCTATAGATCTATCTAAAGAAGATGGTGCTAGAAAGATACGGGAATATTTAGGTCTCGAAGAAGATAAAACAGATCTTTTGGATAATTATAATCTCTTTGTCGAAGGAGATTGTGATAAAAAGTATATTTCTGAATTATGTGAATTTTTCAAAATAGAGACAAAAAGGATATTTTCTATTAATGGCGTAAATAAATATGATAAAACTTTGGATTTTTATGATGATTGGTATTCTGATTCAACTAAAAAACCCAAAATTACGTTACTTTTTGATAATGACGATGAAGGAAGAAAGTGTTATAAATTGATTAAAGGAAAAAAATTTAAAAATATTCAAGTGGATTGTAAGTTTATTCCTACCAGAACTGGAGATTTACCAGATTTAAGTAATTTGCAGAATGTTAGAAGTAATTTAGAAATTGAGGATTTTATATACCCAGAGCTAATCTTCTATTTATCATCGTTATTACTTTCTAGAAAAAATATTACAAAATTTTCTTTTAATGAGTTAGATAGAAAATTAAAGAATAAAGGGTTTGCGGATGGTGGTATATTAGCTTCAATGGATCTATTATTAAAGGATAAAAATCCTAATGGTATAGGGGCACTAAACTTTCGTACCTCAAATATGAAAGGAGGGTTGGCTTCTCACTTTAATCTTTCTGGCAATAAAAAAATGACTAGTTTGTTAATTGATGCTGATAAAAAATATCCAGAAGTTAAAAAATTCTTAATTGATATTATGCATAAAAATTAATTATTTGTTGTGCTAAGGCGTCCCAGCTAACCCAATCAACCATTTTTCAGACGACCTATCATCCCCAAACCATCCCCATCAACTAACACCCAAACCATGATTAAAACCGACAAAATCCGCAAACCGCAGCCTGCGGTGTTTTACATCATCGACTACCTTTGGAGCGGCTTTGCCGGTTTGAGCGTGGCGATGGTGGTGGTGGCGTTGTGGGCGTGGGGCAGTGCCGTGTTCGGTGAGTTTATGCTGCCTGCGCCGGTGGAGGTGTTTCAAAAGTCGTTTGATTTATTGAAACATTTTCAGGAAAACGAAATCGGCATTTCGCTGTGGCGGTCGGTGGTGGGGATTTCGATTGCTTTGGTAGCGGGATTGGCGGCGGGGCTGGTGGCGGGCAGTTTTAAGACGGCAATGGCGTTGCTCAAGCCTGTGATTACGATTTTGTTGGCGATGCCGCCGATTATTTGGGTGGTGATGGCTCTGTTTTGGTTCGGTTTCGGCAATCCGAGCGTGTTGTTTACCATCATTGTGTTGGTTGCGCCGCTGACGTTTGCGAGTGCGGCGGTCGGGATGGCGAGCGTGAACAAGCAGCATGAGGAGTTGTTTGACGCTTATAAATTAGGCCGTCTGAAAAAAATCCGTTATCTGTATATCCCGCATCTGACGGGCTATGTGATTTCCAGCATCGGCGTGGCGGTGGCGATGGGGGTGAAGGTGGTGATTATGGCGGAACTCTTGGGCGCGAGCGAAGGCGTGGGCGCGCGGATTGCGGACGCGAGGGCGATGCTGGAGACTTCGACGGTGATGGCTTATGTGGTGTTGGTTATTGTGTTTGTGTCGCTGTTTGAATACCTGATTACCAAGCCTTTGGAAATTTTGTTTATGCCGTGGAGGAGATGATGCTCTGTCTTGAAAACGTGCGTTTTGAAATTCTCCGCGACCCTATCGTGCGTGATTTCAGTTTGAACCTGCAACATGGCGAAGTGAAGGCCTTGTTCGGGCCGAGCGGCTGCGGCAAGACGACGGTTTTGCGGCTGATTGCGGGCTTGGAAACGCCGAAATCGGGCACGATACGCAATACTTTCCGCAAAACGGGTTTTCTGTTTCAGGAAAACCGCCTGCCGGGAAACTTGACCGCGATGCAGAATATCGCTATTTTTATGGACAAACCCGATGAAGGCGAAATCATCGCGCTGGCGGCGAAAGTCGGGCTGACTGCGGGCGATTTGAACAAATATCCGACCGAATTGTCCGGCGGCATGGCGAAACGGGTAGCATTTTTGCGCCTGCTGCTGTGCGGCTGCGACCTTGCCTTGCTGGACGAGCCGTTCGTCGGTTTGGACCGCGATTTGCGCGATATTTTGGTCGCCATGCTGGTGGAAAAAATCGAGCGGCAGGGCATGGCGTGTATGCTGGTAACGCACGACCGCTTCGAAGCCGCACGCCTGAGCCATGAAATCATGCTGCTTTCCACTAAGGGCATGAACGTGCAAAACGTGATTACCCTGCCTACGCCGCTGTCCGAACGCGATTCGGCTTTTGAAGAAGCCGTGGTGGCAAGAGAGTTTCAGGGGATTCATTATTATGAGTGATAGGAATTTAAATTTCTGACAAACCTTGCGGTTCGTTGCCCTCTCCCTAACCCTCTCCCACGGGGAAAGGGAATCAGGTTTCTCAAAATCAGAGAGCCGTAGAATTGGGAATCAGATGTCAGGTAAACCTGAAAATGTTCAGGCTCGACAGCCCAATTCCCTCTCCCCGTGGGAGAGGGCTAGGGAGAGGGTAAGCAAGCCGCAGGCTTGCCTCTTTAGCGAAAGATACGAATCTGTTATCCGAACGCGATTCGGTTTTTGAAAAAGCCGTGGTGCCAAGGGGGCAGGGGATTCATTATGAGGTGCTTTATGTTTTCGACTGTGATTACTGCTACTGTTTTATATATTGCTACAGCAGTAGATTTGTTGGTAATACTATTAATATTTTTTGCTAGAGCAAATACTAGAAAAGAATATCGAGATATTTATATCGGACAATATTTAGGTTCTGTAATTTTAATATTAGTTAGTTTATTTCTAGCTTTTGTTTTGCATTATGTTCCGGAAAAATGGGTGTTGGGTTTATTAGGTTTAATACCGATTTACTTAGGTATTAAAGTTGCTATTTACGACGATTGTGAGGGCGAAAAAAGAGCTAAAAAAGAATTGGATGAAAAAGGGTTGTCAAAATTAGTCGGTATTGTTGCTTTGGTTACAGTTGCTAGTTGTGGTGCAGATAATATTGGACTTTTTGTTCCTTACTTTGTGACTTTAGATCTTGTCGACTTATTAGTTACTCTTCTTGTATTTTTAATATTGATTTTTGTTTTAGTATATACAGCACAAAGATTGGCTAATATTTCAGGTGTTGGTGAAATTGTAGAGAAGTTTAGTCGTTGGATAATGGCTGTTATTTATATTGGTTTAGGATTATTTATTATTATTGAAAATAATACAATTCAAACAATAATATCAATAATATCAATAATATGAATGATACGGGCATTTGAGTATCTGACAAACCTTGCGGTTCGTTGCCCTCTCCCTAACCCTCTCCCACGGGGAGAGGGAATCAAGTTGCTGAAAATCAAAGAGTGCAGGATTGGGAATTAGATGGCAGGTAAACCTGAAAATGTTCAGGCTCGACAGCCTAATTCCCTCTCCCTGTGGGAGAGGGCTATGGAGAGGGCAAAAAAGCCGAAGGTTTGCTTCTTCAATACAAGATACAACCCTGTCCTCCCAATAAATCTATATCCGAAAGCATCTTCATGCAGAATCAAGCCAAACCATGAATAAGTTTTTCACCCACCCCATGCGGCCGTTTTTCGTCGGTGCGGCGGTGCTTGCCATACTCGGCGCGTTGGTGTTTTTCATCAGCCCCGGTGCCGTCATTTTGCACCGCCAAATCTTCTTAGAACTCATGCTGCCTGCGGCATACGGCGGCTTCCTGACTGCAGCCATGCTCGAATGGACGGGTTATAAAGGCCGTCTGAAACCTGTCGCTACTTTGATGGCGGCATTGCTGCTCGCTGCATCTGCCATACTGCCCTTTTCGCCGCAAACTGCCTCGTTTTTTGTCGCCGCCTATTGGCTGGTATTGTTGCTGTTCTGCTCTTGGCTGATTTGGCTCGACCGAAACACTGACAACTTTGCCCTGCTAATGCTGCTCGCCGCATTTACTGCTTTTCAGACGGCCTATGCCACGAATGGCGATTTGAACTTACTTCGCGCGCAAGTACATCTGAACATGGCAGCTGTCATGTTTGTATCCGTCCGCGTCAGCATTCTTTTGGGCGCGGAAGCCCTTAAAGAATGCCGTCTGAAAGACCCTGTTTTTATTCCAAATATCGTTTATAAAAACATCGCCATTACTTTCCTGCTCTTGCACGCCGCCGCCGAACTTTGGCTGCCCGCGCAAACCGCCGGTTTTACCGCGCTTGCCGTCGGATTCATCCTGCTCGCCAAGCTGCGTGAGCTCCACCATCACGAACTCCTGCGCAAACACTACGTCTGCACTTATTACCTGCTCCAGCTCTTTGCCGCCGCAGGCTATCTGTGGACAGGCGCGGCAAAACTGCAAAATCTGCCCTCCTCCGCCCCATTACACCTGATTACCCTCGGCGGCATGATAGGTGGCGTGATAATGGTGTGGCTGACCGCCGGACTGTGGCATAGCGGCTTTACCAAACTCGACTACCCAAAACTCTGCCGCATTGCCGTCCCCCTGCTCTTTATGGCCGCCATCTCACGCGCTTTCTTGATGAACGTGAACCTGATATTTTTCATCACCGTTCCTGCGATTCTGACCATCGCCGTGTTCGTACTGTATCTTTTCACGTTTGTACCGATATTTCAGGATAATGCGTTTACGGATGATCCGGAATAAAACAAAAGGCCGTCTGAAACTTTCAGACGGCCTTAGCTTTAAATAAATGCTTTATTTGTTGGCGTTTAAATAAAGATTAATCAGACGTGTAGTGGAGCTGTCGTGTTTTTGCACTTCGGTCTCGCCGGTCAATTCGGCAAGAATGGTTTTGGCCAGTTGTTTGCCGAGTTCTACGCCCCATTGGTCAAAGCTGTTGATGCCCCAAATAATGCCTTGAACGAAAGTTTTGTGTTCGTACATGGCAATCAGGCTGCCCATATTGCGCGGGTTGATTTTATCCATGAGGATAAGGTTGGTCGGGCGGTTGCCGGAGAAGGTTTTGTGCGGAACAAGCTCTTCGATACGCGCTTCGTCCATGCCTTGTGCTTGAAGCTCGGCACGTACTTCGTCCGGCGTTTTGCCGCGCATAAAGGCTTCGGCTTGGGCAAAGACGTTCGCCAACAGGATTTCGTGGTGGCCTTGCAAATTGCTGCGTTTTTCAAGAGAGGCGATGAGGTCAATCGGTGTGATGTGCGTACCTTGGTGCAGCAGTTGGAAGAAGGCGTGCTGGCCGTTGATACCGGTTTCACCCCAAATAATCGGGGAAGTTTCGTAACCGACCGGTTTACCGTCAAGGGTCACTTGTTTGCCGTTGCTCTCCATATCGAGCTGCTGGATGAATTTGGGCAGACGGTGGAGATGTTGGTCGTAAGGCGCGATAACGTGGCTGCCGCCACCGTAGTAGTTGATGTACCAAATGCCGATAAGGGCAAGGATAACCGGCAGGTTGCGCTCCAGCGGCGTGTTGATGAAGTGTTGGTCCATCAAGTGCGCGCCGTTGAGCATTTCGATGAAGTTTTCTTCGCCGAGATACAGCATAATCGGCAGGCCGATGGCCGACCACAGGCTGTACCGTCCGCCGACCCAATCCCAGAATTCAAACATATTGGCGGTATCGATACCGAATTCGGCAACGGCTTTTTGGTTGGTCGATACGGCAACGAAGTGTTTGGCCACGGCGCTTTCATCGCCTGCATGATCCAAGAACCATTTACGCGCGGTCAGGGCGTTGGTCAGGGTTTCTTGGGTGGTAAAGGTTTTGGACGCAATAATGAACAGCGTAGTTTCAGGGTGGACTTTGGACAATACGTCGCGCAGTTGGGAGCCGTCCACATTGGAGACGAAGTGCATGTTCAAACGCGGATGGCCGAAAGGCTTGAGCGCGGTACACATCATCAGAGGGCCGAGGTCAGAGCCGCCGATACCGATGTTGACGACGTCGGTGATGACTTGGTTGGTATAGCCCAACCAGCTGCCGCTGCGGACTTCATGCGCGAACTCGCCCATGCGTTGCAGGACATGGTTGACCTTAGGCATCACATCCTCACCATCCACGACGATAGGGGCGTTGGTGCGGTTGCGCAGGGCGACGTGGAGAACGGCGCGGTTTTCCGTCGTATTGATTTTTTCGCCGTGGAACATTTGCTGCATCCGCTCCGGTACGCCTGCTTCACGCGCCAGTTCGAACAACAGTGCCATGGTTTCGTCGTTGATGCGGTTTTTGGAATAATCCAGCGTCAGGCCGCCGACTTGCAGCCAGTAACGCTCGGCACGTTCGGGATCTTGATCGAACATTTCGCGCATGTGTTGTTCTTTGGTTTCGTCAAAATGTATCCATAATTTTGACCAAGCCGGTAAATCGTGAAGGTGTTTCATCAGATGCTCTCCTGGATAGTGGACAGTTTTGTTGAGAAAACGGCCGTGAGGTCGTCTGAAACGGGAACGGGGTGGTTTCCGTTTTTTGGGGTTTCAGACGGCCTTGATGTGGGTTGGAGCCGTCTGAAGATATCAGTGAAGAATCAATCTTTATCGTATTCGATGTGTTTGTTATGTATGCTTTTTTTACTTTTTTGCAGTTGCGTGCTGGCGGTATCGCCCAAGCGTAAGGCCAAGCCAATAGCAAGAATGTCGATAACGGCTAGTTGCAGAAGGCGGGACACCATAGGCGTATAAAGCTCGGCATTTTCCTGAGTGGCAATGCTCAATACGCAGTCGGCCATTTGAGCCAACGGCGAATCATTGCGGGTCAGCGCGATAACGGCTGCGCCGTTTTCTTTGGCGATACTGGCCGCGTCCAATAATTCGATAGATGAGCCGGTATTGGAAATCGCCACCAACACATCCTGCTCGGTCAACACGGAAGCCGCCATCAGCTGGGTATGCGTATCGACATAGGCAACGGTGGACATACCGAAGCGGAAGAATTTGTGTTGCGCATCTTGGGCAACGATGCCGGAGTTGCCGACACCATAAAACTCAACGCGTCGCGCGTGCATCAGAATGGCAATCGCGTTTTCCAGCTCGGATTCTTTCAGGAAGCGGCGCTCGCCCAAAAGGGAGGCTGCGGCATTGCCCAATACTTTTTCGACCACGCTGCCCATGTTGTCATCGGCGTTTAATTCTTCATGAACGTAAGGCATGCCTTCGTGGCCGATGCTGGCAGACAAAGCGAGTTTGAACTCAGGCAAGCCTTTATAACCCAAGCTGCGGCAGAAACGGATTACAGTCGGCTGACTGACGGAAGCACGCTCGGCGATTTCCGCCACAGCGGCATGAACGAACCATTTCGGCTCGGCCAACGCAGATTCGGCAACTTTGCGTTCTGCGCCGGAGAGGTTGGACAATGATTCGCTGATTTTGCTTAACATATACTCTACCCTTTGATTTTTTGACGTTCAGGATAAGGTACTTTTTCGTACCCTGCCCTGCACCGCCGTTTGTGTGTCTAAACGTTATTTAAATGATTGTCTAATGCGACCGCTGCGCCGACGATGCCCGGAAACTCGCTCAATACGACATACACGGGAATGGCGGCAAGATAAGCTTCAAAGCGGCCTTTGTTTTCAAAGCGGCTGCGGAATGGAGACGTTTTAAAGTAATCCAACACGCGCGGGATAATGCCGCCACACAAATACACGCCGCCGCGCGCACCCAATGACAAAGCCAAATTGGAAGCAACCGTACCCAACATGGCGCAGAAAATATCCAAAGTCTGACGGCAAATCGGCGATGTTCCGCTCAATGCCTTATCAGTGATTTCAGAAGGCTTCAGACGGCATTGTTTGATGTTGTCGCGCTTGGCCAATGCCTCGTAAATCAGGCTCAAGCCTGCGCCGCTCAAGAAACGCTCGGCAGAAACATGACCATATTTGTTTTTAGCGTATTGCCAAATCAACACTTCCATATCGTCAAACGGCGGAAAACTGGTATGGCCGCCCTCGCCTGCCAACGCCACCCAGCCGGCAGCGCTGTGCACCAAACCGCTGACACCCAAACCGGTACCCGGGCCGATGACGGCTTTAGGCGCAAATTCGATTGGTTTTTGACCGCCGATTTGTACCAAGTCATTCTTTTCGGTTTTGGTCACTGCCAAAGCCTGGGCGGTAAAGTCGTTCAACAGAATCAACGTTTCAAAACCCAAAGCCTGACGGGTGGTTTCGATGGAAAATGCCCAGTGGTGGTTGGTCATCTGCACCCAATCGCCTAAAATCGGATTGGCAATCGCAAAGGCAGCGTGCAAAACTTTCGGGCTGCCTGCGCGTTCCAAATAAGTTTTGGCGGCATCAACGACGGTATCGTAATCTTTACAAGGTAAAACTTCAGCCTTCTCAATCACTTGTGGTGCAGTTTCAAGCGCAAAACGGGCATTCGTACCGCCGATATCGGCGACCAAACGAGGATAAGCTTCAGTGTGCATAGTAGACATGGCAGTTAATTCCTTGGTGATTGAGAATCAGACTGGTCGGATATTCGGTGTCGGTCCTTGCTGCTGCCTTGTCGAATACCGCTTTTTTCTCTGCGCCTTGAATGGCCAAAAATACATTCGGCGTCTTGGCAATCGCACCCAAAGTCATGCTCACACGCTCATGCGGCGCGGTAACCGGCGTAGTATGAATCAATGTCGGGTCATTGGCTTCATTGATTGCTGCCTGTAATTGAGGCGCTTGAGGGAACAACGACGCAGTATGCCCGTCTGAACCCATGCCCAACACCAGCACGTCAGGTTGCTTGTAATGTTTCAATGCATAAGCAACAACAACTTCAGGTTGTAATTCAGTTTCAGACTTTCCGTCTTCAACAACAGGAATCCATGTGGCAACGGCCGCGTTATTTTTGAGCAGATATTCGCGTACCAAGCCTGTATTGCTGTCGGCATGCGTGGTCGGGACAATACGCTCGTCCACCAAAGTAATGCCGACGTTTTGCCAATTTAAATCTTTTTGCGACAAAGCCTCGAAAAACGCGATCGGCGAACGACCGCCGGAAACGGCCAAAACCGCATGGCCTTTCTCATTCAGCGCGGCCTGCAATGCAGTGGCAACGGCATCGGCGAGAGCCTGCGCGGCAGTTGCAGCGTTTTCTTGTTCGTGCCAAACAAACATGTTTCGTCCTTTCATGGTTTCAGACGGCCTTTTGTTGGAAAACAAGGCCGTCTGAAAGAAATATTATTGCTCTTCGTGCCACTTGTTGCCGTCACGGGCCAACAGCGCGCGCGCAGCTTCAGGACCCCAAGAATGGGCTTCGTAAGCATGTGGAGGCGTTGTATTGTTCGCCCAGTTTTCCAAAATCGGCATCACATATTCCCAAGCGGCTTCGAGTTCGTCACGACGGTTGAACAAAGCGAGTTTGCCGTTAATCACATCCAGCAGCAGACGCTCATAAGCCTCGGCACGGCGGCCTTCGACGGCTGTACCCAAGTCCACGCCAATCGGTGTCACTTCGACTTTGTTGCCTGCACCCGGAGTTTTCACTTGAGTGTAAAGGCGGACAGATTCGGTCGGTTGTAGTTCAATAACCAAACGATTCGGCGCAGGTTGGCTGTTGTCAAAAATATGGTTTTGCAGCGGACGGAAGTTCAACACGATTTCCGCTACTTTGCCTGCCATGCGTTTGCCGGTACGCAGGTAGAAAGGTACACCTTTCCAGCGTTCGTTTTCGATTTCGGCTTTGATGGCGACATAGGTTTCAGTGAAACTGTCTTTCGGTACATCGACTTCTTCCAAATAGCCGTTCATGCCGTTTGCTGCAACATATTGGCCGCGAATAACATTTTCGTTGACGGATTCGATGGTCAGCGGTTTCAGCGATTTGATGACTTTCACTTTCTCGTCGCGTACGGCATCGGCATCCAAGCTCACCGGAGCTTCCATCGCAGTCATACAAAGCATTTGCATCAAGTGGTTTTGCACCATATCGCGCAATGCGCCGGTAATGTCGTAAAACTCACCGCGTTCTTCCACGCCCAACTGCTCGGCGATGGTCAGCTGTACACTTTCAATATATTTGTTGTTCCACAAAGGCTCGAACATCACATTGGCAAAACGCAAGGCCAGCAGGTTTTGCAGGCTTTCTTTACCCAAGTAATGGTCGATACGGTAGATTTGTTCTTCTTTAAAATAACGGGCGACATCGGTATTGATTTGTTGGGAAGAGGCCAAGTCCGTACCCAACGGTTTTTCCAAAACCACGCGTACGTTATCGGCATTCAAACCGATTTCAGCAAGGTTTTCACAGGCTTGCGCAAAGAATTTCGGTGCAGTTGAGAGGTAGATCACGACATTTTCAGTATTCTTGCGTGCTTTTACCAAGTCGCCCAAAGCGATGAAGTCGTCTTTCTTTGTCACATCGACCTTCAAATACTCAAGACGTTGGATAAACGATGCCCACGCTTCTTCTGAGAAGTTTTGTTTGACATGGATTTTAGAATTCGTTTCCACTTTGGCCAAAAAGCCGGCGGTATCCAATTCGCTGCGGCTTACGCCCAAAATACGACCTTCGGGATGAAGCAAACCGGCTACATGCGCCTGATACAGGCAAGGCAAAAGTTTACGCATTGCCAAATCGCCGGTCGCGCCAAACAACACCAAATCAAAATTTGTCTGTGTACTCATTGTTTCATCTCTCGTTGAGGAAGCTTGCTTCAAAACTTTTGGACTGTCGTCATCTATAAAAATCGATTAGAATCAAAAGCCTTTAAGCAATAAGCAGTAAAAAACCAATCGCCTGCACCAAAATTTCAAACAAGCGGGCTAATGAGTAGTAATACTACACATGGCTACACATTTTGTCTATTCTCATTTTTACAAATTGTTTGATTTAACATAAAAGTTTGATGACTTTTGCAGCCTGCCATTTTACGAATTGACCATACCTCGATTTAAATCAAATTTCTTCCACTTAGTAAATTATTTTGTAACAAAATTACAGATTTTGTACTATAATATGCGGACGCTTCGAAGAGAAAATCTTCAAATATTCAGACGGCCCATATTATTCATTCCCACAGCTCAAGGCTGTCTGAAGAAAACACCCAATACAAAAATCAGAAACGCGCAAACAAAATCCCTATCATATCGTTTAGCCAGGAGACCACACATGAACCCCACTCCTATTCACCCGAAACTCGCCGAAATTACCGAGCGCATCATCGAGCGCAGCCGCCCGACGCGTGAAAAGTATCTGGCGAAAATCCGCAGCGCCAAACAGATGGGACGCTTAGAGCGCAACCAGCTCGGCTGCAGCAACTTGGCACACGGCTATGCCTCCATGCCTAAGAGCATCAAAATCGAAATGCTTCAGGAAACCGTCCCCAACTTAGGCATCATCACTGCCTACAATGACATGGTTTCCGCACACCAGCCGTTTAAAGACTTCCCTGACCAAATCAAAGACGAAGCGCAGAAAAACGGCGCGACCGCCCAAGTCGCCGGCGGCACACCCGCCATGTGCGACGGCATCACGCAAGGCTACGCCGGTATGGAATTGTCGCTGTTTTCCCGCGACGTGATTGCCATGAGTACCGCCATCGGTCTGTCACACCAAATGTTTGACGGCGGCCTGTTTATGGGCGTATGCGACAAAATCGTACCGGGTTTGATGATTGGCGCTTTGTCTTTCGGCCATATTCCGGGCATCTTCGTTCCGGCAGGCCCGATGTCCAGCGGTATCGGCAATAAAGAAAAAGCCCGTACCCGCCAACTTTTCGCCGAAGGCAAAGTCGGTCGCGATGCCTTGCTTGAAAGCGAAATGGGTTCTTACCACAGCCCGGGTACTTGTACCTTCTACGGTACCGCCAACTCCAACCAAATGATGATGGAAATGATGGGCGTACACCTGCCTGCTGCCGCCTTCGTCCATCCCTATACCGACCTGCGTGAAGCTCTGACCCGCTACGCAGCCGGACACCTCGCACGCGGCATCAAAAACGGCACCATCAAACCATTGGGCGAAATGTTGACCGAAAAATCCTTCATCAACGCCCTGATCGGCCTGATGGCAACCGGCGGCTCAACCAACCACACCATGCACCTCGTTGCTATGGCGCGTGCCGCAGGCGTGATTTTGAACTGGGACGACTTCGACGAAATTTCTTCCATCATCCCATTGCTGATCCGTGTGTATCCAAACGGCAAAGCCGACGTGAACCACTTTACCGCTGCCGGCGGCCTGCCTTTCGTCATCCGCGAATTGCTGGACGCAGGCCTGTTGCACGACGATGTCGATACCGTCGTCGGACACGGTATGCGCCACTACACTAAAGAGCCTTTCCTCATCGACGGCAAACTCGAATGGCGAGAAGCCCCCGAAACCAGCGGCAACGACGACATCCTGCGCAAAGCCGATAACCCGTTCTCCCCAGACGGCGGTCTGCGCCTGATGAAAGGCAACATCGGACGAGGCGTGATTAAAGTGTCCGCCGTGCGCGAAGGCTGCCGTATTATCGAAGCGCCCGCCATCGTGTTCAACGACCAGCGCGAAGTATTGGCCGCATTTGAACGTGGCGAGTTGGAACGCGATTTCGTCTGCGTCGTCCGCTACCAAGGCCCGCGCGCCAACGGTATGCCCGAATTGCACAAACTGACTCCGCCTTTGGGCATCCTGCAAGACCGCGGCTTTAAAGTGGCGTTGCTGACCGACGGCCGTATGTCCGGCGCGTCCGGCAAAGTTCCAGCCTCCATCCACATGACGCCCGAAGCCTTGATGGGCGGCAACATCGCCAAAATCCGTACCGGCGACTTGATCCGCTTCGACTCCGTTACCGGCGAACTCAACGTCCTGATTAACGAAGCAGAATGGAACGCCCGCGAAGTCGAACGCATCGACTTGAGCGCGAACCAACAAGGTTGCGGCCGCGAACTTTTCGCCAACTTCCGCAGCATGACCAGCAGCGCAGAAACCGGTGCCATGAGCTTCGGCGGCGAATTTGCCTAAACCCTTTTCAGACGGCCTCTTAAAACAAACAGGCCGTCTGAAACCATGTTAACGACCCTATTACGATACAGTCCCCAACGGAGACCTAAAATGTCTAAACTGACCCCTCGTGAAATTCTGACTGCCGGCGCAGTTGTGCCGGTAATGGCGATTGACGACTTGAGTACTGCCGTCGATTTATCCCATGCCCTTGTCGAAGGTGGCATTCCCACCCTCGAAATCACCCTGCGCACCCCTGTCGGCCTCGACGCCATCCGTCTGATTGCCAAAGAAGTGCCCAACGCCATCGTCGGCGCGGGTACGGTAACCAATCCCGAGCAGCTCAAAGCCGTCGAAGACGCAGGCGCGGTTTTCGCTATCAGCCCGGGTTTGCACGAATCCCTCGCCAAAGCCAGCCACAACAGCGGCATCCCCCTGATTCCCGGCGTTGCCACTCCGGGCGAAGTCCAACTGGCTTTGGAACACGGCATCGATACACTCAAACTCTTCCCTGCCGAAGTCGTCGGTGGCAAAGCCATGCTCAAGGCCCTGTACGGCCCTTACGCCGACGTGCGCTTCTGCCCGACCGGCGGCATCAGCCTGGCAACTGCTCCCGAATACTTGGCACTGCCTAATGTCTTGTGCGTCGGCGGCTCATGGCTGACTCCGAAAGAAGCCATCAAAAACAAAGACTGGGATACCATCACCCGTCTGGCTCGCGAAGCTGCCGCTTTGAAACCAAAAGCCTAATCAGGTTATAGGTTAAAAAAGAAAAGGCCGTCTGAATATGATTTCAGACGGCCTTTTTATATCAATTAAGCCAACACTTTCCGTGCCGCTTCCACACCCCAATACAAAGCCTCTTCAAATACCGAATAGCTGCTTAAATCACTGTGTGCAAACAATAATCCAGCATTTCGGTTTCTGATTTTTAATAAAGCCTCATCGCTTAAATAGCCGGGCTTCGGCACGCTCATGCCATGCCCGCGAACGGTAATGTCAACATGGGAAACGTGCCGCCAAAAGCCTTCGCCGTAAGCGGTAAGCAGATCTTGGGCGGCAAGCTGGAGCAACTCTTCGTCACTTGCTTCAAGTAGCTGGCGGCGGACGGCTTGTGGCGTATCGTGGTTGAGCGCGGCGTAGGCGGTAAAAATCGTGCGTTCAGGACGGGCAACCCGAATAAACTGGTTGGTCGCAACAACATAGCCTAGCCCTTGGCTGCCGTAAACCACGTTGTCCCACGCAAGTTCGCTGTTGTTTTTTTCTTTCGGAAAACTGTGCAGTTCAAAATTAGAAACCAGCCATGGCGCGTATTCGGGGATGTCCAGACCAAATTGTTCAGGAGATTCAATAATGCGGGCGGCAACCATCAGCGGCATGGCGGAGATAACGTGTTGCGCGGTGACGGCAACGGTTTCCTCTTTTGCATTATCACGCAGCCACACTTCAATCCGGCCGTCTGAAAGCGGTTTGACTTTGACGGCAGAAGCATTAACCGAAGCAGGTTTCTCCAAACGGATACGGTTTTCAGACGGCCATTGCCAGCCTTCCTGCAAACCGGCATGACGGCGCAGGTTTGCAGAAAGATGTGCCAAACCTTCGGGCCAGGTAAGGACGGTTTCCGCGCTGTTGCGGGCGGCAAAATAATGCAGTCCGGCAAAGGCAGACACTTGCCCGATACCTTGTCCATAATCGTCGCGGCAACAATAATCGAGATACCATAAAAGCTCGGGCGAGTGGTAACCTTCTTGCTCAAGCCATTGTTTGAACGTTAAATCATCAAGTTTGCGCCATGTCTCATCTACCGATGACAGCGCAATCGGAATGGCAAAAATTTTCTTACCGTCATTGCCGTAAGCCTGTTTCAGACGGCCTATCAAATCAAAAAACCGTTTGGAATCCGCATCTTCTTTCGGCAATAAATGTTCCACCCATTTATCCTGATATAAGAGGCGCGATTCGGGCGCATAGACCAAATCGGTTTCCCTAAAGCTGCCGTCTGACTGCAAAATACCGAAATCCGCCAGCATCTCGCGCACATACACGCTTTCTTTCGACGGCAAAGCCAAATAATGCGCACCACTCGGCGCTTTCAGGCCGTCTGAAGACGTATAGGCGGCATTGTTGCCATTGCGTTCAAACCCTTCTGCCAACAATACATCGCGGTGATTATGCTTCGCCAAATACCACAACGCCCCCAACCCAGCCGCACCGCCGCCGAGTATCAACGTATTGCACTCATAACGACGAGCCGGCGCTTGCAACAATTTTCGATCGCGCAACAAATGCCCCAGCGGCAAGCCGACACGGTTAATAGAAACCGACGGTTTGCGGTTGAAGTATTTGTAAGTCTGCCAAGAAAAAGCAGAAGCAGCGCCAAGCGCGGCGGTATAGCTGAGAAATTGACGGCGGGTTAGCATGTTTTATAAAAAGGTCGTCTGAAAAAATAAAAGTAAAACGGCACAACGAAGTTAAACAGATCTCACGTTATTTATGCCCTGCCGAATAACCATGATAGGAGCTGCCGGAATGCGATGAGTCGCTGTCTTCAGCTTTGACATAGTTGAACAAGACGGTAAGGAAAATGATGAAAGCAAAGAAAATAATCGTCCCTACCCGTTCTTCTTCGTAATCACGATCGTTTTTATATCTGTCAGAAACCCATATCCATACCAACGCACACAGACTGACCACTATACCGACAGGACTACGTAGATGCGGCGACAGCCAGGCCGGAAGGTTGACGATGATAAGAATCAGCATAGCAATGATACGGGCTACATTATCTCTACTCCCAACATTTCTATTGTCGCCCTTCAGCCAGTAAGAGAGCATCTCCTTAGTATCAAAAGACAGGCCGAATGCCTTTCTCATTTGACGGTAAGACACAGGACTGCTTTTACTCCAGACTATTTCATCCTTGCTCTGCTCAGAACACAGAATGACATTCCGGCCATAACTTTTCTTGCCGCTATATTCCTTGTAATGAAGCAAATCGCCTTGTTTGACTTTCCAATAAAAAGCACCAGCCGCTGCCTCGACCTGCCCGCGGTAATGATCAATCAACATTTCACCGGCAGGATTGCCACTTGAATCAAAGTCCGGCCATGTTTGTAAGGTTTCTGACAGCCGCCAGCGTTTTCCAGACTCAATCAGCCAGGCAAACCCTTGTTGAGTGTTATAAAGCAGATATTCCGTCCAGTATTCGGACTGATTTTGGTTATAGGACGATATTTCGGCAAATCTTACAGCCCCGATAATCAGATATTCTGTATCGTTCAGACGGCCTTTCGTACCTATGGAAAGTGTAAACAAGTTTTCTTGTTCTTTCCTTTGGGCATTTGCCTCCATCAACACAACAGTATCTTTTGTCGTGTTCAAACTGCTGCCGCAAGACTGACACAAAAGGAAAGAAGTAACACCACTTGGCCAATGGACAGGAGCGCCGCAATGCGGGCAGTTTTCAGAAAGAATCTCTCCTTTCAGACAGCCTGCACTTTCACGGATTTCATCATCACTGCGCTTATTTTCCAGCCTCAAACTGTCCAAACTGACTATGCGTCCGGAGTAGGAGTCCATTGGAAAAGTCGAATAATCCAAGGTCAAAAACAAATTGCCGCGTCGCCAGTCGCAAACCTCGCCTGTCGCTTGATTCCCAGATAAATTGAACGGCAATTCGCCTTGCGCATCAGTATTACGGTAATGTATGGTGCGGACGTCTGACGCAATAAAGGTTTGGCCATTAAAGACCAACGAACTGGAGCCGGCTTTCACCGACTTAAAATTTTTCGGCCCCCGTCTCCTCTTCTGAGCAAGCAAACAAGTCATCGCATATAAATCGCCAACCTCGGAAAGCCAGCCGGTCTGCCCGTCATCAAACAAGACATACCATTCATTCCATGCGCCGACATCGTAATGCACCTGCAATCGCCCAATCAGCGTAAATTTCCGATCGTCAAAAACGCCTCTCGTTCCAATCTGCAACGGACTGAAATCCTCCAGCAGCGCAGAATCACGCCCTGAATTGGCAACAAAATATCCGCTTCTCCCCTTACCGCTTCTAGCAACCAGCATACTGCGGCAATGACCACACACCAGCGTCACGGCAGTAGCGGAATACGCCTCCACAGGCGCACCACAGCTTGGGCAATCGGTTTTAAAAAAAGGCGTTTTTTCCATATAACGTCAATATTTCAGTTTAATCAGCACAAGGTTTAAGGCCGTCTGAAAACGGATTGAATATGCTTTCAGACGGCCTGACAGATTTTATTGTTCAACCGATGGTTATATATCGTCCAGTATACCTTCGCCACGTTGCGCAACCGTCCAAACAGCCCTTTCCGCCGCCAACTCCCTGCACAACACTTCCTTCACTTTTTCCAATTTCATGCCACCGCAGATAAATGCGTCAATGGCGACGAAGCGGTGTTCCGGCCAAGTGTGGATACTGATATGGGACTCGGCAAGCAGCAAAACACCGGTTACGCCGCCTGCGCCGCCGAAGGTATGGAAGTGTTCGGTCAATATGGTGGCTTCTGCGGCCTGTGCAGCAGCCATCAAAGCGGTTTTCAGACGGCCTTCATCTTTTAAGATGGCTTCATCGCAGCCATATAAGTCCAATAGGCCATGATTACCGGGCATGTGGGTCATTTATGGCCTCCAGAATAGCTACCGCTGGAAAAGCCACCGTAGCTTCCGCCTGAATGAACTCGGCTGCTGTCATCATCCAAATCAGACAAATCTGCATAATTCATCATCGTAACAAAAACAATCAAAGCCATTGCACAAATAACATATCCCACTCGAGAGATACTCTGTTCGCCATTTTCATCTCTCTTCCGTCCAACTATAAAAAGAGTATAGACACCCCAACCGATAAGAAATATATCGAACAGTATATCGAAGCCATTCATAAACAATGACGGAATATTGACGATAACCAAAATAGCAATCATCAGAAGTCGTAATTTTTCATCGATATCATCCGCACTCATTTTCACGGTATAAGATGATATTTTATTGGTCAGATTAAACGCATCTGCAATTTCCCGATAAGCAATTGGGGCACTTCTAGTCCATGCCATTTCGTGACTGTTTAGTTCGGAGCCAATCTTACGGCTTTGTCCGTCTCGGTAATCGCTGTAATAGTTCAAATCACCGTTTCGGACACGCCAATAAAACGCGCCGCTGGCAATCCTGACCCGTCCGCCATAGTCATAAAGTTTGCCATATCCTTGCGGTTGGCAGTTGCGGTCAAGGCGCGGCCAATCGTTCAAGGTTTCGGAAATATTCCAACCTTCATCAGTTTCAACCAGCCATAAGAAACCCTGAGTTGGGTTGTAAAGCAGATACTCCGTCCATTGCCCTTCTGGTGCCAATGTATGTTTGGCACCTTTGAACAAGTTATCAAATGTTTCCTGCGCATCTGTTTCTAAATATCGGATTGCGCCGATAACATGAAATTCTTTATTTTTCAGACGGCCTGTCGAGCCGACAGGCAAAGTAAACATCGTATTTTGTGACAAACGCAGATTGTTCGCGGTAATAAGCTCCGCTTTATCTTTGCCAACCGCCAATTCGCTGCCGCAACTTTGACAGTTAAGATGGGAAGTCAGCCCGTTGACCCAGTGGACGGACGAGCCGCAGTTGGGGCAGTTTTCTGAGGAAATACTGCCTTTCAGACGGCCTGCGCTTTCTTTGATTTCGTCTTCGCTGCGGGTGTTTTCCAGCTTCAAATCATCCAAGTTCACCATGCGGCCGAAGAAGGTTTCGGGGGTGTCGCCACTGTAATCGAGCGTGATGAAAAGGTCTTCGCAACGCCAGTCTGCGACTTTGTTCTGACGGTCTTCGTCCAAAACAAACGGCAGCTCACCCTGCGCGGCGGCGCGTTTCAAGCTGATTTTGCGGACATCGGAGGCAATATAGTGCTTATCTTGGAAAGTCAGCTCGCTAAATCCGGCTCGCGTGTCTTGAAATTTCGGCGGATTATCGATTTCGACCGGCATGGTCATCACATACAAATCGCCCGCCTCAGAAAGCCACCCGGCCCTGCCGTCGTCAAATAGCGCGTACCATTCATTCCACGCACCATCGTCGTATTGCACCTGAAGCCGTCCGACCAAGGTAAAGCGTTGAGCAACAAATGTGCCACTGGTTCCGATTTGCAGCGGACTAAAATCTTCCAGCAATGCGGAATCGCGGCCGGAGTCGACAACGCCGTTATCTTTCCGCACCAGCATGCTGTTGCAATAGCCGCACACCAGCGTCACGGCAGAAGCAGAATGCGCTTCGACAGGTGCGCCGCAGCTTGGGCAGTCGGTTTTGAAGAAAGGAGTTTGAGACATGGATTTGCTTTTCCAGAATGGGTTGGAATGTTTCAGACGGCCTTAGCGTTTCTATCAACTGGTTTTATCCATGATTTCAGATTAGAAACAAACCAAATCACCGAACGGACTCAATCAAATGATTCGAAAGGCCGTCTGAAACCTTTTCACAGAAGCAACTCAACGCTTCTTTGAATGATATTTTTCAGACGGCCTTCAATTGATCAACCAATCAGCTGCTTCAACACTTCAGCCTTGGCTTTATCAAAATCTTCTTGCGAAATCAAACCGCCATCCAGCAAAGACTTGAGTTTCATCAATTTCGCCTGCGGATCTTCGGCAGCCGGCTGAACATTTTGCTGAGCCTGTTGCGCATTCGGCTGCATCATGCCAGACATGGCACCCGCCATCGCCTGACCAATGCCGGCACCCACGCCCAAGCCTGCACCAATTCCGGCAAGTCCACCTTCATTTTGTGCTGCAAGTGGGATAGATTCGGCGGTTTGATATTGGGTGTAGCGTCCCAAATCTCCGATAACACCCATCGAAATTTTCTTATCCAACGCAGCCTGAATAGACGCGGGCAAGGTAATGCTTTCAACAGTGAAGTTTTCCAGCGCCAAACCCAGCTTGGCAAATTCCGCTCCAAGCAATTCGCCGATTTTTTGCGACAGCAAAACTTGGTTCGCCGCCATATCCAAGAACGGGATACCGGAGCTGCCAAACGCGGCCGCCAATTGGGTAACTGCAATATTACGCAGTTGGTTTTCCAAGTCTACGCCGCTGTATTGCGCCGCCACGCCGCTGACTTCTTTGAAGAATTTTGCCGGATCGCTGATACGGTAAGAATACATACCGAACGAACGCAGTTGCACCGCGCCAAACTCGGCATCGCGCACGGTAACAGGTTGGGATGTACCCCATTTACGTGCAAGCTGTTGTTTGGTGTTGAAAAAGTAAACATCCGATTTAAACGGAGACTCAAAAAGCTTGTCCCAGTTTTTCAAGTTGGTCAGCACTGGCAGCGTTTGCGTATTGAGCGTGTAACGCCCCGGCCCAAACACGTCGGCGGTTACGCCTTCATCGACAAACATCGCCATCTGCGCCTCACGCACAGTCAGGCTCGCACCGTTTTGAATCTCCTCATCGGCAATCGGAAAACGCCACATCAGCAGGCTGTCATCGGGATTTGGCCATTGAATAACGTCGATAAACTGTTTCTTGATAAAGTTGAACATCGCAGTTCCTTATTTGAAGAAGAAGGGATAACTTATGGGCAGTCAGGTTAATTTGCCTGATCGGTTATATCGCTTATTTTATACAAATAGAATGTCATATGATATAAACATTCAAAATGTCTTTATGCATGGGAATAGAGTGGGTTGCTCTATCTATTTTTAGTGTTAAACCCACTAGCCGACCCAGAAACATTAACATATAATTAAAATTCATGCAGACTCTGTTTTACACTATTTTTCTGCTTTTACCTGCGCTATATCATAAAAAAGACAAATACAGGTAGAAAATCATTAAACACCATACCAAGCGTTCACTACACCTGTTAATATTTACCAAATCCTAGAAATTCATCATGCTGTATTGTCAAATTATCACATTGGCTTTCATAAAGTAAAAGGAATTTATATGAAAAATTCTGCTCATTTCTGTTTTGCAGTGTTAGCACTCTCTGCTGCCGTAAGTACACAGGCTGCCCGCCCTGTTGAATTTACCGTTGGTAGCGAATATTACAACGAGACCTATCGCGAATACGAAAAAGATGGTAGTCGCTTAATGCAGCAAAAAGGCAACTTATGGTCTATTAATGCCGGCGTAAAATACCGTTTCAACGATCGCCATGCGGCAAAATTAGAAGGCCGTTATTCGCGCGGTAAAACAGATTACACAGGAAGCGTACAATATATAACTGAGGATTATATCGACGATTCAGCAAGTTATGGCTCAGCCACACTCAAAAATGCACCACGCCGCGCATACGATATCCGTGCCTTATACGAATATACACTCCCGATTAACGATCGCTTTAGCATTACTGCCGGAGCCGGCTTGGGACACCGTGTTCTGAGAGACTTAAGCAGCCGCATTGATCCTAATGATTATGACCGCAAAAACCGAACCACATATGCGCAAATCAATACCGGAGTAAATATCGCCCTTCCTGCAAACTTTGAGATATCTCCCCGCATTGCCTACAATCGTGCCGTGAAAGGCCGCCAATATTCTTACGAACCCGACCAAGTAGAAACCCGAATGAAACAAGGCGGCGGACAAGGTATTGAGGTTGAAGTGCCTATATCTAAAAAATTCGCGAACGGTTCCAAAATCAGCCTCACCCCATTCTATCGAGGCTGGAAAGTTAAAGAATCGAACCTTACCGTTACGGAAGAGTATGACTCATATGGATTGGGATCTATAGAACCTAAAAACCACACCCACGAAACGGGCGTAAGATTGCAATACTCTTTCTAATTTGACGAATTTAAGTAGTTAAAACGTTTCAGACGGCCTTGTATATAACAGGCCGTCTGAATTTTTTGATACTTTCAAAATTTCACTATAACGCCAATACCATCAGACATAAGACATTATCAGTCAAAAAATCTACCGATAATTTCTCCAGGCAGGAGTTAGGATCCGCACATCTTTTGCTATCCAACCGACCATCAAAATCAAGTCAAGCAAGCCGCATTCAAAATACCGATCGAGATGGACACTGCGCCAAACAACGCGCCGACGGCGACATTGTTGCCGATAAGTTCTGCGGTAGCGCCTTTAATCATCATGGTGGCGGCGAAATAGACAAAAATCTGAATTACGGCTGCGGCAAGGGCCCACAGGATAAAATCGATGAAGCTGACGCTGTGTGCAATGCTTGAGGCAAGCGTCAGACAGAAACCGACCAACGCGCCGCCAAATGACAAGGCGCAGGCAAGGTTGCCGTTTTTAATCAGGCGCAATTCTTCAACGGGTGTAATCCGCAGATATACGGCAGCAAAAACAACGGTCATGGCGATACCTGCCAACATGTATTGCAGGTAGAGCAGATATTGGGACAGAGAAATACTCACGATAAGATTCCTTGGTTTGCAATAAAGTGATTATGCCATATTTTTGAAGATAAACCCTTCGGAAAATATGGCATTTTTAGAAGCGCTTCAGGCCGTCTGAAACGGTCTGATTTTTAATTCATGTTTTATTGTGATAATTGTTGACGATTTTTGTATGTTTATGTAACTATTGCGCACCGCTATTTATTAGAGCAAAGAGGAGAATATGAGCATACTTGCCGCCATCCGCCCTAAAGAGCCTTTGCGCCATCTGCGCTGGTTTGACATGCTGATTGTGACCGCTATCCTGTTCGGTCAATTTGCCTACCGTTCTACCCAACTTTATATCGCCAGCCTGATGCCGCAAGTAGAAACAGCCGCCGTTGCCGAAGAGGCTCGCAATACTGCGGTAACCGGCGTAGCTTATTCTGAAAACATGAGCCTACAGTTGACGCTGCTTGCTATTGCTCTGATTTACCTCATTATTCGCCGTTTCGACTTCAAACAATTGCCGATTCGTTTTAACTTAGGCGTGTTGTTTTGGACGCCTGTGATTTTTATCCTGATGGGTCTGACCGCCGATGCGGTAACTTCGTTAAGCGGCGGCTACAATTACTTTACCACTGAAATCTTCCAATACATCAAACCATTATCCATCTTCGACAAATTCGCCGCCCTTGCGCCGATGGCCATCCTCTACGGCCTTTTAAACGGCTTTTACGAAGAATTCTGTTTCCTCGGCCTCTTGACCTGCGTGGAAGACAAATACAAATGGCAGGCATTGGCCTATTCGACCTTGGTTCGCGTCTCCTTCCATACTTACCAAGGCATGCTTTGGGCGACCGTTATCGGCGTTGTTTTCGGCTTGATGTACTACTTCTTCTACAAATACAAAGTCAAAAACCTGCTGCCGTTTTTCCTGATTCACGCCTTGGCAGATATCTTCGGCTCCGGCTTCATCTATTTGATTTGCGCTTAATAGCAACGGTTGGATGAATAAACAAGGCCGTCTGAAACATCATTTTTCAGACGGCCTTTTATTATCTATCGGTTTACTTAATCAAAGTAATTGCCACATCCGCATCTTCGGTTGCAACTGCCTCAATCACTGCATCGCCGCCAAACCGTAACACCGAGCCTGCGCCGACCGTATGTTTTTCAGTCTGATTCAACGTCACGTCAAAGCTTCCTTTTCCAACGGCAAAAATCAGTGTTTTAAAACCCGGATGATCGTGCGGCTTAATTTGCTCCCCTTTCTTCATGTCTTTCTTAACAACCATATAATTTTCGCCGCTGAAAATCTTACCGTTTTCGGAAGAAACCTCTCCCAAAGGCGCGGCAGAAACGGCAATGGAAAACAAAGCAGACAGCAATACAGCAGGAATATTAGATACTTTCATGACAAGCCTTTCTTAAAACAGGGCTTCCATTCTATAAAAACCCGCTTTATTATTCAATAACAATTCTCATTTCCTAATAAAAAGGCCGTCTGAAACCCAACGATATTTTTCAGACGGCCTGATTGACCTGTATAATATTTTCTTATTAATAAAATCGCTTTACATACCCATCAAATGGAAACCATCAGAAAAGATCCGCTCGGCTCGGCATGGGTGGTTATTGCCACGCTCGGCTTTACCGTCATGAACCTCTCCGTCAAAGCCGCCTCTACACATTTCGGTTTTTCCAGCGGCGAGCTGGTCTTTTGGCGCATGCTGGTCTCCACCCTGTTCTTAGGCATCATGGCCAAAGTGCAAGGCAACACATTTTCCACGCCGCATTGGAAAACCCATCTCAACCGCAGCGTCATCGGCACGCTTGCCATGATGTGCACGCTTTATTCCGTCATACATCTGCCGCTGGCAACAGGCGTCACGCTCAACTACACCTCCTCCATCTGGCTTGCCATCTTTTCATTTTTCATTTTAAAAGAAAGAATTACGCTTTATACCCAAGCCATTTTGGTTATGGGCTTTATCGGCGTTATCCTGTTGCTCAATCCATCTTTTCAAGGCGGACAGGAATTTGCCGCACTGGTCAGTTTGGCAGGCGGCGCCATGTCAGGCTGGGCGTATTTGCAAGTGCGCGAACTCTCGCTTTTGGGCGAACCGGGCTGGCGCGTGGTGTTTTATTTGTCGCTTACCGGCCTGATTATGGGCGCAGTCTGGAGCACCATCACAGGCTGGCATCCGCTGACCATCTCTTCCCTGCCCTATCTGGCCGGCATCGGCATCTCCGCCATGATTGCACAATTGGCCATGACCCGCGCCTATAAGGTCGGCAAGAAATTTACCGTTGCCTCGCTTTCCTACCTGACCGTCGTTTTCTCCGCCCTGTCCGGCGTATTGCTTTTCGGCGATAAAATCACTTGGCAGGAAGCTGTCGGCATGGTTATCATTGTTGCAGGCGGCGTGTTCAGCAGTTTTACTCCGGCCTCAATCAAAAAATTTCTGATGAAGCAATAATTTAACAAGGAGAACACCATGATTTCCATCCGCGAACAATCTTACGGCTTAAACGTAGCGCTGTACAACGAGTTCACTTTGGACGATTTCCGCCAATTGGAAGAAGCCTTGTTGGCCGCAAAACAAAAAGTCCATCTGCCCGACGTCCTGTTGGACTTGTCCATGCTGAAAGACTTCACCATCGATATGGCGGTCGAACAAATCAAATTCCTCAACCAACATGAAACCGACTTTGGCCGCGTTGCCGTCATTACCGACGACATTTGGATCAAACTCGGCGCGCGCCTGTCCAGCCTCTTGACCAACCAACATCCCAAATATTTCAGCGATGCCACCGAAGCACAGGCTTGGTTGTTGGCAAGCAATTTGAAATAAAGACAAGGCCGTCTGAACGCATTACCTGAGCAAATTCAAAACCGCTTAGGCCCAAAATCAACGGTATCACAATATTTTTCAAAGCATAAGAAAGGCCGTCTGAAACCTTGCAACCTGCAAAGTTTCAGACGGCCTTTCATCGTTTTTATTCAAAAACTTACATCACATCCAACACATCAATACCCAACAACTCCAAGCCTTGTTTCAGCGTGTCGCCGGTCAGCTTCGCCAGTTGCAGACGGCTGTTGCGGGTTGCGCCTTCTGATTTCAAAATCGG
Source organism: Neisseria perflava (assembly GCF_002863305.2). Lineage (NCBI taxonomy): Bacteria > Pseudomonadati > Pseudomonadota > Betaproteobacteria > Neisseriales > Neisseriaceae > Neisseria > Neisseria perflava. The sequence goes on from NZ_CP136962.1 coordinate 1,417,947, forward strand.
GCAGGCTTCGTAGAAGCGGCTGAACAAGGTAGCGATTTGATAGAGGTAGGCAGCGAGGTAGTGCGGATACGCAGTATCTGCCACGCTTTGCAGCACGTCTTCAAATTTCAGCAACTCGGCGGCCAGTTGTTTTTCCAAAGGTTCGGTCAAAACGGTTGGCGCGGTTGCGTCCCATTCGCCTGCTTTGCGGAACACGCTTTGCACGCGTGTGTAGGCGTATTGCAGGTAAGGAGCGGTATTGCCTTCAAACGAAAGCATGGCGTCCCAGTCGAACACATAATCGCTGGTGCGGTTTTTGCTCAAATCGGCGTATTTGACCGCGCCGATACCGACGGTTTTGCCAATTTTTCCTGCTTCGTCTGTGCCCAATTCAGGGTTTTTCTCTTTCACCAAAGCGGTGGCACGCTCAACAGCTTCAGTCAGCAGGTCAACCAGTTTTACGGTGTCGCCGCTGCGCGTTTTGAACGGTTTGCCGTCTTTGCCCATCATGGTGCCAAAGCCGATAAACTCGGCTTTTACATCTTCCGGCAGATAGCCTGCTTTGCGGGAAGTGGTAAAGAGTTGCTCAAAGTGCAGGGCTTGGCGGTGGTCGACGACGTACAGCAGGCGGTCGGCTTTCAGACGACCTATGCGGTAGCGCAGGCATGCCAAGTCGGTGGAAGCATAAAGGAAGCCGCCGCCTTGTTTTTGCACGATAAATGCGGCAGGTTCGCCTTCTTTGTTTTTAAACTCGTCTAAGAACACGACTTTCGCGCCGTCGTCTTCGACTGCCAGACCTTTTTGGACCAAATCATCGACCACGGGCTGCAAATCGTCATTGTATTTCGATTCGCCCGCCACGTCTTCAGGGCTCAGTTTCAAGCCCAATGTGTCGTAAACGGCTTGGGCGTGCGAGAGCGAAATATCGACAAACTGTTTCCACAACGCCAACACGGTTTCATCGCCGCCTTGCAGCTTCACAACGTATTCGCGCGCGGTGTCGGCAAAGGCAGGGTCTTCGTCAAAGCGCACTTTGGCGGCGCGGTAAAACTGCTCCAAATCCGCCAGTTCAAACGCGGCATTGTCTTTCTGCTGCTCGACCAAATAAGCGACCAACATGCCGAACTGCGTACCCCAGTCGCCGACGTGGTTTTGGCGGATGACGGTGTTGCCCATAAATTCCAACACGCGTGAAATGCTGTCGCCGATGATGCTGGAGCGCAGATGGCCAACGTGCATTTCTTTTGCCAGATTGGGCGAGGAATAGTCGATAACGACAGTTTGCGGTTTGTCAGTTTTCGCTATGCCGAAACGCGCGTCGTTTAAAGCCGCATGAATGTTTTGGGCGAGAAATTCGGGACGCAGGCGCAGGTTGATAAAGCCGGGGCCGGCCACTTCCGCGCTTTCAATCACGGCGTTGCCCGCCAATGCTTCGGCGACCTTTGGCGCCAATTCGCGCGGATTTTGTTTGGCTTTTTTTGCCGCACCCATCACGCCGTTGATTTGGAAATCGCCGTGTTCGGCGTTTTTGGTCGGCTGCAAAACAACGGGACTGTCGGCGATGCCTGCGGCGGCAAAGGCGGCGGCGGCTTCGCGTTCGACGGTTTGGTATAAATTCATGTTGTCGGTCTCTATCAATTCAAATCAGGCGGTATTTTAAAAGAATTTCGGGCTTTAAAACAGGGCAAGCTGCAATACTTTTCCAGCGGCTTGTTATATGATTGCATTCTGATTCAACGATTTTGCTGTCAAGGCCGTCTGAAAGGAAAAGCCATGAACCCGAAAAATACGCTTTGTCTGATTGTCGATATTCAAGAACGCCTGCTGCCCGCCCTTTCCGGCGCGGACGAAATGTTGGAACGCTGCCGCCTGCTGATTCAAGGCTTGACGGCTTTGGACGTACCCTTTGCCGTAACCGAACAATATCCGAAAGGTTTGGGCAACACCGTATCCGCCGTATCGCTGCTGTTGCCCGAAGGTACGCCTATTGTCGAGAAAACCCGATTTTCAGCGTTTTTACCCGAAATTCAGGAAATATTACGCAAAAACGACATTAAAAACGTTATTTTAGTTGGAGCGGAAGCGCATATCTGTATGCTTCAGACGGCCTTGGATTTGAAGGCGCAAGGTTACGCCGTATCCCTGCCTTTTGAATGTACCGCCTCGCGCACAACGGCCAACCGTGACAATGGTTTGGCGCAACTAAGCCGTCAGGGCATTATCATTTCCAATGTCGAAAGTATTTTGTTCCAACTGCTTGGCGATGCCAAACATCCGGCCTTTAAGACTATCTCCAAACTGATTCAATAACAGGCCGTCCGAAATGCAATACACCATCCGCCCTGCCCTGCGCCAAGATCTACCCGCCATCGTCGATATTTACAACAGCACCGTGGCCACGCGCCAATCTACGGCCGATTTGTCGCCGACCACGGTTGCCGAACGCGAAATGTGGTTTGCCGCACACACGGACAAACGCCCGATCTACGCCCTTTACGATGCCGACGGCACCGTATTGGCCTGGGGCAGTTTCAGCGACTACCATCCGCGCTACGCCTACCACATCAGCGCGGAAGTCAGCGTTTATGTCCGCCACGATATGCGTGGCGCAGGCGTGGGCAAAATCCTGTTGCGGCACATGCTCGAACGCGCGCCGTCCTTAGGCATCCGCAACGTCATCGCGCTTGTGTTCGGCCACAACTATCCGAGCCTGAACCTGTTTCACCGTTTCGGTTTTGAAGAATGGGGGCGGCTGCCGCAAGTCTGCGATTTGGACACCATGTTGGCAGACGTGGTGATTTTGGGCAAAAGGATTGTGGATTGATTACGGCAAAGGCCGTCTGAAAACTGAATTCAGACGGCATTTTGACGGTAAAACCTTTATTCCGGTTTCTTCGCCAGCATGGTAACGAATTTAAACTGAATCGGATTGCCGAATTCGTCTTTCGCGTGCATCGAACCCAGCTCTTCCTTGTATTCCACCAATTCCCAGTCTTTATAGTATTCGCGCAACTCGCCTTCGCCAAACTTGAATGGGAACGGCATCGGGCAAGGGAAATCTTCCGTATCCATCGCAGAAACGATCAGGTTGTAGCCACCGGGGTTGGTGTGTTCCTTCATATTGGCAATCACGTCAGGAACGTAACGCGGCATCAGGAACATAAACACCACGGTCGCCACCATATAATCGAAGTTTTCCTGAATATTGGCGGCGTTGAGGTCGTATTCAAACGCGCGGACATTCAGTTCTTCGATACGCGCCAGCTCTTCCACGTTTTGAACCGCGTTCGGATTATTATCGACAGCGGTAACGTCAAAACCTTTCAAACCCAAATACAGCGCATTGCGGCCCTGACCACAGCCCATATCCAAAACCTTGCCGACGGGCACGATGCCTTCGGCGGCACGGACAGCCGAATGTGTCGCGCTCATGCTGTATTTCTTATTGAAATAGTCCGCCGCCTCGCAGTAAAACGACAGTTGGATTTCCGTATCTTGCGTTTGCGGCGCGATAAAGTGCCATGCTTGCGGATGGATAATCCAATCGCCGCTTTCAGGCGTCAGCTCGTGCGTGGCCGTAATATTGCCCGCCTCGTCCACTTCGTTGAAGTTCAGACGGCCTTGGAGGACATTGAGGCAGCCCCAAGTACCGGCGGCAGTATTGTGTTTGGACAACAAGGCTTCGGGAATCTCGTCCGCCGTCCATACCGGCATCTGTTTGTAACAAAACAATTCTTGCTGTTCGCTCATCATATTTCCTTTCTATTTTGACGGTTTCAACACGGCTTCTGCCAAGGCTTTCTGAATGGCAATAAAGTGCAGGCAATTTTGAGATATTTTAAAACTCTTTGATAATTGACCATCTTTCCAATCTAGAACTCTAAGTGCTGTATTAAGCCTTCTTCAGGTTCTTGGCTTCGGAAAATCAGCCATAACCTTAACACATCAACCATAATTCCACGAGGCAAAGTGAGATAAAGTGATTCCTCTTCTTGAGCAAAGAGAAAATAAAAATTCACTTGATCGTTCATCACCTCAACACCCCAAGAATTGGAAGAAATATCCGCTTCTTGAATCGTCTCATCTGTTAAGATTGACAATGAATGATCCAAAAAAGAGAAATAATTTGGACCACCCATTGGATCATTCAAATAGCCGGTTAATGGATTTAATTGGTGATTTTCTTCCAAATAGCAAGCCGGAATAATTTGCCCTTTATGTTGAATATACGTAAAAATAAGTTTCATCTTTACTCCTGCTCAGCACTTGGGAAAGCTGTGACGACAGGATAGGTATAACCTTCTACACGTACGCCTGAATTTGAAATGCCAACCCACATACCTTCAGCTTTACGAATAGAATCTAAATCATCTACTTGATTCATATAAGCAGAATTAATTTCCACTTTGATACGATCTGCCGTCCACGTTTGAGGAAACATCAAGGTCTCCCCATTATTGTTAGTTTTAGTCATATATTGATTAGTTTCACTATCAAAAGCGGAAATTTGTGCAAGATATACGCCATTTGGATAAGTATATAATATCCGATCAACACGTATATTGCCTAAGGCGGCATGGCCACCGATCATGACTGTCATTTATAAGCATCCTCTGAGTCGATAACTTCTTGGTAGTTTGGGTCCTTAATCGATTTATTTAAAAAATCAATCCATCGTCTAATAATAAAGATAAATTCTATTTTAGGTAGTTTAATTTGATATTGCTTATTATCTGAATCGTATAAAAAGAATATATAAACATTATCTCCTACTACATCCACTCCCCAAGAATTAGAAGATATATCCTCTTCTCTATTATTTATCAAAATATTCAGAATATCCTTAAGAAATTCTTTATATTCAATTTTATCTCCTAAGTCATCATTCAAATAAGATATTAACGGTATATAATCCCCCTTAAACTCTGAGTCACATGTTGGAATAAATTCTTTTTTTACCTCATTAAAATAATACTCAAATATAATTCTCATATTTTCTACTTAAAATCAATTGGCTCTGTTACCTTATAAACATTTTTATTTTCTTGCTCGTTGATGTAATGATCTTTTTGGCGATTAGAAACCCTTTCATTCAATCCTTTATTTCGATTTCCTCCTATATTTAGCTATATCTTCTGATTAATTAACCGCATTTTTAGTCTTGGATTTCGACATCCCTCTAGCCCTAACCAACGCCAATCCAGCACAACTTAACGAATGATAAAGTGCAGGGTATTTTACACGCGCAAACCGTATTTGCCGATATTTCAGACGGCCTTATGTTATGATACCGCCTTATTCGACAAAGACATGCCCATGGATAAACCCGTTTACCTCTACACAGACGGCGCATGCAAAGGCAATCCCGGCGCAGGCGGCTGGGGGGTATTTATGCGCTACGGCACACATGAAAAAGAACTGTTCGGCGGTGAGGCCGAAACCACCAACAACCGCATGGAGCTGACCGCCGTCATCGAAGGCCTGAAATCCTTAAAACGCCGCTGCCAAGTCGTCATCTGTACCGACTCGCAATACGTCAAAAACGGCATGGAAAGCTGGATACACGGTTGGAAAAAAAACGGCTGGAAAACCGCCGCCAAAAAACCGGTTAAAAACGACGATTTATGGAAAGAGCTGGATAGTTTGGTTCAACAACACGATGTCCGCTGGACGTGGGTAAAAGGCCACGCCGGACACCCTGAAAACGAAAAAGCCGACGAACTCGCTAATCAAGGGGCGGCAAAATTTGCATAACACTTCACCCATGACTGTACTCAAATATCTCAAACCATTCTTTTGGATTGCCATCATTGCATTGATTTGTGTGACGCCCATAGCGCTGATGTTCGCCTATTCGCCCTTTCATGATGTCAATGATTATTTTAACTTTGGATTGTGCGATCACATTGAGAGTGCCGAAGAATGTGACGACTTAATCACGCCTTCCTATTTATTTTGGTGGTTTATACCCAAACCGTGGCTTTTCGCATTCATCACGCTGACTGCTATTTACCTCATTCTAAAAATCCTGATTGAAATCATCCGATTCCTATTCAGACTGAGAAAGAAAAACCCATGACCTGCCCCATCTGCACTGCCGACAACGAAGACATTTTGCTGCAAACGCCCAATCTGCGCGTTATCGCCGTCCACAACGAAGCCGGCGCACCGGCATTCTGCCGCGTTATTTGGAATGACCATGTTTCCGAGATGACCGACCTTTCCCCTGCCGAACGCAACGAAATCATGGAAATGGTGTATCAGGTTGAATCCGCAATGCGCCAAGTCTTCCGCCCGGCCAAAATCAATTTGGCCAGCCTCGGCAATGTTGTGCCCCACCTGCATTGGCACGTCATGGCCCGCTTTGAAAACGACGCCAACTTCCCCGCGCCGATTTGGGCCGCGCCCGTACGCGAACACGGTATGGCCTTGCCCGAAAACTGGCCGCAACAAATCAAAAACTTAATCGCTTAAACTTTCAGACGGCCTGTAAGGTCCGACATGCCAAGTTCAGGCCGTCTGAACATATAACGAAAGGAAAACCTCAATGAACTCCACCACGCGCCGCCATTTCCTGCGTACCTGCTCTGCCGCGGCAGGCGCAGGGTTGTTGCAAGCCTGCGGCACAGGCACGACCACCACGCCGCAAACCAAAACCACTTCTACCACCGCGAAAGCGAAAACCGTGCAACCTAAGCAACCCCATCCGCCACGTTCCGGCGACAACCTCCTGCGCGTTGTTGCGCCGTCAGGCTTCGCCGAAGACCCCAACCGCGTAACCACCGGCCTTACCCGCCTCTACAACGCAGGCTTTACCGTAACCAACCAACAGGCAGGCAGCCGCCGTTACCAACGCTTTGCCGGCAGCGACGCCCAACGCGCCGCCGACTTCCAAGACGTTGCCAGCGGCCGCGTCGAAACGCCCAAAGTCTTGATGGGCCTGCGCGGCGGCTACGGCGCGGCACGCATCCTGCCGCAAATCGACTTTTCCTCACTCGGCGCCAGAATGCGCGAACGCGGCACATTGTTCTTCGGTTTCAGCGACGTATGCGCCGTCCAACTCGCACTGTTGGCCCAAGGCAATATGATGAGCTTTGCAGGCCCGATGGTGTACAGCGAATTCGGCAAAGCAGACCCCAGCGTCTTTACCATGGATTCCTTCATCCGCGGCACGACCAACAACGTCAACATCGTTGATGTCCCAACCATCCAGCGCGCCGATGTCAACGTCGAAGGCACATTGTGGGGAGGCAACCTCAGCGTGCTCGCCTCCCTCGTCGGTACGCCTTACATGCCCGATATTCAAGGCGGCATCCTCTTTATCGAAGACGTCAGCGAGCAACCCTACCGCATCGAACGTATGCTCAACACGCTTTATCTGTCAGGTGTTTTGCAAAAACAACGCGCCATCATCTTCGGCGATTTCCGCATGGGCACCATCCGCGACGTGTACGACTCCAGCTACGATTTCTCCGCCGTCGTCAACCACATTTCGCGCACCGCCAAGATTCCTGTGTTGACCGGTTTCCCATTCGGCCACATCACCAACAAAACCACTTTCCCGTTGGGCGCGCATGCCAAAGTCCGCAGTACCGGCAACGGCGGTTATTCCGTTACCTTCAGCGGCTACCCTACGCTGAACCCTTCCGCGCTGACACTCGACAGCCTGCTGCCGCCTCCTGTTCCGACTTACGACAGCACCATCTACCGCGACAGCATCACTGAAGAAGTCACCGAATAAGGCTTGTTCAAATCAAAAGGCCGTCTGAAACCCAGTTTCAGACGGCCTTTTTATCTTCATCTTAACCGTAACGCCGTTGAAAATCTTTCATAAAGTCGGCCAACGCGTTCACACCTTCAAGCGGCATCGCATTGTAAATGCTGGCACGCATACCGCCGACGGTTTTATAGCCCTTAAGCAGGCACAAGCCCTGCAACTCTGCTTCCAACACAAAACGGCGGTCCAAGTCTTCGCTTGCGGTTTTGAAGACCACGTTCATTTTGGAGCGCGCATCAGGATGGATATCGTTGATGTAAAAACCGCCGCTGCCGTCTATCGTCTCATACAAGGTTTGCGCCTTTATTCGATTGACCGCTTCAATTTTTTTCACACCGCCCTGCGTTTGCAACCAGCGGAACACCAAGCCCGACATATAAATCGCATAAGTGGACGGCGTGTTGTACATACCGTCGCGGTTGATGTGCGAACGGTAGTTGAACACATCAGGAATATCGTTCGGACAACGCTCAAGCAAATCCTCGCGGATAATGACCACGGTCGCACCGGCGGGGCCGATATTTTTTTGCGCGCCGGCATAAATCAAGCCGTAATCGGATACATTAAACTCACGCGATAAAATCTCGCTCGACATATCGCACACCAACGGTGGCAGGCCGTCTGAAAGTTTGGGGACGTTTTGATACTGCAAGCCGTTTACGGTTTCATTAATCGCAAAATGAACAAACGCAGAATTCGGGTTGACATCCCAATCCTCAACCGCAGGCAGGTTTTTATAGGCATATTGCTCGCCACCATGCGCGGCCAAACGGATTTCGGCATTACTCAAACGGCTCATCTGCTCATAGGCAATACGGCTCCAGTTGCCCGTTACCACCGCATCGGCAGTCGAAAAACCGTGCGCCAAATTCATGGCCACCATATTGAATTGCGTGGTCGCACCGCCCTGTAAAAACAGGATTTTATAGTTGGACGGAATATTCAAAAGCTGGCGCAAGTCTTGTTCAGCATGATGCAGAATACTCAAAAACATATCCGAACGGTGGCTCATCGCCATCACGGGGAAACCCGTACCGTTGTAGTCGAACATTTCCTGTTGCGCGGTACGCAATACCGCTTCCGGCAATACGGCAGGACCTGCGGAAAAATTGTAAATCGGGTGTGCGGACATGGCGGCCTTCTTTCTTATTCGGTGGGTATAAAGAAATTGTAGAACCGCCTTGCACATTGTGCAAGCACGAAAAATCAGGAAATCCAAGGCCGTCTGAAAACAAAGCAACACCAATTATTTGTTTTCCAAAATAATTTCAAAAACACTACATCAAAACTTGTCAACAATTTCCTTTTCAGACGGCCTCAACTCTCCCCTTTACATTTAAGCAATCACTTCAAAAAATCCACGCCAAATCAACACTTTTCTTTTATCTTGAAAACAGTTATAATAGGCCAATTTTTCAAATCACACGAAAAATGGCCGCGCGGCCATTTTTTTGTTTATGTACTTCTGGAGAAGCATGGATATTCAAAGCATTCTTGATAAAACCCTGCCCGGCTTGGGCTACGAGCTGGTCGATTTCGAACTGACCGCACAAGGCGATTTGCGAGTTTTCATCGATAAAGAAGGCGGCATCACCGTCGAAGACTGCGCTACTGTCAGCAACCATCTGAGCCGCGTGTTTATGGTTGAAGACATCGACTACAAACGTTTGGAAATCTCCAGCCCTGGCCTTGACCGCCCGTTGAAAAAAGCCGCCGACTTCGTACGCTTTGCCGGCCAGAACGCCAAAATCAAAACACGCCTGCCGATTGATGGTCAGAAAAACTTCATCGGCCGCATCGAATCTTGCGAAAACGACATCGTTACCGTCTCTTTCGACGGCAAAACCGCCCAAATCGAATTGAGCAACATCGACAAAGCCCGTTTGCGCCCCGAATTTAAATTTTAAAAACCGATTACTTGGAGATTCTAAAAAATGAGTCGCGAAATGTTACAGCTGGCCGAAGCGCTGGCAAGTGAAAAAAACGTTGAAACGGAAGTCGTATTCAAAGCCCTTGAATTCGCCCTCTCTACTGCTGCTAAGAAAAAAGCCGACCGCGAGCACATGGACGTGCGTGTCGAAATCGACCGCGATACCGGCGAATACCAAACCTTCCGCCGCTGGCTGATTGTTGCCGATGAAGACTATACCTACCCCGACGTAGAAAAAACCATCGAGGAAATCCAAGAAGAAATTCCCGGCACCACCATCCAAATCGGCGAATACTACGAAGAGCAGCTGCCAAACGAAGGCTTCGGCCGCCAAGCAGCGCAAACAGCCAAACAAATCATTCTGCAACGCATCCGCGATGCAGAGCGCGAGCAAAACCTGAACGAGTTCCTCGCTTCTAAAGAAGACATCGTTTCCGGCACGGTAAAACGCGTCGAGCGCCACGGCATCATCGTTGAAGTCGTCGCGGGCAAACTCGACGCACTGATTCCGCGCGAAGAAATGATTCCGCGCGAGAACTTCCGCAGCGGCGACCGCATCCGCGCCCTTTTCCTGCGTGTGGACGAAATCGGCAATACCGGCCGCAAACAAGTCATTTTGAGCCGTACCAGCGGCGACTTCTTGGCCAAACTCTACGCCAACGAAGTGCCTGAAATTGCAGACGGCCTGTTGGAAATCCGTGAAGTAGCACGCGATCCCGGCCAACGCGCCAAAGTTGCCGTTAAAGCCAACGACCAACGCATCGACCCGCAAGGTACTTGTATCGGCGTGCGCGGTTCCCGTGTTAACGCCGTGAGCAACGAATTGTCCGGCGAACGCATCGACATCGTATTGTGGTCTCCTGAGCCTGCCCAATTTGTGATGAACGCGCTGTCTCCTGCAGAAGTGAGCCGCATCGTGATTGACGAAGATAAACACGCCGTTGACGTGATCGTTGATGAAAACCAACTGGCGCTGGCCATCGGCCGCGGCGGTCAAAACGTCCGTCTGGCTTCCATCCTGACAGGCTGGCAGCTGAACATCATGACCGTTGAAGAAGCCGATGAGCGCAATGCCGCCGAAGACGCGGTTATCCGCAACCTCTTCACCACCCACTTGAACATCGACGACGAAACCGCCGATATCTTGGTGGAAGAAGGCTTTGCCACTTTGGAAGAAGTTGCATACGTTCCAGCTGCAGAATTGCTCGCCATTGACGGCTTTGACGAAGAAATCGTTGAAACCCTGCGCAATCGCGCACGCGATGCGATCCTGACCATGACCATCGCCGCAGAAGAAAAACTGGGCGAAGTTTCTGAAGACATGCGCAATTTGGACGGCGTAGATTCCGATATGTTGCGCAAACTGGCCGAAGCCGGCGTTACCCAACGCGATGATCTGGCCGAATTGTCTGTTGACGAATTGGTCGAAATTACCGGTGTTGATGAAGAAGAAGCCAAAAAAGTGATTTTGGCTGCACGCGAACACTGGTTTACTGAAGAAAACAACTAAGGGGGTACTGAATGAGTAATACAACCGTAGCGCAATTTGCCGCCGAACTAAACCGCCCCGTCGATGATTTGCTTAAACAATTGAAAGAAGCCGGGGTCAATAAAAACAGCGGTAATGACAGCATAACCACTGACGACAAACAACTGTTGACTGCTTACCTGCAAAGGAAAAACGGCAGCAACAGCGGCACCATCAGCATCCGCCGCAAAAAAACCGAAGTCAGCACCGTTGACGGCGTAAAAGTGGAAACACGCCGCCGTAGCCGTGCCGTTACCATTCCTTCTTCCGAAGAGTTGGCAGCAGAAGCCAAAGCCAAAGTAGCAGCGGAAAACCAAAAAGCCGAAGCAGAAAAAGCAGCCGCTCAAGCTGCTGAAGAAAAAGCTGAAGCAGAAGCTGCCGCAAAAGCCGAAGCCCGCGCCAAAGCAGAGGCCGAAGCAGCCAGACTGAAAGCTGCCAAAGCTGCACCAAAAGCGGAAGGTAAACCTGCCGAAGCCCAAAAAGAAGAAACCAAACCGGTTGAAGCCAAGGCCGAAGCAAAAGTTGAAGCTAAAGCAGACAATAAGCCGTCTGAAAAATCCGTTGAAGCTGAAAAACCGGCCGAAGCCAAAAAACCTGCCAAAGCCAAACAAGACAAAGGCGGTAAAGGCAAAGAAGCGAAAAAGGCAGCCAAACCTGCCGTTCCTGCCGTACCGCAACCTGTCGTCAGCGTGGAAGAACAGGCTCAACGCGATGAAGAGGCCCGTCGTGCCGCCGCCCTGCGTGCGCATCAAGAAGCCTTGTTGAAAGAAAAACAAGAGCGTCAAGCACGCCGTGAAGCCATGAAACAACAGGCTGATCAAGACTCAAAACCTACTAAAGAAGCCAAATCAGGCGAACGCAACAAACCTGCCGAGAAAGCAAAAGCGGCATCCGGCGAAGGCAAATCCGAACACAACGCGCGCGGTAAAAAAGAAGACCGTCGTGACCGTGACGAAGAAAACCAAGGCCGTAACGCCAAAGGCAAAGGCGGCAAAGGCGGCCGTGACCGCAACAATGCACGCAATGGCGACGACGAACGCGTACGCGGCGGCAAAAAAGGCAAAAAACTCAAACTTGAGCCAAACCAACACGCCTTCCAAGCGCCGACCGAACCTGTCGTACACGAAGTTTTGGTACCTGAAACCATTACCGTTGCCGACTTGGCACACAAAATGGCCGTTAAAGGCGTCGAAGTGGTGAAAGCCCTGATGAAAATGGGCATGATGGTAACCATCAACCAATCTATCGACCAAGACACTGCCCTGATTGTCGTGGAAGAACTCGGCCACATCGGCAAACCTGCCGCAGCCGACGACCCTGAAGCATTCTTGGATGAAGGCGTTGAAGCAGTAGAAGCCGAAGCATTGCCGCGTCCGCCGGTGGTTACCGTGATGGGTCACGTTGACCATGGTAAAACTTCCCTGCTGGACTACATCCGCCGCGCCAAAGTGGTACAAGGCGAAGCAGGCGGCATTACCCAACACATCGGCGCATACCACGTTGAAACCCCACGCGGCGTGATTACCTTCTTGGATACTCCGGGTCACGAAGCGTTTACCGCCATGCGCGCGCGCGGTGCGAAAGCAACCGATATCGTGATTCTTGTGGTTGCAGCCGACGACGGCGTGATGCCGCAAACCATCGAGGCAATTGCCCACGCTAAAGCCGCGGGTGTACCGATGGTGGTTGCCGTCAACAAAATCGATAAAGAAGCCGCCAACCCAGAGCGTATCCGCCAAGAGCTAACCGCGTACGAAGTCGTGCCTGACGAATGGGGCGGCGATGTACAGTTTATCGACGTTTCCGCTAAAAAAGGCCTGAACATCGATGCATTGCTCGAAGCCGTCTTGCTCGAAGCCGAAGTTTTGGAACTGACTGCCCCAGTCGATGCACCTGCCAAAGGTATCATCGTTGAGGCACGTTTGGACAAAGGTCGTGGCGCGGTTGCCACATTACTGGTTCAAAGCGGTACGCTGAAAAAAGGCGATATGCTGCTGGCCGGTACTGCATTCGGTAAAATCCGTGCAATGGTTGACGAAAACGGCAAAGCCATCAATGAAGCCGGCCCTTCTATCCCTGTCGAAATCCTCGGCTTGTCCGACGTACCGAACGCAGGCGAAGATGCAATGGTATTGGCCGACGAGAAAAAAGCGCGCGAAATCGCCCTCTTCCGTCAAGGCAAATACCGCGATGTACGCTTGGCCAAACAACAGGCAGCGAAACTGGAAAACATGTTCAACAACATGGGTGAAAACCAAGCCCAATCCTTGTCTGTCATCATCAAAGCAGACGTACAAGGTTCTTACGAAGCTTTGGCGGGCAGCCTGAAAAAACTGTCCACAGACGAAGTGAAAGTGAACGTGTTGCACAGCGGCGTTGGCGGCATTACCGAATCTGATGTCAACTTGGCCATCGCTTCCGGCGCATTCATCATCGGCTTTAACGTCCGTGCAGATGCTTCCGCACGCAAACTGGCTGAGAATGAAAACGTGGAAATCCGTTACTACAACATCATTTACGATGCCATCGACGACGTGAAAGCCGCCATGAGCGGTATGCTCTCTCCGGAAGAGAAAGAGCAAGTAACCGGCACGGTCGAAATCCGTCAGGTTATCTCCGTTTCCAAAGTCGGCAATATTGCAGGCTGTATGGTTACCGACGGTGTGGTCAAACGCGATTCCCATGTCCGCCTCATCCGCAACAACGTGGTTATCCATACCGGCGAGCTATCTTCTTTGAAACGCTACAAAGACGACGTCAAAGAAGTCCGCATGGGCTTCGAATGTGGTCTGATGCTCAAAGGCTACAACGAGATTATGGAAGGCGACCAACTCGAATGTTTCGACATCGTCGAAGTTGCCCGTACTCTGTAATCAGACAGGCCGTCTGAAAAATCAGAAGCAGGTTTTGCAATGCGAAACCTGCTTCTGATTTTTCAGACGGCCTTTTTACAACCATTCATAGTTTGAAACTATGGAAATTGATGTGTGGTATATAAGAAACAAAACAGCCGCACAAGGCAAAGCCATTTGGCAAAAGAATAGACGGCAAACTAAGACTGATAAGGCTCTCTACATATTGTCATATCTTAACGTTTCTGTTGTTTTTATCAAATTTCGGCACTAGTATATATAGCCTAAACACAATACAAATTAAGCAATACCGGCCATATGCCGGATACGTTTACTTCCTTGTTACTCTCATCAATATCTAAAGAAAATATCATGACAATCGAAAAAGCAATGCGCATCCGCAATGCGCAATTTGAATTACGACATTTAGAGCAACTACAGCCATTTCCCCTTGCACAAGCAACAACAGGCACATCGGGAGATGACGTTTATTATGTAACCCGTAGCGACGATAAAATCATTGAAAACCCAAATGGCGGAGATGATACGGTTTACAGCAACGTCAGCTATACCCTTCCAAACCACGTTGAAAACCTTGTTTTGACCGGCACGGCCAACATTTTCGGTGCAGGCAACAACAGCAACAACATCCTCATCGGCAATGAAGGCCGCAACCGCCTCAACAGCGGCCGCGGCGACGACATCGTTTACGGCGGTGGTGGCAACGATTTCATCAACGGCGGCGAAGGCAACGACCGTCTTTTCGGCGAAACAGGCAATGACACCCTCAACGGCGAAGCAGGCAACGATGTGCTTGAAGGTGGCGAAGGTGACGACACCTATCTTTTCTCTGCCAAAAGCGAGCAAGACACCATCATCGACAATCAAGGCCATAACAGCATCCGCTTTCATACTGATCTGAGCCTTAACGATTTAACCGTTGAAGTCCGAAACAATGAAACCGGCAGTCATGACTGGCTGATTGCCGTGAAAAACAGCAACGCCGTTTTAACCATCAAAAACCAATACACTCAAAACGGTACAACACCGGCAGTCTCCCAATTCATCATCGGCACACAAAAACTGGATGTAAACAGCTTTGCCAAATATTTCGATATTTCCCTGACTGAATATACCGAAAGCGGTAAGACCATCGATGGTAGCGACGGCAATGACCACCTAATCGGCACATCCGGCGATGATATTATCGACGGCAAAGCCGGTGCCGACATTATGGAAGGTGGAGACGGCAATGACACTTACTACGTTGATGATGTAAAAGACGTGGTTATCGAACAGGCTGACGGCGGCGAAGACACCGTATTCAGCAGCATTTCCCATACTGCCGCTACCCACGTCGAAAATGTTACCTTGACCGGCTCGGCCAATATTTTTGCCGCCGGCAACAACAGCAATAACATCCTGACCGGTAACGAAGGCCGCAACCGCCTCAACAGTGGACGCGGTGATGATACCGTTTACGGCATGGGTGGCAACGACAACCTCAACGGCGGAGACGGCAATGATTATCTGGATGGCGGCAACGGCAACGATGTCATCAACGGTGATACAGGCGACGACATTTTGGTGGGCGGCAACGGTAAAGACATTCTGAAAGGCGGAGCCGGAAACGATACCTATATCTACGGCGACAACGATACCATTATCGACAACCAAGGCATCAATACCCTCAAGTTTTCAGACGGCCTGAACAATGCCAAGCTCAACCTGAAGACCATTCATAACGATGATGGCAGCCAAAGCTGGGAAATTACTTCCGAACAAGGTTCTGCCCTGATTCAAAACCAAATCGGTGCGGATGGCAGCATTTCCATCGACCGCTTCCAGTTTAACGACCAAACCTATATTGCCGCGCAGTTCCAACAAGCCTTCCAAGCGCTGAAAGACGAAACCATTAAATTTGTCGGCACAAACGGCGACGATACTTTGCATGGTAATGCAGCCGACAATGAAATTGACGGCGGCAATGACGGCCATGATACCCTTTATGGCCACGACGGCGATGACATTTTGCGCGAACACAGCGAAACCTATTACGGCAACGAACCCGCTTCCGACGATAAACTCTACGGCGGCAACGGTAACGACAAACTTTATGCCCATGTAGGTGCCGACTTATTCGACGGCGGCGCAGGCAATGATTATCTGGAAGGCGGCGAACACAACGATACCTATATCTTCGGCAAAGGTTACGGTCATGACACCATTTTTGACTTCAACTTCGGTTTTGATAGCGAGGCAAGCCTACACAGACTCAACGCCAACGTCGTGAAATTTACCGGCGGCATTACCCTTGACGACCTTGAAATTACCGTTGAAAAAGGTTACGACAAAACCGGGATTGCCGACATGCCCGACAGCAACCAATTTGTATCCAATCCCCTGCTGGATGGCGATACTTGGCATATCCGCATTAAAGGCACAGATGATGTTTTGACCATCAAAAACCAAAGCGGCATTTATGGTGCGATTTCCGAGTTTCAGTTTGACGGCAATACCTCATACAGCACCGGCGAGCTGATCAACCACTTCAAACTGTCTATCCCGCACATGATCGGTAACACAAACATCGTCCAATACACAGGCCAACCCGTTGAGGAACTCAACCGGGATGTGTACAACAACTTCAACCACACCATCCATGCCGATAGCGACAACAGCGATTTAGATTTGTCGCGTTACACTTCTGTTGTCGAATACAGGGGCAACCGCAGTGATGAAACCATTACTTTGGGCCGAGGCATCAACATCGTTGATACGGCCGGCGGCAACGATACCATTACCGACCCCGGTTCCGAGCGTACGGTGATTATGTTCGGCAGAAACAGCGGCAACGACACCTTTAATCCGTATGGTGGCAGCGATACCCAAGTCCTTTTCAAAGAAGGGATTACGCTGAAAGATTTACAGTTAAAAACCGGCGATGATTGGGTCTTAACCATCAAAGATACAGGCGACACCCTGACCATCCATGACATTGCCAACAATAATGTCGACAGCTTTGTATTCGGAAACGGTAAGAGCTACACCGCCGACGAAATCAACAAAGCACTGATTACTGAAAATACACAAAACAACGGTATCCTGTAAAACTCAAAGGCCGTCTGAAACCTTAATTCAGACGGCCTTTGTCCTTTGCTGATTTATTTATCGTTCTGCTATATAATTATTCTCATTCGAATTCACAAGAAAGAATAAAAATGGATGCCTTAAATCTCCTCACCACGCGTCGCTCTTCCAAAAAACTGACTGCTCCGGCACCCAATGCCGAGCAACTGGAACAAATGCTGCAAGCGGCAACACAAGTACCCGATCACGGCAATATGCGCCCTTACCGCTTTACTGTAATTCAAAGCGAAGCCGGTTTGCAACGTTTCCGCGAGCTTTTGAGCAAGACCGTTACCGAACTCAACTTCGGCGATGATGCCATGAAAAAGGCCGAACGCGTCGGCAACATGGCACCTATGATTATCGGCGTTACATTCGTGCCAAACCGTGAAGTAGCAAAACCCAAACCCGAATGGGAGCAAATGTTGACCGCCGGATGCGCCGCCTACGCGTTGCAACTGTCTGCTTCTGCTCAAGGCTTCGACAATGTTTGGATTACGGGCATGTGGGTCAACAGCCCATTGTTGCGCGAAGCATTTGAGTGTGCCGACAAAGACAAAATCATCGGCCTGATGATGATTGGTTCGCCAACCGAAGAAGGCAGCGGCCCGAAAAATACCAACTTGGAATGTTTTACAACTTATTGGTAAAGCCTGAAAACACTATGGCCGTCTGAAAACCTGATTTAATGGTTGTTCAGACGGCCTTTCTATATCTATTATCGAAGCATCAAGCCGGATTCATAAACGCTTCAATTTTTTCCAAAGAAATATCCGCCGTCGCGCCATGATGTGAAGCCACTAATGCACCCAGCGCACAAGCAAAAGCAATGGCTTCTTGAGGAGGTGCATTGTTCAGCAGTTTGTAAGTCAAACCACCAAGGAAGCTGTCTCCGGAGCCGACAGTATCCACCACTTTGACGCGGAAACCGCAATGACGGTACACCTCGCCGTCCTTATACAAAACCGCACCATGGCTGCCCAAAGTCACACACAAGATTTTGACACCTGTCAGCTTAACAAGGTAGCCGATATTTTGCTCGATACTGTGATAAGGAGAGCCGTAAGCCGCAGCCAACTCATACAGCTCATCATCATTGAGTTTGACCATATCGGACTGTTTCATGGTCTCCAACAAGCGGTCAATATCGTAATGCGGCTTGCGCAGATTAACGTCAAAAATTTTGAATTTGGCTTCTTTCAATAAAGCGTCCAAGCTTTTACGCGAAACCTCGTCACGGGTTGCCAAGCTGCCAAAAACGAACGCATCGGATTCTGCCACTCGCTTGATTGCCGCATTATTATTCGCAATTCTGTCCCACGCGCAAGGATAAACAATCTCATAAGACGCACTGCCAGACTTGTCCAAATGCACTTTTACCAAACTGGTCGCGCATTCGTGGCAAACCTGCAAATAATCAGTATTGACGTTTTTGCTTTGGACCTGGCGCAGCAATTCCTCGCCGTCGGCATCATCACCGCGACGGCTGATGATGGCAGCATCGATACCCAAAGACTGCAAACGGACAGCAACATTCAAGGGGGCGCCACCCAATACCTTTCCGTTTGGAAAATCGTCCCACAGCACTTCGCCGAAACTGGTTACTTTCATTCTTAACCTTCCTTATTTGAGGTTGATTGGCAGGGTCTGCACACCCGACAGATTTTTTGCAAATCATGTACTTGTAGTAAAACTCCAGTACTGGGGGCAAAAGTATTATGTTTTAAAATATTGGGACTGACAAGCAATTAAGGGCATATCAGACAATAAACTTGATTCATCACAAAATTATATCGTCCATATTTTTTCTTTTTCTTTCACATTTATCCCCTCTGATTTCATTAAAACAAAACATTCTGAAATTTAAATACAAAAGGCCGTCTGAAAATTGATTCAATCAATTTTCAGACGGCCTTTATCGAATTATTGCAGGTTTAAACTACCACTTCTTCTTTTTTCTTCACTTCTTTGGCAATGTTCTCACGGCTCAAACCAAACATCAGCAAGAGCGGGCTGGCAACCAATACGGAAGAGTAAATACCGAACACGATACCGATGGTCAGCGCCATAGAGAAACCGTGCAAGGCCGCACCGCCGAACACCAGCATAGAAACAACCATTGCCTCGGTCGAACCGTGGGTAATGATGGTACGGCTCATGGTAGCGGTAATCGCATTGTCGATAACCTCCGGAACAGTATGGCCGCGCATATGCGGTTTGCGGAAGTTTTCACGAATACGGTCAAACACCACCACAGATTCGTTCACGGAATAACCCAAAACTGCCAAAATACCTGCCAAGACAGTCAATGAGAATTCCCATTGGAAGAAGGCAAAACAGCCGAGAATAATCACGATATCGTGCATATTCGCAATAATCGCGGATACTGCAAAACGCCATTCAAAACGCATGGACAAATAAATAATAATACCTGCCACCACGAAGCCCAATGCCATCAAACCATTGGTTACCAATTCTTCGCCGACTTGAGGGCCGATGAATTCGACTTGGCGCAAGGTAACGTCAGGATTGTCTTTTTTCAGCGAATCCATCACTTGGTTGGACAGCTGGGCAGACGTTACGCCTTCTTTGTTCGGCAGGCGGATCATGATGTGTTTGTTCGTACCCAATGCCTGAACCTGTACATCGCCCATTTTCAGCGTATCGAGGCGTTCGCGTGTTTTATTCACATCAACGCCCTGCTGATATTGGACTTCCATCACCGTACCGCCGGTAAATTCGACGGAGAAATTCAGGCCTTTGGTTACCAAAAAGAACACGGCGGCGATAAACGTAACCAACGAAATAAAAGTCGTCAGTTTGCCGTAGCTCATAAACGGAATATCGCGTTTGATTTTAAATAATTCCATGTTTTACTCCTTGCCTTCTGCCATTTCAGCTTTCGGCTTCCATACCGAACCGATGGAAATATTTTGCAATTTGCGACGGCGGCCGTACCACAGGTTGACCAAAGCACGGAACACGACCACGGATGAATACATCGAAGTCAGAATACCGATACAGTGTACAACCGCAAAACCGCGTACCGGGCCGGAACCGAATACCAACAAAGCGATACCGGCAATCAGAGAGGTCAAGTTGGAGTCGACAATGGTTGCCCAAGCGTGTTGGAAACCGAGGTTGATGGCCTGCTGCGGTGCGACACCGGCACGCAATTCCTCACGGATACGTTCATTAATCAACACGTTGGAGTCAATCGCCATACCCAAGGTTAAGGCCAAGGCGGCAATACCCGGCAAGGTCAGCGTTGCCTGCATGGCAGACAAAATACCCACCAAAAACAAGATATTGGTACTCAAGGCAATGGTAGAGAAGAAACCCATCAAGCGGTAGTAAATCACCATGAATGCAGCAACAGCGGCAAAGCCCCACAAGGTAGAGTGGAAACCTTTTTCAATGTTTTCTTTACCCAAAGACGGGCCGATGGTACGTTCTTCGACAATCTGCATCGGCGCGGCCAGCGAACCGGCACGCAGCAACAATGAAGTATCGTTGGCTTCGGCAGTTGTCATGCTGCCGGAAATCTCCACACGACCACCGGTAATGGCAGCGCGGATGACAGGCGCGGTCACGACTTCGGATTTACCTTGGTCGATCAACACCATAGCCATACGTTTACCCACATTGGCCGAAGTCAATTCTCCAAAAATGCTGCCACCTGCGCTGTCCAAGCTCAGGCTCACAGCAGGCGCACCCATTTGGTCAAAGCTAGGTTGCGCGTCGTTGATGTTGTCGCCGGTCAGTTCAACTTGTTTGTTGACCAAAATAGTTTCCGGATGATCACCACCGCTTGACAGCAACTCATAACCAGTCGGTACATTACCGTTTAAGGCTTCTTGCAGTTTAATCGGATCATCTTCCACCATGCGCACTTCCAAAGTCGCGGTACGACCGATAATGTCTTTTGCTTTGGCAGTATCTTGCACACCCGGCAACTGTACGACAATGCGGTCAAGGCCAGATTGCTGGATAACCGGTTCTGCCACACCCAATTCGTTCACACGGTTATGCAAAGTGTTGATGTTTTGTTTTACCGCATCAGAACGTACTTTATTGATCGCCTCTTCAGACAGAGTCAGCACGATATTGTTGCCATCCGGCAGCAGCGTGGCTTCAGGGAACAATTTTTGCAACTGAGGCAAGGCTTTTTGTACATCAGTAGCATCTTGCAAAGGCACGGTCAGACCGTTTTCAGTCTGATGCACTGTACCGGTACGGATTTTTTCGCGGCGCAATTCTCGGCGGATATCACCGGAATAACGTTCAAACGTTTTCTGCATCGCGGCCTTCATGTCCACCTGCATAGTGAAATGCACGCCGCCGCGCAAGTCCAGACCCAGGAACATCGGATTGGCTTTAATTTTCGCCATCCACTCAGGACTGTCCGCCAAAAGGTTGAGCGCGGTAATATAGCCTTCGCCCAAAGTGTTTTCGATGACATCACGCGCTTTTAATTGCGTTTCAGTATCTTTAAAGCGCACTTTCAGCGAGTTATCGACAATGAACATACCGTCAGTCTGAATACCTGCGCTTTGTAACGCAGAAGACACTTTAGACTGGGTTTGCTCATTGATAACGATGGCTTGTCGGTTGGTCGATACCTGTACCGCAGGCGTTTCACCGAAAAGGTTGGGCAGCGAATAAACAGCCGCAACCACAATCGTGAACGCAATCAGCAGGTATTTCCATAAAGGATAACGGTTCATGGTAAACCTTTGCTTTATTTATAAAGGCAAACAGCCGCACTCGGAAAATGAGGCGGCTTTTCGCAAAAAAACGGATTATTCGGCTTTCGCGGCAATCGCGTTGCGTTCCACTTCTACTTCGATTCTCGCACCTTGGCCGATGTCGACAGTGTAGAATTGCTCGCCGACTTTGGTCACGCGGCCTTTGAAACCTGCAGCCAAAACGACTTTATCACCTACTTTCAAAGCAGCCAGCATAGCTTGGTGTGCTTTGAATTTCTTTTGTTGAGGACGCATAATCAGGAAGTAAAACACCACCATAATCAGCAGTAAAGGGGCAAATTGAGCCACAGCTTGATTCATAATATATCCGTTCTTTTGAGTTTTAAGATAAAGTAAAAAACTGCATACAGCCCAAAACGCAGTTGGTCGGACTGTAAAATTGAGCTATTCTAAAGGCCGTCTGAAAAATTTCCAAGCATTTCCGTATTTATTAACCATATTTAGCAGTCCGTGCGACTCGTTCGATACACACTTTCCATGCTTAAAAAAATCATTTGGCGCGTGCGTACCCTGCTGCGTCGACTACTTGGCAAAAATGCCCGCACCGTATGGATTTCCCATCCGATATTTCTGCAGCACCAGCCGGGCACCAACCACCCCGACAAGCCAGAACGCATCAGCGCCATTCAAGCCGCCTTAAAAACGGAAGGCATTTGGCGTCATCTGCAAACCGCTGAAGCACCCGAAATCAAAGATGCACAACTGGCATTGGTCCACTCGCGCAATTATCTGCACGACTTGGAAGCTGCCCAACCGCTCCCCGGCAAAATCCACCGCATCGATGACGATACGGTCATCTGCCACGACTCCCTCCAAGCTGCCCGTTTTGCAGCCGGCGCCGTTGTCAAAGCAGTCGATATGGTGATGAACAAAAAGGCTTGGCATGCTTTTTGCGCCATCCGCCCACCCGGCCACCATGCCCACAGCAACAGCGCCAGCGGATTCTGCCTCGTCAACAACACCGCCGCCGGCGTGATGCACGCCATTGCCCAATACCGCCTGCAACGCATCGCCGTCATCGATTTCGACGCCCACTTCGGCGACGGTACGGCGGAGATTCTCCGAGACGATCCGCGCGTGATGTTTTTCAACCTGTTTGAAACCGACATCTTTCCCTTCCCTCAAGCGGAACAATACGCCGGCAATAAGAATATGCTGCATACGCCCCTCAAACCAGGTACAGGCAGCCGTATCTTCCGTACGACCATCCGCGAACAATGGCTGCCCAAGCTGGAAGCTTTCCGTCCCGAGTTGGTATTGCTTTCAGCAGGTTTTGACGGGCATAAACAAGACGAAACAGGCCGTCTGAACCTGCATGAAGCCGACTTTGCCTGGCTGACACACAAAATCGTCCAAGCAACGGCAAGCTGTCAGGGGCGTGTCGTTTCCGTACTGGAAGGCGGCTATACCTTGGAATCCATGTCCAAATCCGCCGCCGCCCACATCCGCGTATTAGCAGGCTTGAGCAAGGCCGATTACGTCATCGCCTACCAAAAGCATTTGAAGCGCGGCAAAAGTAACAATCCTACGCAATAACGCATTTAAACTATCGACCCCAGGCCGTCTGAAAACAGATTATCCATTTCAGACGGCCTTTTTTCATTTACAAACTTTAATTTGAGCAAAGACAAACCATTTCCATATTATCAGTAGTAAAATAACAAATATAAAACATATCAATAAAAATACTTCACACACCACACTGCTTCCCTTTCCCTAATTGACCGTCTTTTCAGACGGCCTCCACTTTAAAAAAAGGAGCGTTACAATGAAAGCAGCACGTTTTTACAACAAAGGCGACATCCGCATCGAAGACATTCCCGAGCCAACCGTCGCTCCGGGTACTGTCGGCATCAATGTTGCGTGGTGCGGTATCTGCGGTACCGACCTGCACGAATTCATGGAAGGCCCGATTTTCATTCCGCCTTGTGGCCATCCGCACCCAATCTCCGGCGAGTCAGCGCCAGTAACCATGGGGCACGAGTTCTCCGGCGTGGTTTATGCCGTAGGTGAAGGCGTGGACGACATCAAAGTCGGCCAACACGTTGTTGTCGAACCCTACATCATCCGCGACGACGTACCGACCGGCGAAGGCAGCAACTACCACCTCTCCAAAGACATGAACTTCATCGGCTTGGGCGGCTGCGGTGGCGGTTTGTCTGAAAAAATCGCCGTCAAACGCCGTTGGGTACACCCTATTTCCGACAAAATCCCATTGGACCAAGCTGCTTTGATTGAGCCTCTATCTGTCGGCCACCATGCTTATGTACGCAGTGGCGCGAAAGAAGGCGACGTCGCATTGGTCGGCGGTGCAGGCCCAATCGGTTTGCTGTTGGCTGCCGTACTGAAAGCCAAAGGCATCAAAGTCATCATCACCGAATTGAGCAAAGCACGTAAAGACAAAGCACGCGAAGCCGGCGTGGCCGACTATATCCTCGACCCATCCGAAGTCGATGTCGTTGAAGAAGTGAAAAAACTGACCAACGGCGAAGGCGTAGATGTCGCATTCGAATGCACCAGCGTCAACAAAGTACTGGACACCATGGTCGAAGCATGCCGTCCGACTGCGAAAGTCGTCATCGTATCCATTTGGAGCCACCCCGCCACCATCAACGTCCACAGCGTTGTGATGAAAGAGCTGGACGTGCGCGGCACCATCGCCTACTGCAACGACCACGCAGAAACCATCAAATTGGTTGAAGAAGGCAAAATCAACCTTGAGCCTTTCATCACCCAACGCATCAAACTGGACGAATTGATTTCCGAAGGCTTCGAGCGCTTGATCCACAACAACGAATCCGCAGTAAAAATCATTGTCAATCCTAATCTTTAATCCTAAGGCTTAAAGAATAAACAGGCCGTCTGAAACTTTTCAGACGGCCTTTGTACTTGATAAATTCCCGAATGGCCCAATCCTCTGCCAACCATTCACTTATCAAGAGCAAAATCTCATGAATCCAAAATACGCCCCACTCTTCCAAACATACACCCTCAATAACGGCGTAACCATCAAAAACCGCCTTGTCGTCGCCCCCATGACCCATTTCGGCTCACAAGCCGACGGTTTGATCAGCGACCAAGAGCGTACCTTTCTCAGCAACCGTGCAGGCGATATGGGCATGTTTATCACTGCCGCCACTTTGGTTCAAAAAGACGGCAAAGCCTTTCACGGCCAACCTGAAGCCACAGGCGAACACTGCCTCGACAGCCTGAAAGAAACCGCACAAATCCTGCAACAACAAGGCGCAAAAGCGATTTTGCAAATCCATCACGGCGGTTCCAAAGCCATTGATGAACTTTTGGACGGTCTCGACAAAATCAGCGCTTCCGCCAACGAAGCCGAACACGCACGCGAAGCGACCGCAGAAGAAGTCGAGGCACTCATCGCTTCTTATGCACAAGCCGCCGATTTGGCGCTTCGTGCCGGTTTTGACGGCGTGGAAATCCACGGTGCGAACGGCTATTTAATCCAACAGTTTTACTCCGCCCAAAGCAACCGCCGCAACGACCAATGGGGCGGTAGCTTGGAAAACAGAATGCGCTTCCCGCTGGCCGTTATCGATGCCGTGGTTGCCGTCCGTGAAAAACACCAGCGCAATGACTTCATTATCGGCTACCGCTTCTCCCCTGAAGAACCGGGCGATGACGGCTTAACCATGACCGAAACCGGCGCATTGATTGACGCATTGGTACAAAAACCGCTGCAATATCTGCACGTTTCCCTGTGGGAATTTGATAAAAAAATCCGTCGCGGCGGCGATACCGCCCAAACCCGTATGCAGTTTATCCACGAACGCATCAACGGCAAACTGCCGCTTATCGGGGTGGGCAACCTGTTTACCGCCGACCAAATTTTGGCCGCCTATGAAACCGGCTGGGCAGAATTTATCGCATTGGGCAAAACCGTGATGATTAATCCGCACATCGCCACGCAAATCCGTGAAGGTCGCGAAGATGAAATCGAAACGCAACTCGATCCGACGCGCGCCGACCATTACGGCCTCCCCGACACCTTGTGGGGATTTTCCTCCAGCGGTACGCAATCATGGCTGCCGCCGGTAAAAGGCGCGGAATGGAAACCGATGGATATTTAATCATCGATTCATAGCATAAGGCCGTCTGAAACTTTTCAGACGGCCTTTGATTTGGTGCGCAAACATTGAATTATCAAGCATTTTTTTGTACAATTCCGCATCTTTCAATCTATTTCAGGGCGTGTCGCACACGCCCTTATTTTAGCCTGTTTCCCAACACCCATATCCTTCAGGCCGTCTGAAAAAGCGGCCTGAAACTTTTTGCAAAGAAAACCATGTCCCAAGAAATCCTCGACCAAGTGCGCCGCCGCCGCACGTTTGCCATCATCTCCCACCCTGACGCGGGTAAAACCACGCTGACCGAAAAACTGCTGCTGTTTTCAGGTGCAATTCAAAGCGCGGGTACGGTAAAAGGCAAAAAAACCGGCAAATTCGCCACCTCCGACTGGATGGAAATCGAGAAGCAGCGCGGCATTTCCGTGGCATCAAGCGTGATGCAGTTCGACTACAAAGACCACACCGTCAACCTCTTGGACACGCCGGGACACCAAGACTTCTCCGAAGACACCTACCGCGTTTTGACCGCCGTGGACAGCGCCTTGATGGTCATCGACGCGGCAAAGGGCGTGGAAGCGCAAACCATCAAACTCTTGAACGTCTGCCGCCTGCGCAACACGCCGATTGTCACGTTCATGAACAAATACGACCGCGAAGTGCGTGACTCTTTGGAATTGCTGGACGAAGTGGAAAACATCCTGCAAATCCGCTGCGCGCCCGTAACCTGGCCGATCGGCATGGGCAAAAACTTCAAGGGCGTGTACCACATCCTGAACGATGAAATCTATCTCTTCGACGCAGGTGGCGAGCGCCTGCCGCACGAGTTCGACATCATCAAAGGCATCGACAACCCTGAATTGGAACAGCGCTTTCCGTTGGAAATCCAACAGTTGCGCGACGAAATCGAATTGGTGCAGGCTGCTTCCAACGAGTTTAATCTCGACGAATTCCTCGCCGGCGAACTCACGCCCGTGTTCTTCGGCTCGGCGATTAACAACTTCGGTATTCAGGAAATCCTCAATTCATTGATTGAATGGGCGCCTGCGCCGAAACCGCGTGATGCTACCGTACGCATGGTCGAGCCTGACGAACCTAAGTTCTCCGGATTTATCTTCAAAATCCAAGCCAATATGGACCCGAAACACCGCGACCGTATCGCCTTCTTGCGCGTCTGCTCCGGCAAATTCGAGCGCGGCATGAAGATGAAACACCTGCGTATCAACCGCGAAATCGCCGCCTCCAGCGTGGTTACCTTCATGTCCCACGACCGTGAGCTGGTAGAAGAAGCCTACGCCGGCGACATTATCGGTATCCCGAACCACGGCAACATCCAAATCGGCGACAGCTTCTCCGAAGGCGAACAACTGGCGTTCACCGGCATCCCATTCTTCGCGCCCGAACTGTTCCGCAGCGTCCGCATCAAAAACCCGCTGAAAATCAAGCAACTGCAAAAAGGCTTGCAACAGCTTGGCGAAGAAGGCGCGGTACAGGTTTTCAAACCGATGAGCGGCGCGGATTTGATTTTGGGCGCGGTCGGCGTGTTGCAGTTTGAAGTCGTTACCTCGCGACTGGCCAACGAATACGGCGTAGAAGCCGTGTTCGACAGCGCATCTATCTGGTCTGCGCGCTGGGTATCGTGCGAAGACAAGAAAAAGCTGGCGGAGTTTGAAAAAGCCAATGCCGGCAATCTGTCGATAGACGCAGGCGGCAACCTCGCCTACCTCGCGCCTAACCGCGTCAATCTGAATCTAACACAAGAACGCTGGCCGGATATCGTGTTCCACGAAACACGCGAGCATTCGGTTAAACTGTAAAATGCAAAGGCCGTCTGAAACTTTCAGACGGCCTTTTTTTCATTCAATATCAACCCAATAAATCCCAAGCAAACTTCCCAATGGTCAGGCACAGCAGCAACATAAATCCGTAACGTAGCAGCTTGGTTCCGCCGCGCATTGCCAAGCGCGCGCCGACCACGCCGCCGCATAAATTCGCTACCGCCAACGGTATCGCCCATGCCCACGCGACATGGCCTTGCGGGATAAAAAACGTCAGCGCGGCAAGATTGGTGGTCGAATTGATGACCTTTGCCGAAGCGTTCGCCGCTAAAAAATCATAGCCGTAAAAGCGGACGAATACAAAAGCCAACAAGCTGCCCGTTCCCGGCCCGAACACGCCGTCATAAAACCCGATTAATGCACCGAAAAATAAGCCCCATAAGGTTTCACGGCGCGTCAGCTTTTCAGTGCGCACCGTCTGCCCCAAGTCTTTTTTCAAAAAAGTGTACAAACACATGGCAATCATGATGACCAGCATTGCCGGTTTCATGTATTGCACGGGGAAATACACCACCGTTTTCGCGCCCAAATATGAAGCGGCAAACGCCAACGCCGCGGCAGGCAACAGCATTTTCCACGGCACGGGAATTCGGCGCAGATATTGCCCCGTCGCGGTCAACGTGCCGCAGCAGGAAGCAAATTTATTGACACCCATCACCGAGGCCACAGGCGTAGCGTTTGGCAATAGGTTGAATAATCCGGGAATCTGCAACAGCCCTCCGCCGCCAACCGCCGCATCCATCAGCCCTGCGGCAAAGCCGACCAACACCAGATAATAAAAAAACGAATCTGCAAGCATAATGTCCATCTCTAAAAAGCAAAGCGATTTTGCGCGTATTTGCCTATCCTGACAACCTACAAGGCCGTCTGAAAACAAGAAACAATATCCTGTTTTCAGACGGCCTTTCTTTTTAAATTCAACCGCTCAAATTGCGGCTTAAAAATTTTTCCATTAAAATGCCGCCCCTTATCTTTCCTACACACAACACATTTTATGGAACATTCCACCCCGACCAAGCGCACAGCCCACGAACGAATGGGCATCTTCGCACACATCATTTTCGCCAGCCGCTGGCTGCAACTGCCGATTTATATAGGCTTGATTATCGCCCAAGTCATTTATGCCTGTAAGTTCCTCAAATCCTTGTGGCACTTGGTATCCAATTTCAGCATCATGGATGAAAACACCATCATGATCGCCGTATTGAACCTGATTGATGTCGTGATGATTGCCAACCTGCTGACTATGGTCATTGTCGGTGGCTACGAGACCTTCGTTTCCCGCCTCCATGTTGAAGAACATCCCGACCAACCCGAATGGCTCAGCCACGTCAATGCTTCGGTTTTGAAGGTCAAACTGTCGATGTCCATCATCAGCATCTCTTCCATCTATTTGCTGCAAACCTTCCTCAATGCCGCCAATCTGTCGGAAAAACAAATCATGTGGCAATGTATTACCCACATCTGTTTCCTGATTTCTGCGCTTGCCATGGCTTTAACGGACAAAATCGTGTACAGCACGACGCATAAAGCGCATTGATAAAAAGCAATCAAAAGGCCGCCTGAAATATTTCAGACGGCCTTTTGATTATTGGGCAATGTTTGAAACTGACACTTTCAACTTATTGCTTACGCTTGTCCCACCAGGCAAACAAGTTGCCCAAAACCGTTCCCGATACAGAGTGCCAAACGCAGGCAACGGCGGCGGCAACGGCGGACTCGGCATTACCGGGGAAGAATTTAGCACTCAAACCGGTGGCAAGTCCGGCATTTTGTACACCGACTTCGATGGCAAGGGTGCGTTTTTTGGCGGTATTCATGCCGGTCAGCGCGCCGCTGTAATAGCCGAGGATGTAGCCGCCGATGTTGTGGGCAGCGATGGCGAGTACCATAACCAAGGCGGATTCGGCAAATCGGTGGCCGTGAACGGCAGCAACGCCGCCGACGATGCAGGCAAACGCGACAACGGCAACGGCAGGCATAATTGCGCTCACGTCTTCAAACCAATGTTTTTTGTGCAGCAATATATTGGCGGCAGAGCCGATAACGACAGGCAACAGGGTAACGAGCAACATAAATTTAAACATGCCCCAGCCATCCATTTCAACGGTTTGTCCGACCAAATAAGTCATCCACAGCGGCGTCATCACAGGAGCGAGGACGGTGGAAACCGTGGTCATGCCGACCGAAAAGGCAACATCGCCTTTAGCCAAAAAACTCATGATATTGGACGAAACGCCGCCCGGACAAGTACCGACCAAAACCAAACCCAGCGTCAATCCTGGCGACAAGTCGAAGGCTCTGGCAATACCGATGGCAAGCAAGGGCATAATCGTATATTGGGCGATGGCACCGATGAAAATATCGAGCGGACGTTGCGCCAAAATTTGATAATCTTCTTTGCCCAAAGTCATGCCCATACCCAGCATGATGATGCCGAGTACGACGACTTGCGTATCGCCTTTTACCCACGAAAAAGTGGCAGGTTCGATAAAGGCGATGATGGAAGCAAGGACGATGATCAGAGCGGTGAAGCGGGTCATTTGCCGACTGATAGCGGTCAGAAAGTTCATTATTTTTCTCCTGTGTATGTTTTTATCATGACAATAATTGCCATAATTTAACGGATATTAACTTTTATATACAGCTCTGGCAATAACCGCGTTTGATATTTCAAACATGAATGACCTACCCCGCCCTTTATAGTCATAAAACTGAAGGGTGAATAAACTATTTTTCTCGCTCCTTTTTCAATCTTTCATTCCGCCAACGATACCATTCTTCAGGACTCATTTTTTTCCTCATCGGTCATGTTTCCCGAACAGGCGATAATGGTGAAATCTATGACATGCCCATCGTCACGCTCAACAGTAGCAGAAAAAACTTCTTTACCTTGATAGCATAGTGGCCACTCGTCTCGAAGTTGTCCAGTACCGCATTGCGCATGATACGGGCAAGTTGCGTCATCAATGGCTGGGTATTACTTGTACGCTGTGCAATAGCATTTAAGCTTTTTGCAGAGCATCTGTGTTGATTTTTATCTTGACCATCAGTATATTGTCTTTAACAAAGCCGTAAAGCATGGGTTACCAAATGGAAAGGGAGCGGTGGCACAAGCCCCCGTGTGATCCTGTTCGAATCAGGCAAAATGCTTTACGGCTTTTTCCATAACAGTTCAATCGTATTCAAACTAATTATCTAGTTTTGGTCACCAACAACAGCACCGGTATTAACCATATTGGTTAAGAATTTCGCTTTTTTACCAGTAAGCAGATTTCATTCCTCCGCTTTATAATCCATCGTAATAACCAGCTTGCCTTTAATGATCATGCCTGAATCTCTTTGTTTACTTGAAATTGATTGATAAAAGGCCGTCTGAAACTTTTCAGACGGCCTTGTTTTATCTGTTCGTTATCGATTTATTCGATATTTTGAACCTGTTCGCGCATTTGTTCGATTAAGACTTTCAGTTCAACCGACGCTTGCGTGCATTCGGCGGCGATGGCCTTACTGCCCAAAGTATTGGCTTCGCGGTTGAGCTCCTGCATCAGGAAATCCAAACGTTTGCCTACGCTGCCCTTGCCTTCGGTAACAATGCGGCGCACTTCGGCGATATGGGTGCGCAAACGGCTGAATTCCTCATCTACATCGGATTTCTGGATAAACAAAGCAAATTCTTGTTGCAAGCGGTCGTTGTCGATATTGCCGACGGCTTCGGCCAAACGGGTTTTGACTTTGTCCATATGCGCTTGCAGAAGGCTTGGGAACAGTTCGTTCAAAGCGTCCACAATCTCTTCCATAGCGGTCAGACGTTGCAATAAATGTTCGCCCAGTTTTTTGCCCTCGCGTTTGCGGGCGGCTGTGAACTCTTTCAACGCGCTGGTCAATAAATCTTTGACACCTTTCGCCAAGGCCTCAGAGTCTTCGCTCTGACCTGCCAAAACGCCGGGGAAACGCAAAACGTCGGCCACGCTCAGCTTGCCGAAATTGTGTTCCTTGCGCCATTCTTTGTTTAAATGTGCCAGCTGTGCGACCAAGTCCTGATTGACTTCCAAAGTCTGACCGCCCGAAGCCGCATCTTGCAGCTGAACACGGCACTCCAGTTTACCGCGTGCTACAGCCGCGGCAATCTGTTCGCGCAATGCGCCTTCCAAATAGCGCAACTCTTCCGGCATACGGAATTGGACATCCAAATAACGATGGTTGACCGCGCGGATTTCCAAATTAATCCGTTTGCCGCCGCATTCGCCTGCGGCATTGGCAAAGCCGGTCATGCTGTGGATTTGAATAGTTCGTCTTGTAGCCATGATTTTACTCCGTTTCCAAATACGAGTGAAAGTACGGACACTATAACACACCCGACCGACGATTTTCAGACGGCCTTTACTGCTAAATTCCTCTATAATTCAAGGCAACCTGTTTTTTATTCCCCCAAAGGACCATCATGAGCGACTACACCCGCACCGGCCGCGCCGCCGACAGCCTGCGCAACATTAAAATCACCCCCAATTTCCTGCCACACGCCGATGGCTCCTGCCTTATCGAGTGCGGCAACACCAAAGTGATTTGCACTGCCTCCATCGATGAAAATGTCCCACCGTTCCTGCGCGGTAAAGAACAAGGCTGGGTAACGGCCGAATACGGCATGTTGCCGGCGTCCACTGCCTCCCGTATGCGTCGTGAAGCCACCGCGGGCAAACAGTCCGGCCGCACACAAGAAATCCAACGCCTGATCGGCCGCTCGCTGCGCGCCGTCGTCGATATGGAAAAACTCGGCGAACGCCAAATCCTGATTGACTGCGACGTTATCCAAGCCGACGGCGGCACGCGTACCGCCTCCATTACCGGTGCCTACGTTGCCCTGCAAATCGCCGTGGACAAACTCCTTTCAGACGGCCTTATCAGCGAAAACCCAATCCGTGAAGCCGTTGCCGCCGTTTCCGCCGGCGTGGTGGGCGGTGTACCGCTTTTGGACTTAGACTATCCCGAAGACTCAGGCTGCGACAGCGACGTCAACATCATCATGACCGCATCCGGCAAAATAATCGAAATCCAAGGTACGGCCGAAGGCGCACCGTTCAGCATCGAAGAATTGGGCAAACTCATTGCCCTCGCGCACAAAGGCATTGCCGAATTGGTTCAACACCAGCAGGCCGCCCTTTTAGTCCGATAATCAGCAAGGCCGTCTGAAAACTTTCAGACGGCCTTTTTTAACCAAACCCCTTTATGCGTATTTACTCAAAAAAGCGCGTTCTATCCTTGAATTCCATGTAAAAAATAGTAATAATAACCCTTTTTCCAGCAAACCAAGCTGCCCGACAACCCCCACAAGAAAGCACGAAACATGGCGTTAATCGTACATAAATACGGCGGCACATCAGTAGGCTCGCCCGAACGCATCAAAAACGTAGCCAAACGTGTCGCCAAAGCCCGCGCCGAAGGACACGACATCGTAGTCGTCGTATCCGCCATGAGCGGCGAAACCAACCGACTGGTCGCCCTGGCGCACGAAATGCAAGAACATCCCGATCCGCGCGAGCTGGACGTCGTCCTTGCCACCGGCGAACAAGTAACCATCGGCCTGCTGGCCATGGCCCTGAAAGACATCGGCGTTGACGCCAAGAGCTACACCGGCTGGCAGGTTGCCCTCAAAACCGACACTTCCCACACCAAAGCCCGCATCGAAAGCATCGATGACGAAAAAATGCGTGCCGACCTCGCCGAGGGCAAAGTCGTTATCGTAGCCGGTTTCCAAGGCATCAGCAGCGAAGGCAATATCTCAACCCTCGGCCGCGGCGGCTCCGACACCTCCGCCGTTGCACTTGCCGCAGCCCTCAAAGCCGACGAATGCCAAATTTATACCGACGTAGACGGTGTTTACACCACCGACCCGCGCGTCGTACCCGAAGCACGCCGCATGGACACGATCACATTCGAAGAAATGATCGAATTGGCCAGCCTCGGCTCAAAAGTTTTACAAATCCGCTCCGTAGAATTCGCCGGAAAATACAAAGTGCGCCTGCGCGTACTCAGCAGCCTGCAAGAAGGCGGCGACGGCACCCTGATTACCTTTGAAGAGGACGACAACATGGAAAGAGCAGCCGTAACCGGTATCGCATTCGACAAAAACCAAGCCCGCATCAACGTACGCGGCGTACCCGACAAACCCGGCGTTGCCTACCAAATCCTCGGCGCAGTTGCCGATGCCAACATCGAAGTCGACATGATCATCCAAAATGTCGGCAGCGAAGGCACAACCGACTTCTCCTTCACCGTACCGCGCAGCGACTACAAACAAACCATCGAAATCCTGCAACAACGTCAAGACAGCATCGGCGCAGCCTACATCGACGGCGACGACACCGTATGCAAAGTCTCCGCAGTCGGCTTGGGCATGCGTTCACACGTCGGCGTAGCCGCCAAAATCTTCCGCACCCTCGCAGAAGAAGGCATCAACATCCAAATGATTTCAACTTCCGAAATCAAAGTATCCGTCCTGATTGACGAAAAATACATGGAACTGGCCACCCGCGTTCTGCATAAAGCATTCGACTTGGGCAACTAATTCCAGCCAATCAAAAGGCCGTCTGAAACTTTATTGTTTCAGACGGCCTTTTTTATTCCTATCGCATCAACCAACAATATCTTAATAAAAAATCTACTTTAGTTCAAAACAGCATAGCCAACCTTATTACCCTTGTTAATTTCATTATATGTTTAATATTTTACGACCATCCATCTTTGCCGTTTAATTCCAAAAACATACCACTTAACCTAATTTATGAAAAATAAACAAATTTGTAATAAAATAGAACAAAAGTACAAATAATTATCTACACTCATCAATAAAAACAAATTTTCCCGTTTCCCCTAACTTAAGAAGGAATCCTAATATGAACGTATTAAACAAATTCGGTATGCTGATCTTGACCGCTTCCCTACTGGCAGCCTGCGGCGACTCCGGCAATAAAGGCAGCAGCGACAAACCGGCAGAACAAGTTGCCCAAAGCGAATCTAGCCCGGCCAACAAATACGAAAAAGCCCTGAGTGAATTCCCGGAAGCAGATCCTAAACTGGCCGAACCTATCGTCATTTCCGATAAAAAATCTCCAGACGGTCTTGCCGAATTGCAAAAATTCAATAACTTCATTACTGGTGAGGAAGCTCAAAAAATTGGTCGAATAGGTCAAGAATTGCAACAGTTGGCTAGACAGAATAAAGAAGCCGAGACTATCGAGCAGATAAAAAAACTGACTGCCGCACTGGAACAATTCCATCAAAGTGCAGCTGCTATTGATATCAAAGATCCTGAAATCAAAGCAGTTTTAGATCGAACTGTGCAAGTCAACAGTACAATTAATGAGTTTATGATTTATGGAAGCAAGTATGCTACTGAACTGACTATCGATAGTAAAGATAAAGATTCGCTCAAATTTGCCAATGATTTCCAAGAAAAATCTCAAAAATTGCAAGAAACCCTGCGTGCCGCCAATCAAGAATTACAAAAAGCAGCCGAAGCTTTAGGTAAAAAATATTCCCAATAAGCCTATTGTTTCCGATAAATAGCGGTGGTATCGGCAATATCGATACCACCTTTCCAAACCCTAAGTCAGATTGAATACAATGAACAATCTTAATCCTTCTCTCCCCTGCCCACACTGCCATGCTTCGATCCAAGGCGGATTGGTTAAAGGTTTGGCCGCAGTCAAAGAATGTCCTTCCTGCCATAAAAAAGTCAAATTCAAAAAACCGCCTGTCGGCGAATATTTCAAAGCTTTGCTGAAACCTTTCGCTATTTTTGTAGTCGTTGTCTGCATCGTAGCGGCAATAATGATCAGCCTGTTTGGTACATTCCCCCCATATATCAGTACGGTATTAGTTATCGGCTTTCTCGTCTACTACATTATCCCGATTCAAAACAAACTTTCATCTTTTGAAAAAGACGAATAAACATATACGTTGCCCATCCAACCCGCTTTTCCGGATGGGCAATGCCTTATCCAGCCCGATAAAAAAATAATGAAACCGTCCCCATTCTCTTGCCCGCATTGTTCCAATCCGATTCGAGGTAGTGCATTCAAAGGATTGAAAAGTATTAAAGAATGTCCGACCTGCCACAAAAAAGTCCGCTATAAGCAACCGACTGCAAAGAAATCCGCCAAGCGACATGGAAAAAGAGCGTTATTTTCCTTGCCCTGCTGACATTATACCTTGCCTTTCTAATTGCACTATTGCGCGCAGATATTCCTTTTACGTATCTTATCCTCCCTATCATGATCTATTTGGTTGCAGTCTTCCAGCCTGCCATTATCAAGCTTTCTTCATTTGAGAAAGACGAATAGCCTGCTTTCAGACGGCCATTGCCTTCGATAACAAGGTTTGGCCGATACCGATTTTAATCCTCATCCCCGATATTCTATCCAAGGCTTTTATTACATGAAACGTCCAATCCCTGTTACCATCGCCACCGTTCTCTATTTCATCCTAACTGCCCTTACTTGCTTTACCACCGTTGCTCTTGCGATTTATTCGGGCGATGTACTGATAGAGGTTGCAGCCTCGGCATTCCCTTTCCTGCCTTGGTG
Organism: Neisseria perflava; assembly: GCF_002863305.2. Taxonomy (NCBI): domain Bacteria; kingdom Pseudomonadati; phylum Pseudomonadota; class Betaproteobacteria; order Neisseriales; family Neisseriaceae; genus Neisseria; species Neisseria perflava. Next base: position 1,454,422 of record NZ_CP136962.1, read on the forward strand.
GCTGTCTATGCCCCTATACTTCATACTCCTTTCCTTGCCGGTATTTATTGCCGTCGGTCTGCTTTCAGGCAACCGTTCCGCCCGTTGGCTGGCTGTTTTGTTGGCGGCCGCTTCGTTGATCATGGTGTATAGCGATATGGCGAGCTATAGTTCCCAACAAATCATTATTCAATCCATACTCCACCCTGTTTTGCTGCTCCTCATCTTCAATCCGGTATCCAACCGCTATTTCGCCAACGCGGCCTCAAAAACCGAATCCTAAACCATCATTTTTTGACTTCAAAAAACTTAAGGCCGTCTGAAATCCTTGCCCTTACGCAAATCTTTTTCAGACGGCCATAAAATAGAATGGCAGACGGCCTTTCATACAATCAATAATGCGTTTCCCTTAGCAGCTTTAAATACCAAACTGTAAGCAAACAAACCCATGAAATCCGTTTTTCCTATTTTCTTTATCCTGCTCAACTTATTCTTCATCCTTTATTTGCCACGCAAACTATCCATATGGGTCCGGTTTGCGCTTTACCTGTCTATCGGTGGGCTGTTTTATTTATGGATGTCCAACAAATCTACCCTGACCTCCCTATTATTTGCACACACCATTTCATTGCAACCATTCGACGTATTTCATGAGACAATCGGTTTTTCATTATTGGTTACTATCTTCCTCAATCTGTTTGACTTGTTTGCCGTACCTTCGATTGTCCGTTTCCCCAACTTAATCCTCAAAAATCCCCAACACCACCATCAGTCTGTTCAATGGTATCTTGCCAATACTTCCCTTTTCGAACGCTTTTTCCACTATTTCTACGCTTTCTGCTGTTGCCTCATATTTTATGGCATATGGCGCGAAACCTTCCGATAATCAATCTAAAAAACAAAGGGACATCATCAAAATGTCCCTTTGTTTATATTCAGACGGCCTTGAATATCTTCAACACTCAATCCTTTCCTTCTCTCGAAAAATGCTCAATCTCAAATCCGCTCTGACGATAAGCTCGGAAACGGTCTCGGGCTTCGGCCAAATCTTCTAAGCTGTTGCCCACAATTTCAAGGATACGGTTTGGAATGGACGGGGCTTGGCTCCAGAAATCGGCAGACAGGTTTAAAACCATGCAATCCTGCGGAATATTCGGCAATGCGTTTCCAAACGCAAGCAACACCGGCGTTTCAGACGGCATGGGGTCGGTAGGCAGCCAGACTTCATGCGGAATAAAGCTTTCGGGAATTTGCTGCCACAAATCGATGTCAAGTTGCTGCACTGCCGCAGCGGAATCCGACCACACCAAAATCTGCCCACCATCGCGTATGGCGCGCGCAATCAGGCGGCAGGCAAAGGCGGCCGGTTGGGCGACGTGTGTATAAAAAGTGGCTTTAGGCATGGCGTATTCTTTCGTTTGAGCAATGGATTGGCCGTTTTCAGACGGCTTTTTTGGTTTTCAACAATCTCAAGGCATTGCCCAACACCAACAGCGAGCTGAAACTCATGCCGAGCGCGGCGATCCACGGGGTCACGTAACCAAATACGGCCAGAGGAACGGCAACCAGATTGTATGCGCTCGCCCAAGTCAGGTTTTGGCGGATGATTTGATGGGTGCGGCGTGCCTGTTCCATCATCACGGGCAAAACGTTCAAATCATCATTGAGCAAAACCACATCGGCACCGTCGCGCGCCACATCGGCACTCGTGGCCACGGCGGCCGACACGTCGGCTTGGGCAAGGACGGGGGCATCATTGATCCCGTCGCCGATCATCATGACTTTACACCCTTGTTTTTGTAGATTTTCTACATAGGCCAGCTTGTCTTCTGGCGTGGCTTCGGCACGATAGGCATCCAAACCCAGCTCTTGCGCAACTTGGGCGACGGCAGCCTGACGGTCGCCGCTTAAAAGGTGCAGACGGATGCCGTGCTGTTTCAGGTTTTGCAACATTTCGGCGGCGCTGTCTTTGATTTGGTCTTCCAGCAAAAAGGCCGTCTGAAAACCGCTTTGATTGCCCAAGAAAATAATGCCGCCTGTGTGGTCGATATGGGCAAATGTTTCAGGCAGATTACCGGCAATTTCCGCAACAAACGCCGCTTTGCCCAAAGCCCACACTTGGGTTTCGCCATACAATTCGATTTGCGCGCTGACACCGTGTCCGATACGGTTGACCCGTTGCTGTACTTTCACATCAAGCGCGGATACAGGGCCGTCTGAAAGCGTATGGTTCAAAATGGCACGGGCGATGGGGTGTTCGGATTGCTGCTCCAATGCTTGGGCAATGGCAAGGGCTTGGGCTTCGTTCAGACGGCCTGCGGACAACATCCGGCTGACGGAAAGCTGCCCTTTGGTCAGCGTACCGGTTTTGTCGAACACGACATCGTCAATTTGAGCAAGGGTTTCCAGGCTTTGTTTGCCGCTGATGAGAATGCCGTCTTTGGCCAGCGCACCGGTCGAAGCGGCCAGCGCGGTCGGTGTGGCAAGCGATAAGGCGCACGGGCAGGTAATGACCAGCAGGGCGACGGTAATCCACAAGGCGGTGTGCGCGTCGGCATACCAAGCCCAGCCGATAAAAACGGGAATAGCAAGCAAGAGCTCGCCAAACACGAAACTGGACGCGTATTTTTCGGCCAACTCGGCGGCTCGCGGTTTTTGCGCCAGCGCACGGTCGAGCAGTTTGACGATATGGGACAGGCGCGTGTTGCCGCCAGTATGGTCGGTGCGGATGATTAACGGGCTGCTGGTGTTGAGCGTGCCGGCGGTTACTTTTTCAGACGGCCTTTTCACGATGGGCAGGCTTTCGCCGGTCAACATGGCTTCGTTAACTTCGCTCTCGCCGGACAAAACCGTACCGTCCACCGGAATGACTTCGCCGGGTTTCACAACAATCGTATCGCCGATATTGAGGCGGACGACTGCGGCTTCCTCGATGGCTTCGCTTTCCGGATAAGCCGGCAAACGGTGGCAAAATGCCGGAACCAGTTTGACCAACCGCTCCGCCGCATCGCCTGCTTTTCGTCGGGCAATCTGTTCCATAAAACGCCCGCCCAACAGGAAAAACAGCAGCATGGCGATGGATTCAAAATACATGCCCTGCCCTGCGTTGGTGGCCAGGCTGTAAATACCGGCGATAAAGGTCATCACAATGGCAATGGCAATCGGCGTATCCATGCCGACACGGCGGTTTTTCCAGTCGCGCCAGGCGCCGCGGTAAAACGGCAACGCGCTGTAAAACACAACGGGCAACACCATCAAAAAGCCGCCCCAATGCAGGATTTCCAAATAAAGCGGCTCGATGTCGCCGCCGTAAAAATAAGTCGGCAGGGCAAACATCATCGTCTGCATCATACCCAGACCGGCTACGGCCAATCTGACGATAAACTGCTTGCGCTCTTTCTGCGCCTGCGCTTCGATTTTTTGTGCATCATAAGGCGCGGCGGTATAACCGGTTTGGCGGATTTTTAGCAAAATATCCGACAATTCGATGTGGGCGCTGTCCCACACCACGCGGCAGCGGTGGGTACTGTAATTCAAATCCACGCGCACTACGCCCTTCATGCGCAACAACTGCTGCTCAATCAGCCACACACACGCGGCGCAGGTAATGCCGCCCAGCATCAACACTGCCTCGCGCTCATCCCCTGCACCAACCTCGACAAAATCAGCCTGCACTTCGGGCAAATCGTATAGCTTTAATTGCGACAACACTTCCGGTGGCGGCAATTCGGATTTTTCCGCGTCTGCAGTACGCTGTTTGTAATAATTGCCCAAACCGGCATCAATAATACTCTGCGCAACTGCTTGGCAACCGGCGCAGCAGGTTTCGTGTTCTTCGTCTTCAAAACGAACCGTCAAATGCAGATGATCCGGGACTTCAAGTCCGCAATGGAAGCAGTTTTTTTGGGGATGTGTGGAAGATGTCATAATGTGTTCGATTTATTTTTCAGACGGCCTGAAACAATCGTTTCAGGGTGTTACATTTTAGCAAAAAGCGTTTTTCTGCCTCATTTCATTTACTTTTGAATTAATAGACTGTCGAATTTTATAAAAAATATGGAAAACAAAGTATTGACCGTTTATCAAATAATGAACGGTAACATATAAATACCGTTTATCTTTAAAAACTTCCGATTATTTTAATGTAAAAATGGAACTTTTTTAAAAATCCTAATACATTTTTTATTGACCTCAATCCATTTGAGCAGCATACTTTAGGCATTCCGCGAAGACGGAAATCAAAAAACACACATTTACTTATAAAACTAACTTATTGGGAAACCTCACCATGATTGATCGCCTTATGCCTATCTTCGCCGTTATCGGCATTTTGTCCAGCACCGTATACCTGAGCCTCGCCGCTTGGATGCTTTACGAAAGCGTGTTCAAAAAGAAAAGCCCTCTGTCGGCATAATCCTCAGATTTAAAATTTTACGGTAAGGCCGTCTGAACATTCAGACGGCCTTGTTTCATTCCATACTATCAAGCATTTGGCTGTACGGCCAATTCAATCATCGCTTCGCGCAAACCGTCCAAGCCCAAACTTTCGGCAACGGAAACATTCACGCCGACGGCCTGCCCGGAGTTGTCGCGCAAAATGCCTGCTTCACGCATACCCGACGGCAGCAAATCGATTTTGTTGTACACCACCAATTGCGGAATTTCATGCGCGCCGATTTCTTCCAAGACTTCGTTGACATCGTCCATCTGCCGTTCAAAATCGGGATTGGACGCATCAACGACGTGCAGTAGCACATCCGCCATCGCCGTCTCTTCCAAAGTAGCAGAAAACGCCGACACCAGCTTGTGCGGCAAATCGCGGACGAAGCCGACGGTATCGGTCAAAATCACACTCGCCTCGTGCGACAGGAAAAGCCGACGCGCAGTGGTATCCAAAGTGGCGAACAACTGGTCTTTCGCCAATACGTCTGCTTTGGTCAGGCGGTTGAACAGGCTGGATTTTCCGGCATTGGTATAGCCGACAATGGCAAAGGTTTTCAGACGGCCGCTCATGCGCGATTTGCGGCGCGTGGCGCGTTGTTTGCGGACATCGGCAAGCTGTTTTTTCAATGCCGTGATTTTTTGTCCGATTAAACGGCGGTCGGTTTCCAGCTGGGTTTCGCCCGGCCCTTTCAAGCCGATACCGCCCTTCTGACTTTGCAAATGTCCATAACCGCGTACCAGCCGTCCGCTCAAATGGTTCAGCTGGGCCAACTCCACTTGCAACTTACCTTCCTGCGATTGGGCGCGTTTGGCGAAAATCGCCAAAATCAAACCCACTCTGTCGAGGACGCGGCATTGAAGCTCTTTTTCCAGATTTCGCTCTTGTGTCGGCGTGAGTTCGTGGTTGAACACGACCAGCCCGACATCATGCTGCTTCACCACTGCCGCCAACTCTTCCGCCTTGCCCGTACCGACAAACAAAGCCGGATGCGGTTTATCTCGGCGTGAAGTTTCGATAGAAACCAAATCGCCGCCGGCCGCGCCCACCAATTCTGCCGCTTCGGTCAAGGCCGTCTGAAAGCCACGCTCACGCGTTTCGTTTGCGCCGGAATAGTCCGCCGTCAGCATCACGCCGACCAAGAGGACGCGTTCGGGCTTTTCCAAAGATTTATCGACGGAAAACAGATTGCGCTTGCTCAAAAAATTTCCTTTCAGACGGCCTTATGGCCGGGGCAAAGTGCTGATTAACGGTTTTTCAAAATATCGGCAAAATATTCGGTCACTTCCGCCAAACGTCCGCCCTGCTCGGCATAAGGCTGCATGACGGCCACCAGTTGCTCCAACACTTCACGCGTTTCTGTTTGCGCGTGTTCGCGGTAGAGCCACATATTTTGCATAGTCACCGTGGTCAATGCCTCGCGTACATTCAGCAAGAGCAAGTGGCGACAAGACTCATAGCCTTGGCGCAAATCGCCGGCCGCATAGGCGGTAACCGACAATTCATAGTCGATGTCCAACTGATAAACATTGCTTTGGACAAAAAGAATATCGTCTTTCGGGAACGGGATACGTTTCGCCATCAGGCCGATTGCATGGGAAATACGGTATTTTCCTTCCTGACGCAGCATGGTTTGCGCAAGGTAGAGACACTCGGCACGGCGCGGGTTGTAATCGTAGCCTGCCAACCAAGTCGCCAAGGCTTCATCGCGTTTGCCCATTAATTTGTAGCACTCGCCCAGCTGTTGGTAAGAAACCGTCACTTCCTCGATCCAACCGCCCAACTCGATGCGTTTTTTAAACCATTCACTCGAACGCTCGGGCATATCGGAATCCCAATAAGAACGCGCCGCATAAAAGGCGTAACGCGGTTTCAGGTCTTCATCTTCAGGGCTGTAAAACGCTTTCTCCAAAGAAACGGCGTCAAGCAGGTATTTGTTCACCATATTGCTGCGTGCGCCGAAACGGCCGCTGAGAACCGTATAGTCGCCATGAAGCGTGGCTTCGCTGGTATCTTGTTTATCGGTTTCGATAAATTCGTGCAACACGCCGCGCCAGTAGAATGTACCGTCATTGCGCAACAACAGCGGACGGTAATAAACCACGCTGCCCATGGCATTTCTCATGCGGAGGCGGTAACGGTCGGCGGTCAGCTCGGGCAATTCCAATTTACCTTCAAAGCGGTCGTCCGCATCAAAAATCAACACGTAATCGGTTTTGTCTTTTGCGTGTTTCAACGCCTGATTGCGGTTGTATGCAAAATTTTGCCAACCATCATGATGAATCTCGCCTGCGATGCCCTTTGCATCGAAAAAGCGGCGGATCACGCCGGCGGTATCATCGGTCGAGCCGGTGTCGCTGATGACATAGTAGTCAAGTTTGATGTGGTCGGTGATGTTGGCCAGTGTTTCTTCGATGATTGCCGCTTCGTTTTTGACAATCATATTCAAGCAGATGGTTTGGGACATTTTTAATAGCCGCATTGGTTTGGAAAGGTATTATTTTACTTTAGCATTTTGTTTTTTGCACACAAAATACTCAGGCCGTCTGAAGATTGCCTTTCAGACGGCCTGAAGTTTATTTTGCCTTATCTTTTTTCCTGACGACGTATCAGATACACCGCCAACAGTGCAAACAAAACCGTCGGCAATGCGCCTGCCAAAAACGGCGGCACGCCGTACAACTGGCTGGTAAAGCCGAAGAGCCGTCCGGCAAAGTGGAACAGCAAACCGAGACAGATACCGCCAAAAAGTTTCAAGCCCATATTGCCGTGGCGCGTCGTTTGCGGCGTAAAGGCGAAGGCAACAAGCGCCATCACCCATGCGGCAACGGGATACACCAGCTTGCGCCACCATGCGATGGCATAGACTTGGGTATTTTGGTTATTTTTTTCCAGATGGTCGATGTAGGTGGTCAATTCGCCGACAGACATTTGGTCGGGCTTGACGAGCAATACATCCATCAGGTTGCGTTTGACGGAAATCGGCCAGTTTTCTTCAGTGGCAGTAGAAACTTCGACTTTATCTTCGCCCAATATGCTGCGGCGGATATTTTTCAGCTGCCAGCTGCCGTCAGGATTCAAAACGGCCGATTCGGCTTCCGCCGCTTGGGTCAGTTCGTTTTTATCGTTGCGCTGCCAAATTTTGATGCCCAAAAGCGTATGGTCGGGCAACATTTCGCGCACGTTGATGATGCTGTTTTTTTCTTTCAACCAAAGGCCGGTATTGCCGGTACTGATTTTGCCGTTGATGGCGGCGGCTTTGATGTTTTCGGCTTTTTGACTCAGCGTGGGAGCAACCCATTCGCCAAGAGCGACGGTGGCAATGGCGAAAATCAAACCGAACTGCGACAGAATCAACAGCAGCTTTTTGGTGCTCATGCCGCTGGCTTTGATAACGGTCAGCTCGCTGCCGGAAGCCAGTTGGCTGAGGGAAATCAGACCGCCGATCAAAACGGCAAGCGGCATCAGTTCATATGCGCGCGCAGGCATCTGCATGAAAACATACTGCCCCAATTTTGCGCCGTTATAGCTGCCTTTTCCAAGATCGCCGACTTCGTTGATGATTTCAAAAAAGCTGTACAAAGCGAGGAAGGCTAGGAGGGCGTAAACTGCCATAACCGCCATTTGACGGATGATGTAACGTGAAATCAGGTTCATTTTCCGCCTTTCAATGTCAGACTTTTGGCAACCGCCTGCCAAAAGGGTTGGCTGGGCATACTGCGCACGCGCAGCAGGACGACGGCAATCACAAACATGATGATGTGCATAGGCAGCAGTCCGAGCCAAAAATGGATTTTGCCGTCTTCCACAGCATTGCGCAGAAAGGTCAGCCCGTTTTGGTAAACCAAAAACAAACCGATGGCAATCAAGATGTTGTAGGTGTGGCCACTGCGCGGATTGAAATAAGAAAGCGGCACGGCAAGCAGACAAAGCAACAAAACGCTGACGGTCAAGGAAATACGCCACATCAATTCCGCTTGGTGTTGGGGATTGCTGCTGCCAATCAGTTGGGCGGTCGGAATGGTACGGCGGTGTGAAACAGGGTCGATGAGTTTGGGCGTGGTGCTGATAATCAGGCTGAGGTGTTGGAAAGAAACGCGGTTGTAATCGGCTTTGCCGGGCGTACCGCTGTAACGGTAGCCGTCGCGCAATTCAAGCGTACGTTTGTTGTCGGTCAGCGAAAAATTGCCCTCTTTGGCAAAAACGATGTTGTCGTTGCCGTTTTTGTCCTGCTCGCGCAGGAACAGGTTTTTCATGATGCCGGATTCAGTATCGAAGGTTTCGACAAAATAAACCCTGCCGTTGCGCTTACCCAAGCTATTGAACTCGCCGGCTTCCACCAAAGACAATTCCTGCTTCTGCTTCAAGATTTCGGCATATTCGCGGCTGCGCAACTCTGCCCACGGCATCACCCAAAGCTGCATGACGGCAATCAGGATGGCAAACGGCACGGCAAACTGCATGACCGGGCGTATCCATTGTTTCAATGCCAATCCACAGGAGAGCCAAACCGACATCTCGCTGTCGCGCCAGTAGCGGGTCAATACAGACAACGTGCTGATAAATGCGGTCAACACCAGCAAAAGCGGGGTCATGCCGATTACCCAAAAGCCGACTAAGGCCAACACAGCATCGATGGCGACACGCCCGTCGGCTGCACGGCCAAGCAGGTTGATGGCCTGCGTGGACACCAATACCGCCAAGAGGACGACAAAGATGCCGATGGCGGTAAAGGAAAGTTCTTTAATAAAGTTTCTTTGGTAAATCATAAGATTGAGCGTGGTATACGGTTTATGGGAAACCTATATTTATTAATAAGGCTTCAGACGGCATGACACAAATGGAGTACAATGATTTTCATCTGTTCGGACAGCTGGTCAACAGGCCGTCTGAACAACCGACAATCGTTCCAATCAGGAGAATAAACGTGAAATTTAGCACAAAAGCCGAAACTTTGCAGGCTCAACAGGCAGGTGCGCAATTATTTGTCTGCGCCGAAGCATCTCAACTGAGCAACCCGACTGCCCTCGCCCTCTTCGCTTCCCTTGAAGAAGGTCAAAATTTCGCCGACACCAAAATCCCGACGGACAACGGTTTGCAAGCCATTGCCGTCGCCCGCCTCGCTAAAACCGACCGCGCCGCATTGAACAAAGCCGCAGCCGAAGCCGCCAAATGGGCGCAAAATCAAGAAACGGTCAATGTGGACGTTCACGCTTTCGATGAAGCGCAAGCAGCAGCCATTGTCGAAGCGTTTGCGATTGCGTTCGGCAATACCGCCTACCGTTTCGACCGCTACAAAAAAGAAGCCAAACCTGCCAAATTTGCAGAAGCCGTGTTCCACAGCGCACACGAGACCGCCGTCAAAGAAGCCCTGCGCGTTGCCGAAGCGCAAGTTTACGGACAAAGCCTCTGCCGCGACTTGGGCAATGCCGCGCCCAACGAATGCACGCCTGAATTCCTCGCGCGTACCGCCAAAGCCGAAGCCGAAAAATTGGGCGCACACGCTAAAATCATTGAAAAAGACTACATCAAAGAAAACATGGGTTCGTTTTGGTCTGTCGCCAAAGGCAGCGTCGAAGACCCATATTTGGTCGAATTGAGCTATTTCGGTGCGGCCGATAAAGAAGCCGCGCCTGTGGTATTGGTCGGCAAAGGCATTACCTTCGACACCGGCGGCATTTCCCTCAAACCCGGCCTGAACATGGACGAAATGAAGTTCGACATGTGCGGCGCGGCAACCGTCATCAGCACCTTCTGCGCCGCCGTCAAACTGCAACTGCCGATCAACCTGATTGCCATCGTCGCCACTTGTGAAAACATGCCTTCCGGCGCGGCCAACAAACCGGGCGACGTCGTGAAAAGCATGAAAGGCTTGACCATCGAAGTATTAAACACCGATGCTGAAGGCCGTCTGATTTTGTGTGACGCGCTCACTTACGCCGAACAATTCAAACCTAAAGCCGTTATCGACGTCGCCACCCTGACCGGCGCGTGCATCATCGCCTTGGGTCATGACGTCAGCGGCGTGATGGGCAACAATCAAGATTTGGTCGACAGCCTGCTGGCCGCTTCCCGCAACGTGGACGATAAAGCATGGCAACTGCCGCTCTTTGAAACCTACAAAGACCAACTCAAATCCAACTTTGCCGACATTCCAAACATCGGCACGCCGGGTGCAGGCACGATTACCGCCGCAACATTCCTGTCTTACTTCACCGAAGACTATCCATGGGCACACCTCGACATCGCAGGTACCGCATGGAAATCCGGCGGTGAAAAAGGCGCGACCGGCCGCCCTGTTCCTTTATTGTTGAACTATCTGCGCAATGTGAAATAAATCTTGGGGGAAGCCTGCGGGGTTACACATTTCAACCCCGCAGGCCGTCTGAAAACGGAATCGGCATTATCTGACTCAACCTGACAAACGGAGAACCACCATGAAACCACTATTTGCCGCATTATCTGTCGCCCTTCTGCTCGGCATATCCATAAGCGCTCAAGCTGCCGAACAAACCACCCCCACCGACCGCAGCATCCAAGTGTACAAAAAAGCCGACTTAGCAGAATGGAACCGCGAAAACGCAGCCGGAGGTCAAGGCCCATTGCTCGGCAGCTTTGCCTTCACTCGCCATCAAACCGCCGACCAAGACGCATTCAAAGAAATCGGCTGGCTCACACTACCACCGGGTGCCTCCATCGGCCAACACAAACATACCGGCAATGAAGACGTTTACATCATCGTATCCGGCAAAGGCCTATTTACCGATAGCGAAGGCAAACAAACCGAAGTCGGTGCCGGCGACATTACCATCGCCCGCCCTGGACAGTCCCACGCACTCAAAAATATCGGCAAAAAACCTTTGGTATTCCTTGATCTGATTGCAGAGACCACTGGCGCTAAAGCCGCCGAAACCAAGTAATGCTTTCAATGAAAGCAAACAATCTGCCATGACTTTCTGCCTTACCCAAACCAGGCTGCAGAGAGATTGTTCCGTTTTCATTTAAACCTACATACAAGCTAAAGGCCGTCTGAAAACCACGCTTCGTTTTCAGACGGCCTTTTTTCTCAAAAATCTTATCATATAAATGACGCAATGTTATATAATAACATCCTTTCGAAATATGATGAGAAACTAAAATGACACAAACTACACTCAAACCCATTGTTTTATCTATTCTTTTAATCAGCACCCCCATCCTCTCCCAAGCGCATGAAACCGAGCAGTCGGTTGACTTGGAAGAGGTTACCGTCGTCGGCAAAAGCCGTCCGCGCGCCACTTCGGGGCTGTTGCACACTTCGACCGCCTCCGACAAAATCATCTCCGGCGATACCTTGCGCCAAAAAGCCGTCAACTTGGGCGATGCTTTAGACGGCGTACCGGGCATTCATGCCTCGCAATACGGCGGCGGCGCATCCGCTCCCGTTATTCGCGGTCAAACAGGCAGACGAATTAAAGTGTTGAACCATCACGGCGAAACGGGCGACATGGCGGATTTCTCGCCCGACCATGCCCTGATGGTGGACAGCGCCTTGTCGCAACAGGTCGAAATCCTGCGCGGCCCGGTTACGCTTTTGTACAGCTCGGGCAATGTGGCCGGTTTGGTCGATGTTGCCGATGGCAAAATCCCCGAAAAAATGCCTGAAAACGGCGTATCGGGCGAAGCCGGATTGCGTTTGAGTAGCGGCAATTTGGAAAAACTGACATCTGCAGGCATCAATATCGGTTTGGGCAACAACTTCGTGCTGCATACCGAAGGCTTGTACCGCAAATCGGGCGATTACGCCGTACCGCGCTATCAAAAAGAAGAAGGCCGTCTGAAACGACTACCCGACAGCCATGCCGATTCAAAAACCGGCAGCATCGGCCTGTCTTGGGTTGGGGATAAAGGTTTCCTCGGCGTGGCGTACAGCGACCGTCGCGACCGCTACGGCCTGCCTGCCCACAGCCATCTCTACGACGACTGCCACGCCGACATCATCTGGCAAAAGAGCTTGATTAACAAACGCTATTTGCAGCTTTATCCGCACCTATTGACCGAAGAAGACGTCGATTACGACAATCCGGGCTTGAGCTGCGGCTTTCACGACGACGATGATGCACACGCCCATGCCCACAACGGCAAACCTTGGATAGACCTGCGCAACAAACGCTACGAACTCCGCGCCGAATGGAAGCAACCGTTCCCCGGTTTTGAAGCCCTGCGCGTACACCTGAACCGCAATGACTACCACCACGACGAAAAAGCAGGCGATGCAGTAGAAAACTTCTTCAACAATAAAACACACAACGCCCGTATCGAGTTGCGCCACCAACCCATAGGCCGTCTGAAAGGCAGCTGGGGCGTGCAATATTTGGGACAAAAATCCAGCGCGCTTTCTGCCATTCCAGAAACCGTCCAACAACCGATGTTGATTGACAACAATGTGCGCCATTACAGCTTTTTCGGTGTAGAACAGGCAAACTGGGACAATTTCACGCTAGAAGGTGGCGTACGCGTGGAAAAACAAAAAGCCTCCATTCAGTACGACAAAGCATTGATTGATCGAGAAAACTACTACAACCAACCCCTGCCCGACCTCGGCGCGCACCGCCAAACCGCCCGCTCGTTCGCACTTTCGGGCAACTGGTATTTCACGCCACAACACAAACTCAGCCTGACCGCCTCCCATCAGGAACGCCTGCCGTCAACGCAAGAGCTGTACGCACACGGCAAACACGTCGCCACCAACACTTTTGAAGTCGGCAACAAACACCTCAACAAAGAGCGTTCCAACAATATCGAACTCGCGCTGGGCTATGAAGGCGACCGCTGGCAATACAATCTGGCACTCTATCGCAACCGCTTCGGCAACTACATTTACGCCCAAACCTTAAACGACGGACGCGGCCCCAAATCCATCGAAGACGACAGCGAAATGAAGCTCGTGCGCTACAACCAATCCGGCGCCGACTTCTACGGTGCAGAAGGCGAAATCTACTTCAAACCGACACCGCGCTACCGCATCGGCGTTTCCGGCGACTATGTACGAGGCCGTCTGAAAAACCTGCCGTCCCTACCCGGTAGGGAAGATGCCTACGGCAACCGTCCTTTCATTGCACAGGACGACCAAAACGCACCCCGCGTTCCGGCTGCGCGCCTCGGCTTCCACCTGAAAGCCTCGCTGACCGACCGTATCGATGCCAATTTGGACTACTACCGCGTGTTCGCCCAAAACAAACTCGCCCGCTACGAAACGCGCACGCCCGGACACCATATGCTCAACCTCGGCGCAAACTACCGCCGCAATACGCGCTATGGCGAGTGGAATTGGTACGTCAAAGCCGACAACCTGCTCAACCAATCCGTTTACGCCCACAGCAGCTTCCTCTCCGATACGCCGCAAATGGGCCGCAGCTTTACCGGCGGCGTTAACGTGAAGTTTTAAAATCGGACAGGCAAATAAAAAAGGTTTTCAGACGGCCGTCTGAAAACCTTTTTCTTGTTTTAACCAATCATTTAAAACTGACTATTAATCTCTCAATACATCTTGCACAGCCGCTTGAATCTTAGCCGCCGCCGCTTCAATTTGCTGCTGTTCGGTAGATTGGCTTGCCACTGTTTCAACCGGAGCAGCTTGAGAAGCCGGAGTAGCTTGAGAAGCAGGCGCAGCTTGTGGAGCAGCGGCGGCTTTAGGCTCAGATTCAGTTTGCGGCGCAGTCAGCGGCAAACGCGCCAATACAGTGCTGACGCCGGTGACTTTATCGCCAATCGCCACTTGCGCCTGCGCATCGACAGGCAGATACATATCCACGCGCGAGCCAAAACGGATAAAGCCATAGCGTTCGCCGCGAGACAGTTTCGCACCTGCTTGGGTGTAGCACAAAATACGGCGTGCCACCAGACCGGCCACTTGAACAAAAGTAATTTCACGACCAGAAGCCGTAGTTGCCAAAACCGCATTACGTTCGTTTTCCGTGCTGGCTTTGTCCAAATCCGCATTCACGAATTTGCCTTTGTTATAGACCACTTTCGTTACCGTACAATCGGCAGGCGATTTTTGCGAATGCACGTTGAACACGTTCATAAAAATACTGATTTTCAAAGCATCGACATCACGATACGGGTCGCGTGCGCGCTCGACCACCACGATACGGCCGTCAACAGGGCTCAACACCGCTTCAGGATTTTGCGGAATCTCACGCGCAGGGTCGCGGAAAAACTGCAGGGCAAATACGGTAAACACCCAAAACGGCAAAGACCACCAGCCGCAGCACATCGACACCAGCAGGCTCAAAGCCAAACCGCCGCCGATAATCGGCCAGCCCTCACGGGCGATAATCGGGTGGGGATACAAACGGTTCATCATTTATCCTTCATTTAATAATTTCAAAATTGCCGCCATTATATCTGAAACTCCAAACATTGAGGCCGTCTGAAATGTTCAGACGGCCGGTGTCTTTTGTAAAAAATACTCAACATAGATAAAGTTTCAGTTTCGGCAACACAATGACGCAGCGTCCTCAACAAGCGGCTCACACGAGCCAACAACACGCCGCAAATATCATTTTAACCAAACCTCTGCCCTCGGTTATCTCGACAAACCCAGTATGATTGCCAATACCAGCCAAATCCAATGCCGACGGCGCGATGTAGAGAACAAAGAGCGTTGAGACAGCAAACGCGTTTGGCTCAACTGATACGCCACATCGGCCAACATTACCAAGCGATTAGTCTGTCGAGCATTACCTTCTTCCGCTTTACGCAGTTTCAAATTTTCTGCTTCAATCCGCAGCCGCACCAGCTTGGCTTCTAAAAGCAGCAGCTCGCGCGCTTCTTCATACTCCTGTCGCTTCATCGTCCGCATCCTTGTCTATCTCACCGCGCAAATACGCAATGTCCGATCGAATATCCTGCAAGGTCTCAGCCACACGGCTGCCCTGCTCCCGATAATCTGCCGATACTTTGCGGAACAATACAGCAATAATCAACAGGCTTACAAAGAAAATGCCGAAAAATACCCACAAAGCAGCCACATCCGACAGCACGCGGTTCAAGCCAAATAACAAACCGACCAAGCCCACCATCAACAGCGCGCCGGACAACACCAGCCAGATTGCTAAACGGAACACATTCTCCGCCTGACGCGTCAAATCCAAGCTCAATACCTGCAAACGCAACAGCAGCAAATCCGCGCCCTGATTCAACAAAGCCTTGCCATGTTCAAAACGCTGGCGAATTCCCATCTTAACTATCCTTTTCCCCAGGAAAAATAAGGCTAAGGCCGTCTGCACGGCGCAATGAAATCCATGATTTCATGTGCACGCCTGTTCAGACGGCCTTAACATATTCACATTAACGACGGTTCAACAACACACCGACAACCAAACCGGCCAATGCGGCAAAACCCATCGCATAATATGGTTTTTCATGCACCACTTCATCAGCGTGTTTGGCACCGCGTTTCAAACGCGCACCTGCATCGGCTTCAAATTCGGCAAAACGTTCTTTGCCTTCTTTCAAACGCTCCTGAGCCGCTTCCTCAAACTGCTCGTATTTTTCACGCGCACGCTCGGCATGATGGCGCAGACGCTCGCCGGCCTCTTCTTCAAAACGGCTCAAACGCTCTTTGGCTACGGCCAATTTTTCTTCCAATTTGGCTCGAGCTTTGCTGCCCTCTTCCGAACCGGCTTCAACACCATTGCGGTACAATTCTTCCACATCATCCATCACTTCTCGGATGTCTTTCAGCAAAGCCTCGCGACGTGCTTCAAAATCGTGTTTTTTCATGCTTTTCTCCTTGATATAGGTTGATATGGTTACAGACTGTTTATCTGTTAATAAATTATAACCGTTTATTCTAAAATAAACGTTAATTTAAATAAAATTAAGTGCTTATTATGAAAACAATCCAATGAAACTTAAAAAAGCCGTCTGAAAACTTCAGACGACCTTTTCCATTCAGCTTAAAGACTTAAGTCTTATGCCAAACCTTTTGCTTTCAACACTTCCAGCATGGTAGTGCCCAACTCGGCAGGACTGCGGGTGTAGGCGATGCCGGCTTTTTCGAAAGCGGCAAATTTTTCTTCGGCAGTACCTTTACCACCGGAGATAATCGCACCGGCGTGGCCCATACGTTTGCCTTTAGGAGCGGTCACACCTGCGATGTAGCCGACAACAGGTTTGGTTACGTTGGATTGGATGTATTCGGCTGCTTCTTCTTCCGCAGTACCGCCGATTTCACCGATCATGATGATGGCGTCGGTATCTGGGTCTTCTTGGAAGAGTTTCAGCGCGTCGATTTGGTTCATGCCCGGAATCGGGTCGCCGCCGATACCGATACAGGTTGATTGACCCAAGCCCAGTTTGGTGGTTTGTGCCACGGCTTCGTAAGTTAATGTACCGGAACGGGAAATGATACCGATGCGGCCAGGAGTGTGGATGTGGCCCGGCATAATGCCGATTTTGCACTCACCCGGAGTAATCACGCCTGGGCAGTTAGGGCCGACCAAGCGGGTACCGTTGCCGTTGGTTTCCAAGTAACGTTTGGCTTTGAGCATATCCAAAGTAGGCACGCCTTCGGTAATCACAACGACCAAGCCTACGCCTGAATCAACGGCTTCAACGATAGAATCCAAAACAAACGGAGCGGGAACGTAAATTACAGATGCGTCAGCGCCGGTTTCTTTAACGGCTTCTTTCATAGTGTTGAATACAGGCAGGTTCAGGTGGGTTTGACCGCCTTTTCCTGGGGTAACGCCGCCGACAACTTTAGTGCCGTAAGCCAGAGCTTGTTCGGAGTGGAAAGTACCGTTTTTACCAGTGAAACCTTGAACCAATACTTTGGTGTCTTTATTAATCAATACGCTCATTCTTTTCTCCTTAGGCGTTTACGGCTGCAACAATTTTTTCGGCTGCGTCATTCAGGCCGTCTGCAGAAGTCAGTTTCAGACCTGATTCGTTCAGGATTTTCGCGCCGAGTTCGGCGTTGTTACCTTCCAAACGAACAACGACAGGAACGTTGACGTTGATTTCTTTAACGGCTGCCACGATGGCTTCCGCAATCATGTCGCAACGTACGATACCGCCGAAGATGTTGATCAATACGCCTTTAACGGATTTGTCTTCCAGAATCAGTTTGAACGCTTCAACCACGCGGTCTTTGGTTGCGCCGCCGCCGACGTCCAAGAAGTTGGCAGGCTGGCCGCCTTTCAGTTTGATGATGTCCATAGTGGCCATCGCCAAACCGGCACCGTTAACCATACAGCCGATGTTGCCTTCCAGGGCAACATAGTTCAGGTCGAATTCGGAAGCTTTCAGCTCGCGTTCGTTTTCTTGAGATTTGTCGCGCAAAGCGGCAATTTTCGGCAGGCGGTAGAGCGCGTTGCTGTCGATACCGATTTTGCCGTCTACACAGGCCAAGTCGCCGTTTTCACGGACTGCCAATGGGTTTACTTCAAACAGGGCGAAGTCGTTTTCGACAAACGCTTTGTACGCGCCGGTCATCAGTTTGACGAACTCGTTGATTTGTTTGTCTTTCAAGCCCAGTTGGAAGGCAACTTCGCGAGCTTGGCAAGGTTGCAGGCCGACCAGCGGATCAACGGTTACTTTGAAGATTTTTTCTGGAGTTTCGGCAGCAACTTTTTCAATTTCCACGCCGCCTTCGGTAGAAGCCATGAATGTAACGCGGCGGGTAGAACGGTCAACCACTGCGCCCAAGTACAGCTCGGTTTGAACAGGATACATATCTTCGCAAACCAAAACGCTGTTGACAGGTTGGCCGTTGGCATCGGTTTGGTAAGTTACCAAGTTGGTGCCAATCAGGCTTTCAGCCACTTCTTTAGCTTCTTCGCGGCTTTTAACGACTTTTACGCCGCCCGCTTTACCGCGGCCGCCGGCGTGTACTTGTGCTTTGACAACAGCGAATTTGCCGCCCAATTTGTCGTAAGCTGCAGCGGCTTCTTCGCCGTTGTGTGCCAAAATACCGCCTTGTACGGGCAAACCGTAGCTAGCCAGCAGTTCTTTAGCCTGATACTCGTGTAAATTCATGGATTTCTCCTTAAGGTGAGTGGGTTTTAGGAATCGCCCTGCGGCCAATCCCATATTTTCAGACGGCCCTACTATTTACTGAAGGGCAACCACATCCGCGCCAGCAGATACATGGTTGCGCCGCCTCCCCCGAGAATAAAAAAGACAATGCCTTTTTTACGCGAATTCGGGCAGAGCAGATAAACGGCAAGGCTGAAACTGATAAACAACAATGCCACGCGCCAAACCAATTCTTTATCTTTGAAACGGTTGAGCGTATAAGTTTCGGTCATCATCACATACATTTGCCACAATGCGGCCATACACATGCTGATGATGCCCATCGGTATAAAGAAAATACCGACTATTTCTTTGTTCATAACGAATGTAAATGCTGTTTGTTTGCCTGACGGAATTATAAATCAGAAAACGAAGCTCTCGAAACATTCAATTTGTCGAAGGTCTTAAAGCCGTCTGAAAAGTTTCAGACGGCTTTAATGTCTATCAACCGTGCAAAGCGCGTTTGTCGGCCGCCAATGCAGCTTCGTGAACCACTTCGGACAAGGTTGGGTGAGCATGGATAATGCGGGCAATATCTTCGCTGCTGGCGAAGAATTCGAGCGCAGTCACGCCTTCGGTAACCAATTCGCTGACAACCGGGCCGATCATGTGTACGCCCAAGATGCGGTCGGTTTTGGAATCTGCCAACACTTTAACCGTACCTTTGGCTTTGCCCATTGCCAATGCGCGACCGTTTGCACCGAAACCTGAAGTACCTTTTTTGTACTCCACGCCTTCGGCTTTGAGCTGCTCTTCGGTTTTACCCACCCAAGCGATTTCAGGGTCGGTGTAAATCACGAATGGTACGTTGTTGAAGTCGATATGCGGTTTTTGACCGGCAATGCGTTCGGCAACGGCAACGCCTTCGTCGCTGGCTTTGTGTGCCAACATCGGGCCGCGAACCACGTCGCCGATTGCCCATACGTTAGGCAGGTTGGTACGGCATTCGCCATCTACTTTGATAAAGCCGCGTTCGTCTTTTTCCAAGCCTACGGCTTCGGCGTTCAGGCCTTTGGTGTTTGGAATACGGCCGATGGCAACGATCAGTTTGTCGAATACTTCGGTTTTGGCTTCGCCGGCAGCAGTTTCGTAAGCAACGGAAACGCCTTTGCCTTCAGACTTGATGTCACCGATTTTCACGCCCAATTCGATGCTCAAGCCTTGCTCTTTGGTGAAGTATTTGAAGGCTTCTTTGGCGATTTGCTGGTCGGCGGCAGCCAGGAAGGTCGGCGCAGCTTCAAGAATGGTAACTTCTGCACCCACACGATTCCATACGGAACCCATTTCCAAACCAATCACGCCGGAACCGATCACGCCGAGTTTGGCAGGTACTTCAGTCAGGTTCAATGCGCCTTCGTTATCCAATACGTTCACGTTGTCGATAGCGACTTGTGGCAGCGGACGCGGTACAGAACCGGTGGCTACGATGACGTGTTTGGCTTCGATAACGGTTTTCTCGCCTTTGTTATCGACTTCGATTTGGTAAGCATCGCCATTTTTACCGGCAAAGGAAGCAGTACCGAACAGGCTGGTTACTTTGTTTTTTTGGAACAGGAATTTCACGCCGCCGGTCAGTTTGGTCACGATGGCATCTTTGCGCTCAATCATTTTGGCCGCGTCGAATTTTACGTCGCCGACAGTGATACCGTGTTCGGCAAAATCGTGTTGCGCAGCGTGGAAATGTTCGCTGGATTGCAACAGGGCTTTAGAAGGGATACAGCCTACGTTCAAGCAAGTACCGCCCAATGCAGGGGCATTGCCTGCTTTGTTAACGCCTGCATCGACGCAAGCGGTTTTGAAACCCAGTTGCGCAGCACGGATGGCGGCAACGTATCCGCCCGGGCCTGCACCAATCACTACTACATCATATTGAGACATCGTGTCATCCTTTGCTTTTAGCAGTATCTCAAAATAAAAACGATACTTTTCGTTTCTTTTTTATTTTGAATGACTGCGTTTTGATGGTTTTAAGAAAAGGCCGTCTGAAAGTCCATATCTGTCGATTCATTCGAATCAAATGTTTCAGACGGCCTCAATCGTTCGTTGAGCCTATTGTAGCACGATACTACATTACGCTACATCTAAATAAAAATTCAGACGGCCTTTTCATTAACAAATAAAAGGCCGTCTGAAACGATTACAGATCCAATAACAGGCGAGCTGGGTCTTCCAACGCGTCTTTAATGGCTACCAAGGTCAATACAGCTTCGCGGCCGTCGATGATACGGTGGTCGTAAGACAGAGCCAGATACATCATTGGACGGACAACAACTTGACCGTTTTCAACTACAGCGCGCTCTTTAGTGGCGTGCATACCCAAAATCGCAGATTGAGGCGGGTTGATGATCGGGGTGGACATCATAGAACCGAAAGTACCGCCGTTGGTAATACTGAATGTACCGCCGGTCAGATCTTCGATAGCGATTTTGCCGTCTTTTGCTTTTTTCGCGTAATCAACAATTGCTTGTTCGATGTCGGCAATGCTCATTTGGTCGGCATCGCGCAGGATTGGCACAACCAAACCGCGTGGGCTGCCAATTGCGATACCGATGTCGAAGTAGCCATGGTACACGATGTCTTTGCCGTCAACAGAAGCATTCACAACCGGGTATTTTTTCAGGGCGGCAACAGCGGCTTTAACGAAGAAGGACATAAAGCCCAGTTTTACGCCGTGTTCTTTCTCGAATTTATCTTTGTACTTCGCACGCAAGTCCATGATTGGTTTCATGTTGACTTCGTTGAATGTAGTCAGAATGGCGTTTTCTTGTTGAGAAGCCAAGAGGCGTTCTGCAACACGGGCACGCAGGCGGCTCATTGGTACGCGTTCTTCTGGACGTGCGCCGGCAGGAAGTGCAACAGCAGGAGCAGCGGCTGCGGCAGGTTTGGCAGCGGCATTTTGTACGTCTTCTTTCAATACGCGACCGTCACGGCCGGAACCTTGCAATGCGTTCACGTCAACACCGGTCTCGGCAGCCAGTTTGGCGGCAGCAGGCATAGCGGCGTTGTTTTGTGCAGCAGCAGGAGCGGCGGCTGGGGCTGCTTCGGCAGGAGCGGCTGCAGGTGCTTCAGCGGCAGCGGTAGCAGCTGTATCGATACGGGCCAAAACTTGGTCGGCAACAACGGTTTCACCGTCTTGAGCTACGATTTCAACCAATACGCCGGCTTGTGGAGAAGGTACTTCCAAAACCACTTTGTCAGTTTCGATATCGATCAGGATTTCGTCACGGGCAACGGCTTCGCCAACTTTTTTCTTCCATTCCAAGAGCGTGCCTTCAGATACGCTTTCAGACAGCATAGGTACTTTTACATCAATAATCATTTTGTGTCTCCAATGGCCCTTTCAGACGGCCTGTTGTGTGTTTTTAATTCTGCATATGGGTATTCCGCCTGAGCAGACTCAGACGGAATGCTACTTGGTTTACAATGCCAAAGCGTCTTCAACCAATTGTTTCAATTGAGCAATGTGTTTGCTTGAGTAGCCCACTGCAGGTGATGCGCTGCTTGGACGACCGGCATAAGACAGTTTTTGCTCTTCGCTGATAACGTCTTCGATGCGGTGGCGGATTTGGTAGAACGCGCCTTGGTTTTTCGGCTCTTCTTGTGCCCAAACCACAGATTTTGCGTTCGGATATTTCGCCAGCTCAGCTTTAACCTCCTCGTATGGGAATGGATACAGCTGCTCAACGCGGACGATAGCAACATCATCTTCCAGTTTACGCTCGGCACGGCCAGCTTCCAAGTCATAATAAACCTGACCAGCACACAATACTACGCGTTTCACGCTGTCGTTGCTTGCACGTTCTGCGGTATCGCCGATAACCGGACGGAAAGTCGAACCTTCGGTGAAGTTTTCCAGCGGGCTCATTGCACCTTTGAAGCGCAACAGGCGTTTGGACATGAAAATCACCAGCGGTTTGCGGTATGAACCCAAGACTTGACGTTGCAAGAGATGGAACATTTGCGACGCTTCAGACGGCATGATGACTTGCATATTGTTCTCAGAACACAGTTGCAACCAACGTTCCACGCGTGCAGAAGAGTGCTCAGGGCCTTGACCGTCGTAGCCGTGCGGCAGGATGGTGGTCAGGCCGCACAAACGACCCCATTTGGTTTCACCTGAAGACAGGAATTGATCAATAGTCACTTGCGCGCCGTTGGCGAAGTCACCGAATTGAGCTTCCCAAATGGTCAGCTTGTCAGGTGCGGAGCAGGCAAAGCCGTACTCGAACGCCATCACGGCTTCTTCGTTCAAGATAGAGTCGATAACCAGGAACTCGCCCAAGCCTTCGCCCATGTTGCGCAGAGGAACATAAGTACCGTCGTCCCATTTTTCGCGTTTTTGATCGTGCAATACTGCATGACGGTGTGAGAATGTACCGCGGCCGGAGTCCTCACCGGAGATACGCACGCCATGACCTTTGGTCAGCAGGCTTGCGTATGCGAGGGTTTCGGCCATACCCCAGTCGATGGCTTGTTTGCCGGATGCCATGGCTTTACGCGCTTCGATCACACGTTTTGCAGTCGAATGCAGGGCAAAGCCTTCCGGTACGGCGGTGAATTTCTCAGTAAGACGCTCAATGTCGGCGGCAGGCAAACCGGTTTCGATTTTTTCGCGCCAATCTTTGCCTTGGTATTTGCTCCAGTCGATTTGTGTGCGTTGGAAGTTGCTCAAAGTTGTTTGTTCAACATGTTCGCCTTTGTCCAAAGCATCACGGTAGGCTTGGATGTAACCGTCAGCCTCAGCTTGGGTTACCACGCCTTCGGCAATCAGTTGTTCGGTGTACAAAGCACGCGCACCCGGGTGTTGCGATACTTTTTTGTACATCATCGGTTGGGTCAGGGTTGGATCATCGCCCTCGTTGTGGCCCCATTTACGGTAGCAGACAACGTCGACCACGATGTCTTTATGGAATTTTTTGCGGTAATCCAAAGCGGCTTGGATAGCAAAGCAAACGCGTTCAGGGTCATCGCCGTTCACGTGGATAACCGGAGCGGAAACCATTTTCGCGATATCGGTACAGTGTACGGTAGAACGGGTATCGCGGGTATCGGAAGTGGTAAAGCCGATTTGGTTGTTGATCACGATGTGAACAGTACCGCCGGTGGTATAGCCGCGTGTTTTAGACAGGTTGAATGTTGCTTGGTTAACACCCAAACCGATAAATGCGGAGTCACCGTGAATCAATACCGGCAAGACTTTATCGCGGCCGTTTTCGCCCAAACGTTTTTGTTTGGCGCGTGCAGAACCTTCTACTACTGGGTTAACGATTTCCAAGTGTGACGGGTTGAATGCCAAAGAAACGTGCATCGGGCCGTGCGGCGTAGCAATGTCGGAGCTAAAGCCCATGTGGTATTTCACGTCACCGCTAGGCAATTTGATTTCAGCACGGCCTTCAAATTCGGCAAACAGATCAGCCGGTTTTTTGCCCAAAATGTTAACCAAAACATTCAGACGGCCACGGTGTGCCATACCGATGATGACTTCTTCCACGCCGTCTTTACCGGCGTTTTGAATCAGGTAGTTCAAACCGGCAATCGCGCTTTCGCCGCCTTCTACACCAAAGCGTTTTTGGCCGACATATTTGGTATGCAGGTAGCGTTCCAGAGTTTCGGCGGCAGTCATTTCTTTCAAGATACGGCGTTTTTGTTCAACGTTGTAGCTTGGCGTAGACAGTACGCTTTCAAAATAATTGCGAACCCAGCGACGCTCTTCGGTATTTGGAATGTAGATGTACTCTACCGCGATATGGCCGCAGTAGGTTTGTTTGAGGTTACTGATGATTTGGGACAGAGGCAGTTTGCTCTGACCGGAAAAATCGCCCTCGCCCATATTGAACTGAAGCGCCATATCGGCATCTGACAGACCGTGGAATTTAGGATCGAGAGCTTCGATATTTTGAGGAGGAATACGTTTGAGCGGATCAAGTTGGGCTGCACCCACGCCTTGGATACGATAGGCAGAAATCAGTCGCAAAACGCTGACTTGCTTTTTCATCATTGCCTCATCCACACCGCCTGCGACGGCTGCGGCAATTTTCTTTTTAGCCAAAGTGGCAAATGATTCACGAATCGGTGTATGGGCAACATCGACAGCGACTGCGCCCGGCTGTTTACTCAAATCGGTAAAGTACTGTTTCCATTTTTCATCGACAGATTCCGGATTATCCAGAAACTTTTCATACAACTCCTCGATGTATGGCGCATTAGAACCAAACAGATAAGAGAAATTGAGTTTTTCGTCCATCATGGCGTGAGCTCTTTTCTTTAAAATATAAACAAAGGGTAGAATCCCGTGTTCTCCGAACGGAATTCAGGCCGTCTGAAATGACACTTTATTCTACCCTATTTCAAATCAAATTACCTGCTATCAACTTAATTAATTACGACCAACCTCATTGAAAACGGCAATTCGATTTTTTCAAACGACTTTTCAACAATATATTAATGTATTATCTATTAGCGTTTATCTACCGGAACGTAATCGCGACGTTCTGCACCGGTATACAGTTGACGTGGGCGACCGATTTTCAGTGCTGGATCGCTAATCATTTCATGCCAATGAGAAATCCAACCTACACTGCGCGACAATGCGAAGATAACGGTAAACATTTCAGTTGGAATGCCCAATGCGGACAAGACGATACCGGAGTAGAAATCGACATTTGGATACAGCTTGCGCTCAACAAAGAATGGATCTTTCAGTGCAATTTGTTCCAATTCCATCGCCAGCTTGAATTTAGGACTGTCTTCCAAGCCCAATTCTTTCAAGACTTCATAACAGGTTTCGCGCATGATGTTGGCTCGTGGGTCCATATTGCGGTATACGCGGTGACCAAAGCCCATCAGACGGTATTTGCGTTGTTTCACACCTTCCATGTATGCAGCAACATTAGACACATCGCCGATTTCGTCCAGCATCTTCAACACAGCTTCGTTTGCACCGCCGTGTGAGGCACCCCACAGACAGGCGATACCGGCAGCGATACAGGCAAATGGATTTGCACCAGAAGAGCCGGCCAAACGTACAGTCGAAGTAGAGGCGTTTTGCTCGTGGTCGGCATGCAAAATAAAGATGCGGTCAAGCGCGCGAGCCAATACTGGATTAGGTTTGTATTCTTCACATGGTGTTGCGAACATCATGTGCAAGAAGTTTTCAGCATAGGAAAGGTTATTTTTTGGATAATTGAACGGCAGACCGTTGGAATAACGGTAACACATTGCCGCAATTGTCGGAATTTTGGAGATTAAGCGGTAAATTGCAATTTTGCGGTGTTCAGGATTGGTAATATCCAAGCTGTCTTGATAAAACGCAGACAGCGCGCCAACCACACCCACCATCATCGCCATCGGATGCGCATCGCGACGGAAACCGCGGAAGAACCAAGTCAGCTGTTCATGCAGCATAGTATGGCGACCCACTGTGGCATCAAATTCTTTTTTCTGTTCAGAGGTAGGCAGTTCGCCGTAAATCAACAGATAGCAAACTTCCAAGTAATCGGATTTTTCGGCCAGCTGCTCGATAGGATAACCACGGTAATACAACAGACCTTCATCGCCATCAATATAAGTGATTTTGGATTCGCAACTTGCAGTTGACACGAATCCGGGGTCGAAGGAAAACAGACCTGTATTTTTAGTCAAAGTACGAATATCAACCACATCATGGCCGATACTTGCTTCCAATACTGGCAGTTCCAAGGTCTCTTGATTTGGGGTGGTGAGCTTGACTGATTTAGACATTCTTAAACTCCTTTGTAAGTTGGGGCTTTCGTTGCCGCCCAAGCGGCACGGTCCTTTTTTTCAGACGGCCTCAGTATGGAAAGAGCTTGTTCGGATCGGCATCGCAAACAAGCTCTATAACACGTCATGCCTGTCTGATTTTTTCAAGCATGGGAATCAGGTGTTTCTTGTCCGTCGCCGAATGTCCGTTAATCAAGGCAAGCAACTCTTGGTCTTGAAATTCGAGGATTTCGGAAAATTCGGACAACTCCTGATCACTCAGGTGCTCGAATTCTTTTTCCATAAACCTACCAAAGATTAAGTCTAATTCCAACAATCCCCGGCGGGTTTGAAAACGGATTTTCCGTTTGGCAATATCGTCAAAAACCATCATTTCTTAAACGGCTCGTTTCAACATAATCTCTTTAATCTTACCGATGGCTCGGGTCGGATTCAAGTGTTTAGGACATACGTCTACGCAGTTCATAATGGTGTGACAACGGAACAAACGGTATGGGTCGTTCAAATTGTCCAAACGCTCATTAGTGATGGTATCGCGGCTGTCCGCAATGAAGCGGTAAGCATTCAGCAAACCGGACGGACCGACGAATTTATCAGGATTCCACCAGAATGACGGGCAGGCAGTCGAGCAGCAGGCACACAAAATACATTCGTACAAACCGTCCAACTCTTTACGCTCTTCCTGAGTTTGCAAACGCTCTTTGTCCGCATCAATCGGATTGTCGTTGACAACATAAGGTTTGATGGAATGATACTGTTTGAAGAATTGGGTCATGTCCACAATCAGGTCGCGGATAACAGGCAGACCCGGCAAAGGACGGATTTTGACCGGCTGTTTCAGGCTGCGCAAATCAGTCAGACATGCCAAGCCGTTTTTACCGTTGATGTTCATACCGTCAGAACCGCAAATACCTTCGCGGCAAGAACGGCGGAAAGACAATGTATCGTCTTGTGCTTTCAGGCGCACTAAAGCGTCCAAAAGCTTAACGTCGGTTGGTTCCAATTCCAACTCGTAACGTTGCATATAAGGTTTGGCATCAACGTCCGGGTTGTAACGGTAAATTTCAAAACTCATTTTTTCCATGAGAAGTGTTCCTTTTCTCATAAACTGCTCAATGATTTTGTATTATGAATTCAAGCAGTTCAATGTGGGTATGGTTAGGTTTCAGACGGCCTTTAAGGTAAAGGCCGTCTGAAAACTCATCAATAAACGCGTTTAGCCGGTTTGATGTATTCCACGCTCAAAGGCTTGGTATGTACCGGTTTGTAAGACAAAGTATTGGTATCTGAATGATACAGGGTATGTTTCATCCAGTTTTCGTCATCGCGCTCAGGATGGTCGTCTGAAGCGTGTGCGCCACGCGATTCTTTACGTGCTTCGGCAGACACCAAAGTCGCTTTCGCTACTTCAATCAGATTATCCAATTCCAAAGCTTCGATACGCGCGGTATTCCATACTTTGCTCTTGTCTTTGATTTCAGTACGTTTCACGCGCTCGGCAATCTCCATGATTTCTCGAACGCCTTTGCTCAGAATCTCATCGGTACGGAACACACCGGCATGCAGTTGTACGGAGCGTTGCAGTTCGCGACGCAATGCATCAACGTTTTCACCATCGGTTTGGTTGTCCAAACGCTCGATACGTTGGCGGGTCAATTCACCGGCATTAGCAGGCAGAGGTTTCCAGTCGCTTTGCTCTTTGATGAATTTAATCATACTGTCGCCGGCAGCTTTACCGAATACCACCAAGTCCAACAGGGAGTTGGTACCCAAGCGGTTCGCACCGTGTACGGAAGCACAAGCGCACTCACCTGCTGCATACAGGCCTTTTACAGGCACTTCGTAATCTTCACCTTGCGGAACAACAACTTCGCCGTGGTAGTTGGTCGGAATACCGCCCATCATGTAGTGGGTAGTCGGCACAACAGGAATCGGGTCTTTAATCGGGTCAATACCAGCAAACTGAATGGAAATCTCGCGGATGCCCGGCAGTTTTTCCATAATTTTTTCTGCACCGATATGGTCAATTTTCAGCAATACGTGGTCTTTGTTTTTACCGCAGCCGCGACCTTCGTAGATTTCCATCGCCATCGCACGGGAAACCACGTCACGGGAAGCCAAGTCTTTTACGGTTGGAGCGTAACGTTCCATAAAGCGTTCGCCGTCGGCATTTAACAGAATACCGCCCTCACCGCGTACACCCTCGGTGATCAATACACCGGCACCGGCTACACCGGTCGGGTGGAATTGCCAGAATTCCATGTCTTCCAACGGAATACCTGCACGGGCACAAATGCCCAAACCATCACCGGTATTCATATAAGCATTGGTAGAAGAAGCATAAATACGACCGCCACCACCGGTAGCAAACATCACAGCTTTAGCGTGGAAAATATAAACTTCGCCGGTTTCCATTTCCATGGCGGTTACACCGACGACGTCGCCGTTTTCATCACGAATCAAATCTTGCGCCGTCCACTCCACAAAGAATTGTGTATTGGCACGGACGTTTTGTTGGTACAAAGTATGCAACATCGCATGGCCGGTACGGTCGGCAACTGCACATGCACGTTCTACCGCACGTTTACCGTGTTCGGCAGTATGACCGCCGAAAGGACGTTGGTAGATTTTGCCACTTTCCACACGGTCAAAAGGCATACCCATGTGCTCCAACTCAATTACGGCTTCAGGCGCGGCGCGACACATAAACTCAATCGCATCTTGGTCACCCAACCAGTCGGAACCTTTTACGGTATCGTACATGTGCCAATCCCAACGGTCTTCCTGCACATTACCCAATGAAGCAGAAATACCACCTTGAGCCGCTACAGTATGAGAACGGGTTGGGAACACTTTAGACAAAACAGCACAATTCAGGCCGGATTTAGACAATTGGAGGGCTGCGCGTAAACCTGCACCACCACCGCCAACAATCACGGCATCAAACTTGCGAACAGGAAAACTCATATTTACCCCCAAATTACTTTAACTGAATACACCAAGCAGCCTACCAACCAAACGATGGTGGCAACTTGTAAAAACAAACGCAGGCCGAAAGGCTTAATGTAGTCCATCCACAAATCGCGGATACCTACCCATGCATGCAGGAATACGGCCAAGAAGCTCACTTGGGTAAATACTTTTACCCAAGTTTGATCAAAAAATGCCTGCCATGCCGAATACTCTTTAGGTAACGTAAACAAAACAACCAAAAGAACCACGGTGTACACCAACATGATGACCGCAGTTGCACGTTGCATTGCCCAATCGCGCAAACCGTAATGCGCACCTGTCAATTTACGTTCTACCATAACAAAGCTCCCAAAACGACGGTCAGAATCAAAGCAGAAGCAAATACAACTTTAGCAGTAGCACGGGCAGTATTTAATTCCAAGCCTTTGTGTACATCCAAAAACAGAAAGCGGATACCGGCGAAAAAGTGGTGCAGATATGCCCACAACAGACCGATAAGGATCAGCTTCACAAACGGATTGGAGATAGCAGAACGATATGCTTCAAACGACGCTTCGCGATCCAGCGTTCCAGAGAAGAAATACAAGAGAACAGGCAGCATCACAAACAAGCCGACGCCGCTGATACGGTGAAGAATAGATACAATCCCCGGTATGGGCAATCGGATATTCGGAATTTCCAAAAATACCGGGCGTGATTTGGCGGACATGGTCAGTTCCTCTAGATTTATTATCAGCTCAAAACCTATAGCTCAGCACTACAATAAGCTACATAAACCATAATTTACCTGTTTTATCTCATTTTGAACAGTGCAATTTATGAATGCTCTAATGATTTTTACCAAAAGACTAATAAAATCAAACAATCATTCTTAGATTTTTTTTTGCGTGGCTAGCCTTTTTTGTTACTTTCCTGCAATTAAGCCATCTCCCCATCAAAGCACTTACGATAACATCATTATTGTTTGAGAATTGTATCTATTGTGAGATAAATTCTCACTCTTGATACCTAATCTTTACAAAGGCATAAGCCATTCTTAACTTATTATCATTGCATTATCACCACTACTCTTACATAGTTATACATTCAAAGACATTTCATCTATCCCTAGATGGATTAAAATACAGTGAAATACCAACAATGTTTCCATACCTTATAAGGAAGCTGCATCATGACACACTCCCCTCATCAAAACACACCCGATCCGAAAGACTACATCCCTTCCTTCCGCCGTCGAAACTTAGACACATCCAGCTTTATGAAAAAACTCGGACGCTTTGCCGGCCGTCTGGGCAAACCTGTCGTCCGTCAACTTTATGCACTTTATTACCTTTGGGAATCCGAACACACGCCCAAACGGGCCAAAATGATTATTGTCGGCGCACTGGTTTATTTCCTCAGCCCTATCGACAGCATTCCCGACCTTCTGATTCCATTTGGCTTCAGCGATGACATTGCCGTCATTGCGCTGGTTTATTCTCAGATGAAAAACTATCTGACCGAAGATATTCAAGAAAAAGCCCGTCAAGCGGCTGACAAGCTGTTTGGTTCTTAACAACATGCACCGACCACAAGTCGGACACACTTTTTCTTCAAATACACCTAAATCGCCTATGAAAAACCACTCTGCACTTTCAGCCTACCTTAACAACAGCCAGGGTAAATCCCTGACCTTAGCTCTCACAGTGTAAGAATTTCACTTCGAAAAACCTTATAGGTTTATTACTGGCGATATCGTGCACCACTAGAACAGACAGACTTGTGTTGCATCGGCAAACAACGTTTACAATACAGCAAAATAAAAGGCCGTCTGAAACCTAAAATCTAGATTTCAGACGGCCTTTTCTCCATCATATCTCAACTTATGATGACTTCCTATTTTTTTGAACCTTCTTAGAATACAAATAGTCAATAATAATCCCACATGAAACAACGAAATATATACCTGAAATAAACATATACAGCATAGTCATCAAACCCTGCCCCATATCTCCGCAACAGGGAGGCGTAGAAGACATCCAATACAAATACAGATATACTCCATTAATAATCGATGTAATCGCAAGAGAAGTAAAAATATATCTCTTGAAACAAAAATAGGGTAGGCATAAAAAAAACTGCAATAACAGACTCAATCCTGCAATTTCTACAGCCTCTCTTGACTCATTCGCTCCTAAATCAAAATATTTCGACCATGCATAAGACCATATAACCATAACGACTGAAATAAAAACAGCCGTAGTCAATAAATAGAAAAAACGCTGTTGTTTGTTTTGAAATTTTAAAAACATAATATTAAATAGAATTCAACGACACACATACATATAAAAAGAAGGCCGTCTGAATATTCAGATGGCCTTCTCGGTTTATGACTTTTTTATTTCAAAGGCTGCATACCCATAACTTCCATCAGGAAGTTGGTAAACGCAGGATTGCTTGGCTTGGTATCCATGTTTTTCCAACGTTGCTGCCAACCGCGCAAAGCACCTTGGATGTACTGTTTGGATTGCTCGGTAGTAATTTCACCACGTTGGCTGTCAACGGCAGAACGCAGATAAACTTCGTACATACTGTCATCGACAGAGTTGCGTCCCACTTGTTGGATACGGAAGCGGTTCAAATATTGTGCAGCCTGAACTTTGGTCAGACTACCTTGGCTCACTTGGGTACTCAAGCGACGTGCTTCATCATGAATCTTGGAAACATCTGCCCAATGCGAAGGAGCCAAATGATAACCGCTGGCTGAAACTTGTGAATCAGCCTTAGGCTTTTTGACATTGGTTGGTCGAACTGGCACTTCTTTCAATGTTGGAACATAAATCGATTCACAACCGGCAAGTACCGCTACGGCAAGGATAGGAAGAATGTATTTTTTCATAATGCGCATTATAAGCATGATTCGTTGAAGAAACCAACTTTTGAATAACGGTATTTAAAACAGATTAACTGAATTACAACAGATTTCATACGATATCTCAAGCCCATACGCAAAAAAGGCCGTCTGAAAACGGCCTTTTAACAACAATCCTATATTATGCCAAATCGGCAAACAGAGGCGTAGAAAGATAGCGTTCGCCATACGATGGCAACAAGACAACAATCAGCTTGCCTTCGTTTTCAGGTTTTTTGGCCAATTGCAATGCGCTCCATACCGCAGCACCGGAAGAAATGCCTACCAAAATGCCTTCTTTTTCAGCCATAGCGCGCGCAGTTTCAAACGCTGCCTCGTTAGGTACTTTGGAAATGCTGTCGTAAACAGTCGTATTCAAAACGCTGGGGATAAAGCCTGCACCCAAACCTTGAATCGGATGCGGTCCTTTCTCGCCACCGCTCAATACTGGGGAAGCTTCAGGCTCGACAGCCACGATTTGAACTTCGGGTTTGTATTTTTTCAACACTTCGCCCACGCCGGTAATTGTACCGCCCGTACCTACACCGGCCACGAAAATATCAACTTGGCCGTCTGTATCACGCCAAATTTCTTCGGCAGTGGTTTTGCGGTGAACTTCAGGATTAGCCTCGTTATCAAATTGGCGCGGCATAAAGTAAGTATCTGGATGTTCGTCCACCAAAGACTGGGCTTTAGCGATAGCGCCTGCCATACCTTCGGCAGCCGGTGTCAAAATCAGCTCTGCACCGAATGCACGCAACAGCATTTTGCGTTCTTTACTCATGCTTTCAGGCATAGTAATCGCCAATTTATAACCGCGGGCCGCACACACCATTGCCAAACCGATACCGGTATTACCGCTGGTCGCCTCAACGATAACGGTATCTTTATTGATTTTACCGGCTTGCTCGGCCGCTTCAATCATGGCTTCGGCAATACGGTCTTTTACGCTGCTGCCCGGATTGAAAAATTCAAGTTTAACGGCGATTTGTGCTTTTAAACCTTCGGTCAGGCGGTTCAGTTTCACCAGAGGTGTGTTGCCGATCAGCTCGGTAATATTATTTGCAATTTTCATTTCCTGCTCCTGATTTAGATGTAATACAGCCTGCATATTAAACTCAGGCCGTCTGAAAAACCAATATCGAAAATTTCTTTCTTTATAACTTTTGGTTCAAGCGCGGTCAATATCCACTTCGCTCAAAAATCAATGCAACAGCAACCACAGCCTGCATCACGACGGCAACCATCCAGCCTGCCCACATCTGCCGCATACTGAAAAGAGAGGCAGGCTGCTTGCAAACAACCACACGGTGCAGATAAAACACCAGCATCAACACGCCCTGCAATGCAAACCAATAAATGGGTTTCAAAGCATAAATTTTCAGCAAGGCCGCCCATGCAAAAACCGAGCCTGCCAGCGGCAAGATGAAATAAACCACGCCTGCCAAGAAAACAAAAGCCAAAGTCATGACGACATTGGAAACCGCAAATAAGGTCAAACCGGCATATTCGCCTGCCGACCAAAACTTTTTGTCTTCCGTTTTACTGCAGTCATCGATAAAGAAGAAAATACTGGCGATTGTCAGATAAAAATGAGGGATGAACAAAGGGCCTGTATGCGTAAAGCCCCACATTCCAGGCAACAAGCGTGCGCCCAGTGCCGAAATCCCCAGCCA
The DNA here is from genome assembly GCF_002863305.2 of Neisseria perflava. NCBI lineage: Bacteria > Pseudomonadati > Pseudomonadota > Betaproteobacteria > Neisseriales > Neisseriaceae > Neisseria > Neisseria perflava. Next base: position 1,488,188 of record NZ_CP136962.1, read on the forward strand.
CAACAACACCGTAGCCCAAAGCCATTGAAACCGCTGTGCGCGAAAAATAAATGCCAACGATACCGCAGCATACGCGACGGCAAACCAAAAATCCAAAGAAACCATCATGAATACTGCAACTCGCCTTCAAAAACGGTTTCAGCAGGGCCGGTCATTTGCACATCGCCGCCTTCTTCCCAACTGATAAACAGTTCGCCCCCAGGCAGAGTAACACGCACAGGCGCACCCGCTTTCAGCAAGCCATTGCGCACGCCTGCCACCACGGCCGCACACGCTCCAGTGCCGCAAGCCTGAGTTTCCCCCACCCCGCGTTCAAACACGCGCAGGCGGACTGACAACTCATCTTCAACCTGCAAAAAGCCGACATTGACCCGTTCAGGAAACTGCTCGTGCGATTCAATAGCGCCGCCCCAATGCTCCACCGGTGCGGTTTCAACATTATCAACCAAAATTACCGCATGCGGATTACCCATATTCACACAGCTTACCGGTACAGACTCCAAACCGACCAAGACAATATGTGTCAGCGCATCTTCATTTTCACCATGTGCAGGCACAAACGGAATTTCAGACGGCATGAAACGCGGTTTACCCATATTGACGGTAACCAAACCGTTATCCAACAGCTTCGGCACAATAATCCCTTTGGCCGTTTCAACCAAAATTTCCGTTTTATCCGTCAAACCCTTATCCGCGACAAAACGCGCAAAACAACGCGCACCATTGCCGCACTGCTCTACTTCCCGACCATCCGCATTGAAAATACGATACCGAAAATCGACCGCATCAGAAGAAGGCTTCTCCACCACCAAAAACTGATCAAATCCCACGCCGCGATAGCGGTCTGCCCATTGGGCAAGCGGCACAGCCAACGGATCAAAGTCCTGCTCGATGGCATTGACCACCATAAAATCATTGCCCAAGCCGTGCATCTTCGTAAATTTTAAAGTTTTCATTATTCATTCACATTCTTATTAAATCATTATTCCGGCACATTCTACACCAGAATGATATATCCGTTTCTATCTTGTTTTTCAGACGGCATTGCGTCCTTTTACCAATACTAACACCAGCCACCCCGCAAAAATACTATACTTCCAACATTACAAACATTTCTTATTACAAGGATACACATTATGAAAAAAGTTCTCTTACCTGTCCTTTTGGCCGCTTCACTCAGCGCATGTACAGTCGGCACGCCAGGTGTTTCCGTCGGCTTAGGTGTCGGCACCGGCATCGGCCGCCACGTCGGCCTGGGTACATCCATCAACATCCCTGTCGGCTTGGATAAAACCAAAACCACCAAAGGCACGGATTCAGACGGCATCCGTATCTCAGAAGAACAAATCGTGACCTATTTTGATGCACACGGCACACCCAGCAACAGCGCAGTCAAAGGCGGCTTCCATCGCCAACTGATCAGCAAACGCAACAACGAATACGTCGTCCAAGACTTTTACAGCGACAACAGCCAAAAACGCACGGACCCCTACGTCCTCAGCCGCAACCAGCTGATGCAGTTCCGCGCCACGCCAAGCAACGGCTCGCTGACCACTTACGCCTACAACGGCACCGTGATGCAGCAGCAAGTGTTCCAAAACGGCAAATTGGTTAACGCCAAATACTAAAGGCCGTCTGAAACGGCTGAAAGCCTGTGAAACTTGATTACAAAATATTTTTAACATTCAAACATTTGAAATATTTTGCACCATTTTCTTGAAAATATGGATTGACACATTTTTTCCAGCCATTATAATACGCCCCATTCCCCGATAGCTCAGTCGGTAGAGCGACGGACTGTTAATCCGCAGGTCCCTGGTTCGAGCCCAGGTCGGGGAGCCAAATTTTAAAAGCCTGAACTTCTGTTCAGGCTTTTTTACATCAATAAAGAACGATTGTTCTTCCCCAAAGAAAGCCCTGAATCCTCATAATAAAAAAGGCCATCTGAAACCCAAATCTGGCTTCAGACGGCCTTTTATTGATTTTAAATCAACGGAAGAAATCGCCCATGCCTGCTGGCAGGCCTTGGGTGAATGCGCCCATGGTTTTATTGGTGGTTTCTTCGGCTTTTTCAGAAGTGGCATTGATGGCGGCCAATACCAAATCTTCCAGCATTTCTTTATCGTCAGCAGCCTCTTGAATCAAATCAGGGCTGATTTCAAGTTTGCGGACAACGTGGGAACAGGTCATCACGACTTTCACCAAACCATTGCCTGCTTCACCTTCAACTTCGGTTTCAGCCAACTTGGCTTGTGCCTTTTTCATGTTTTCCTGCATTTGTTGGGCCTGTTTCATCAGGCCGCCTAATCCGGCTTTTCCAAACATGTTTTACTCCTATGGGTTTGAATAAATGGGTTTCACTCGTGCCGTCTGAAAACGCTATTGCCTTTCAGACGGCCTTGTATATCAGTATGTTAAGAATGTCCTGCCAATTCTAAAGAATCCGGCAGCCATTGCGCTTCAAAGGTTTGCAAGATTTTCTGCGCCGTCGTATCCGCTTCCAGCAAATCTTGCGCCTGCTGCCGCCCTTCTTCTTGAATACGTTTACGGCGCATCACCGGCGTTTCCCAGCCTTTATCATCTTGCCAAGGCTCGGTTTGCAGCCTTAAATTGCCAAGATGATAGGCCTCGCTCAACGTCTGGCAGATTTTATCCAAGCGCTCTTTATTGGCAGTGGCTTTGGCCTCATCCGTCAACGACAGCATGATTAAACCTGCTTCCGCATCATAACTCGTCCATGCCGCATTTTGCGCCAACATCTGCGCCGCGCCTAATTTACGGGCGAAGCGTTCGATAATGCTATGCCAATTCTCTGTTTTAAACTCAGGCAAGGGAGCGAACTGAAGCTCTTCTTCATCTCCCTCCTCTTCTTCAGACTCAGCAGATGCAACCGGCTGCGGTACTTCCATTACATCAGCACGGTGTGAATCTTCATATGCATATGCTTCATCAAAATACGGAGGCGGAATTTCCTCATCCATGTGCGGATATGTTTCCGGCTCAGGGGGCGTCTGAACTTTTGCAACAGGCAATGGTTCCGCAGTTTCTTGCTTCTGCGTCGCTTGAATTTGAGGCGGCTCAGCCGATACGTGGCTCGGCATTTCCTCCCAAGGCGGTACATCCGCCTGTTGTTGCTGAACAAGCTGAACTGTTTCTTCAGACGGCCTTTCAACGGTATCTTGTTTGCTCGGAACAGCCTCTTTCTCAACCGCCGATGCTGCTATCGGCTCAGATTTCGGCAGCTGAAAAGGCTTTTTTTCAGCCTCAGCTTTCTGATGGTCGGAATGCAAATCCGTGTGTTCAATCTGACTTTGCGTATCGCAACCCGAAGCGGCCAACGGCGCAAATGCAAGCATGCGCAAAAGCGTCATGACAAAACCGGCATATTCGTCCGGAGCCAGCGGCAAATCCTGTTTGCCATGAATAGCACATTGATAATAAAGCTGAATCTGCTCGCCACTCAAGGCCTGACTTAAACGAAGCAAGGTTTCACGTTCAGGGTCGTCATTTGCCAAGGCGGAAGGAATGGTTTGAATCAAAGCCAAACGCTGCAACAGCATGGCCAACTCTGCCAATGCGCTGTCAAAACCAATCGCTCTGGCGGACATTTCCTGAGCTTTTTCCAGCAAGGCCTCACCGTTTTGATTGATGATTCCTTCAAGCAATTCAAACAAGTATTGTTTATCGACCGCTCCGATCATCTGGCGGACATCTTGTTCGGCCACTTTACCCGAACCCATGGCAATCGCCTGATCCAAAAGGCTCAACGCATCGCGCATCGAGCCGGCGGCGGCACGCCCTAAAAGCTGCAAGGCCTGCGGCTGATAAGGAACGTTTTCACGGTCCAAAACATGTGCCAAATGCTCTGCAACCTGCTGGGTTGTCATGTTGCGCAAAACAAACTGCAAACAGCGGCTCAATACGGTAATGGGGACTTTGTGCGGATCGGTGGTCGCTAAAATAAATTTGACATGTTCAGGTGGCTCTTCCAAAGTCTTCAGCATGGCATTGAACGCGCTTTTGGAAAGCATATGCACTTCGTCGATGATATAGACTTTGTATTTACCCGCTGTCGGCGCATATTGCGCGTTTTCCAACACTTCGCGGATATTGTCGATACCGGTATTTGATGCCGCGTCGATTTCCAATAAATCCACATAACGACCGCTGTCGATTTGCGTACAGCTCTCACACTGACCGCACGGCTCGCCATGCACGGCATTTTCGCAGTTCAGGCTCTTGGCCAAAATCCTGGCAATCGTGGTCTTACCCACACCGCGTGTCCCTGTCAGCAGATAGGCATGGTGCAGACGGCCTTCGTCCAGCGCATTGCGCAGGGCTTTGACGACGTGTTCCTGACCGACCAAATCGGCAAAGGTTTTCGGGCGCCATTTTCGTGCAAGAACTTGATAAGCCATGTTGTTTCTCTACGGGAAATAAATTGGAAGGCCGTCTGAAAAGAATGATCCGCTTTTCAGACAGCCTCAGAAAATGGCATATATTCTAGCATTTTTTTGATTTTTATTAAGGATTTTCTATCAAGCCGACAGCGACAGCATGTCATTGCAATGTTAGAATGCTACACAAATGATAAACAATTTGAAACTCAAATCATTATGACTGAAATCATACTACACAATAAATCAGCCACTATGCAAGTCAACACAATGGGCGGATATATTGATTCCCTGATTCTAAAAGGACGGGAAGTCTTATTTCCGAAAACCAGCGTCCAAGTCGCTAATGACACAAAATTACGCGGTGGCATGCACGTTTGCTTACCCCAATTCGGACCGGACAGCAAAAATCATCTGGCCCAACATGGTTTCGGCAGAACTTCAGACTGGGAAATCCGCCATCAAAATGAATCGGATATCGGCTTGAAATTAATCAGCACAGAAAAAGGCTATGAACACGTCGAATGGTTGCTTGATTACAGTCTGCCTAACGAAAATGAAGCCATCGCCATCCTAACTGTCTGCAATTACGGCGAATCACCCGTCCGCACTTCCCCGGGATTCCACCCCTACTTTACCGCCGCCGGCACACAATTTGATTTCAACGGCGCGCCATACGATGCCGACTATATCTCCCATACCGAATTTGTTTCCTCCGACCAGGATGCACACGTTGCATTTGACGGCTTGAAACTGGATATCCGCACCCACAATCTACCTGTGTATGCCCTTTGGAGCGATCGAAACGGTCAATATACTTGTGCAGAGCCAACCGCAGAAGGCAATGCGTTTTTATCCCCTGCCCGAGGAGGACAGTTTGTTTCAGGACACAGCAAAAAACGTTACGCCATGAAAATCAGACTGATAGCTTAACCCCCTTTACAAATCCTCGATATTTAAAAACCACCCCAAAGGGTGGTTTTCTTATAGCTTACAGGCCATTGTTATTGATTGCATTCGCAATATCGCGTACCGCTGTTACATACATGCGGCTGTGGTTGTATTGCCATACTGTGTAGAAATTATTCAGGCCCAAATAGTATTCAAATACGCCCGGGCTGGTTTCCAAAGCATACAATACAGCCTTTTCATTATCCGCAACAGCAGCTTGAGGCACGACACCCAAAGCTTTGAAATCTGCGACAGTGCGCGTCAAGGCAGTTTTCTCATCGATAATCGCCTGCAAGTGCGGGGTAATCGTCAGACTTACCGGCACAACCATCTTACCGCCGGTCTGCCAACCATGCTGTTTCATATAATTGGCGACAGAAGCCGCCACATCGCCGACATTATTCCAAATATCGCGATGACCATCACCATCATAGTCCACCGCCCATTTACGGTAGCTTGAAGGCATAAATTGCGGCATGCCCATCGCGCCGGCATAGCTGCCTTTGAAGTCAAAAATATTTTCTTTTTCTTCTTTTGCCATCAGCAAAAGTTCGCTCAATTCGTTTTGGAAAAATTCGGCACGGCGGGGATAATCAAAGGCCAATGTACTCAAGGCATCGGCAACGCGGAAGCTGCCCGTATTTTTACCGTAATTGGTTTCAATACCGAGAATCGCCACAATCAATTCGGCAGGTACGCCGTATTTGCGCGCCACATCATCGATTACGGCACGGTTTGCCGCATAGAATTGTCTGCCGCCGTTAAATTTGGCTGCACCGGAGTTACCGGTGCGAAATTCATACCACGGACGCGAAGTGCTTGGGCGGTACATAATGGTAATAATATTGCCTTTATACACCACGCCATTGAAGAAGTTACGCAATTCTTCTGCACTGAAACGGCGGTTTTTCACTTCATATTGGATAAACTGCTGAACATTGACGTTTTCATTAAAACCGCTGCTGGCAACAGATTCAGCCGCTGCATCAAATACAGGGCGTTTTGCAGAGGAAACAGGCTCGACAGGTTTTGCCGTATCAACAGCAGGCTTTTGCGGAGTGCCGCATGAAGCTAAAGCCAAAGCAGTCAGACCTATCCCAAAGATTTTGATTTTATTCATAAATAATCTCTTTACTAAATAATACGACAAACCCGAACACGAATGAATATTCGGCCAATACATCATCTCTTCCGCTATATTTCCAGACAGACTTAAAAAATATAGACAAATCGATATTTACTTACTTCGGCTCAAGCAGATAAACAAGGCCGTCTGAAATTCAAGGAAACCCTTGATTTTCAGACGGCCTTGAATGAATCAATTACTCAGCGGCTGCAACAACAGCAACGGTAATTTTAGCAACAGCGTCAGTGTGCAGAGCCACTTCAACTTCGTATTCGCCAACAGCTTTCAAAGGACCGTTAGGCAGACGTACGTTTGCTTTAGCAGCTTGGATACCGGTAGCAACAATCGCTTCAGCGATGTCAGCATTGGTAACAGAACCGAACAGACGACCATCAACACCGGCTTTTTGAGCAACAGTAATGGTTTGGCCTTCCAGTTTTTCTTGACGGGCTTTAGCATCAGCCAAGATTTCAGCTTGTTTGGCTTCCAATTCAGCACGGCGTGCTTCGAATTCTTTCATGTTGGCTTCGGTTGCACGTTTTGCTTTACCGGCAGGGATCAGGAAGTTGCGTGCGTAACCGTTTTTAACGGTAACGATATCACCCAAGTTACCCAGACCGCCGATTTTTTCTAACAGAATAATTTGCATGATTTAAACTCCAAAATTATTTGTGTTGATCGGTGTAAGGCAACAGAGCCAGGAAACGGGCACGTTTCACAGCAGTAGCCAACTGACGTTGGTAGTGTGCTTTAGTACCAGTAATGCGGGCAGGGATGATTTTGCCGTTTTCAGAGATGAAGTCTTTCAACAAATCAACTTGTTTGTAATCAACTTCTTGGATTTTTTCAGCCGTAAAGCGGCAGAATTTTCTACGTTTGAATGATTGACGAGCCATTGTCGTTTAACCTTTATATTCTTTAATGTTCTGTATGCGTAGTACCGGCTTGGGGAAGCGTTGGCTGCGTTGCGCCAAAAAACCTTCCGACTCGATGACGGCATCTTGCCGATACTGCCATTCCTCAGCCTGCTTACCTAAAATCCGTGCAGGAATTTCAAATTTGACCAGACATTTCTGTCCGTTTTCTTCCTGCCAAGATTCATGTTGCAACACAATATCTAAAACAGGAATTCCTGCCGGCGTATATCTCAAAGGCTGAACCTGCAAGATACGGGCGGTAAGCTTAATCAGATTATTCAATCTTATTCGGCTGCTGCAACTTCTTCAGCCGCACCGTTCAGCAAGTTTTTTGCTTTTTCGCCGCCCAGCATTGGGGAAGCTTCAGTTACAGCGTGTTTTGTTTTGATGGTCAGGTGACGCAGTACGGCATCATTGAAGCGGAAAGCAGTTTCCAACTCTTCAACCACTTCAGGAGTAGTTTCGATATTCATCAAAACATAGTGTGCTTTGTGGATTTTGTTGATTGGGTAAGCCAATTGACGACGGCCCCAGTCTTCCAAACGGTGGATTTTACCGTTGGCTTCAGTAATCATGGTTTTGTAACGCTCAACCATAGCAGGCACTTGCTCGCTTTGATCAGGATGAACGATAAACACGATCTCGTAATGACGCATGTTATCTCCTTATGGATGATTAAAAACAGCCTTTCACCATGCGAAGTAAAAGGCAAGGCAAAGAGGCTGAATTTTATCCGCATTTCTTAAAAAATACAAGTCCGGATTCAAAATCCACTTTCTTTTCAATTAAAAAACAACATTAGGCCTTAGGGTTATTTCCTAGCAAACCACTCAACTATCTGCCAAAAATCTGCTAAAATCTGCCCCATCCTAATAAATACAGCATCAGAAGGCACACAATCATGGCTCTTTTGCAGATTTCCGAACCCGGCATGTCCGCCGCCCCCCATCAACACCGCCTCGCCGTAGGCATTGATTTAGGTACAACCAACAGCTTGGTGGCCACCGTACGCAGCGGCAGTGCAGTCTGCCTGCCCGATTCAGACGGCCGTACCACCCTGCCTTCGGTTGTCCGTTATTTGGATGGCGGAGTCGAAGTCGGCAAAAACGCCCTTTCTGCCCAAAAAACCGATCCGCTAAATACCGTCAGCTCCGCCAAACGCCTGATCGGCCGCACCCTTACCGACCTCACGCAAGACGCGCAATACCTGCCCTATCAATTTACACCCAATGAGCGCGTAGTCGAATTAAACACCCGTCAAGGTGCGAAAACGCCTATCGAAGTATCGGCAGAAATCCTCAAAGCCCTCAAATTGCGCGCCGAAGAAACATTGGGCGGCGATTTGGTCGGCTCCGTCATTACCGTTCCTGCCTATTTCGACGATGCCCAACGTCAAGCCACCAAAGATGCCGCGCGTTTGGCAGGCTTGAATGTCTTGCGCCTCCTCAACGAGCCGACCGCCGCCGCAATCGCCTACGGGCTGGACAATGCCTCGGAAGGCACGTTTGTCGTTTACGACCTGGGCGGCGGTACATTCGACGTATCCGTATTGCAACTGACTAAAGGCCTGTTTGAAGTTAAAGCCACCGGCGGCAACAGCGCATTGGGCGGCGATGACTTCGACCATCGCTTGTTCTGCCACCTGCTCGAACAAAACGACCTTTCCAAACTCAACGAACAAGACAGCCAGCTTCTGCTTTCCCTTGTCCGTGCCGCCAAAGAAAAACTAACCACTCAAACCGAAGCCGTCATCGAAACCACACTTTCAGACGGCCATAAAGTCCATACTGTCATTACCCGTCAAGAGTTTCACAATCTGACCCAAAATTTGGTACAAAAAACCATCGAACCCGTCAAACAGGCTTTGAAAGACGCAGGCGTGACCAAGGCAGATATCAAAGGCGTGATTATGGTCGGCGGTTCGACCCGTATGTTGCACGTTCAACAAGCGGTCGCCACCTTCTTTGGACAAACTCCGTTGAACAACCTCAACCCAGACGAAGTGGTTGCACTCGGTGCCGCCATACAGGCAAATGTCCTTGCCGGCAACAAAACCGACGGCGAATGGCTGCTGCTGGACGTGACACCTTTATCACTCGGCCTGGAGACCTACGGCGGCCTTGCCGAAAAAATCATCCCGCGCAACTCCACCATTCCTACCGCGCGCGCGCAGGACTTCACCACTTTCAAAGACGGCCAGACCGCCATGACGATACACGTCGTACAAGGCGAGCGCGAACTTGTTTCCGACTGCCGCAGCCTGGCCAAATTTACCCTGCGCGGCATTCCACCGATGGCCGCAGGCGCAGCACGTATCCGCGTAACCTTCCAAGTTGATGCCGACGGCTTGCTGTCCGTTTCCGCCCAAGAACAAAGCACCGGCGTACAGGCGCAAATCGAAGTCAAACCTTCCTACGGCTTGGACGACGGCACCATTACCCAAATGCTCAAAGACAGCATGAGCAACGCCGCCGAAGACATGGCCGCACGCGCACGCGCCGAAGCCGTAGTCGAAGCCGAAAGCCTGACCGACGCCGTCAATGCCGCCCTTGAGTTGGACAGCGATTTATTGGAAGCCGAAGAATTGCAACAGATTCAACAAGACATCGCCGCTTTGCAAAGCTATCTGAAAGACGGTAAAGCCGAAGACATCCGCGCCGCCGTCGCCAAACTCAGCCACAGCACCGACAACTTCGCCGCCAAACGCATGAACCGCAACATCCAACGTGCGCTGACAGGGCAGAGTGTGGATGATATTTGACGGCAAATGGTTTTAGACAGCCTTGAATCAAAAGGCCGTCTGAAAAGATATCCTCTTAAAGAAATAAAAATAAAGGACAACAATGGAAAAAGCAGGCATTGTCTACCTGATGAAAACCGTCATCAAAGGTGTATATAAAATTGGTATTACTGACGAAAATAATTTTGAAATTAGAATGCGCCATTTGGAAAACAACGGCTACGCAAACGTTGCTGGGTTAGAGCGCATTCTAGCCATTAAAACCGACAACTATAAAGAAAAAGAAACCTTACTTCATGAAATTTTCGGCAAAAGCCGAATAGGAGAAACTGAGCTTTTTGCAATTGATGAAAATCTTGTGAAAAGGCTTTTTCTCTCATTAAGAGGCGAAATTGTATTTCCTAAAAATGAAATAGCAGAGTTGGGTTTTGAAAAAACTGTCGAAGAACATCATCAAGAAAAAATTTTTGAAATAGACAGAAGTGCATTTATCTCCTTTATCAAAGAAAAGCACCAACAAAATCCTTCTATATTAAGAAATCTCATCTCTTCGAAAAATACACATAAACCTAAAAATTCCAAAGTCCGTCTCTATAAAGACGAATACTTTGGGAAAAGTGGAACAAAGCTAACTACTGAAATTGAAGAAGGTCTTCATATTTATACTACCTACTCAAAAGAAAATTTAGAGAAAGCTTACGCAGAATATTCAAAATTATTTGAATCACAATGAGACTCTGGCACCAAACCCTTATCCCCCTACTCCCCCGTGCCCAGCTTTTGGGGCAACACCGCGAATGCGCTGCTTTACGCGGAGCGGGCTGGGGCAGGCCGCATGCGACGGTTAATTATGTTTTTACCCATTCGCCCTACAAACTCTATCTGTATCACGCGTTGATTATGGAAGAGATGGAAAAGCGCGGTTACAAACCGGATGTTTTATGGAAAGATCCGCTATATCGTGGCAAAGCCGTTGCCCCATACCATTCGCACGCGGCTGAAACAGCCACTTCGCCGATTTATGCCGAACATGATGATGCTTACTTGGACGAATGTCTGGAAAATTTAAAAAGTAAAGGCATCATGTTATAAACCCATTTTTCAGACGGCCTGAATATTGAATACCCAAGGCCGTCTGAAACCACTTTAACCACAACCACTCTTAAACAACCGAGACAATAAAAATGCCAAAAATTACCGTACTCCCACACGCGACATTATGCCCCGAAGGCGCGGTTATCGAAGACGCACCGGAAGGCCAAACCGTCCTTGACGTACTGCTCGACCACGATATCGAAGTCGATCACGCCTGTGAAAAATCCTGCGCCTGCACCACCTGCCACGTCATCATCCGCAAAGGTTTTGACAGCTTGGAAGAACCGAGCGAGCTGGAAGAAGACCTGCTTGACCAGGCATGGGGCTTGGAAGCCGATTCACGCTTGAGCTGTCAGGCAGTTGTTGCCGATGAAGATTTGGTCGTAGAAATTCCCAAATATACGATCAACCATGCACGTGAAGACCATTAAAACAAGGCTTAATGAAAAAGGCCGTCTGAAACCACAAATTCATGGTTTTCAGACGGCCTGTTGCTTATGCGGCAAACTATTTGATATGAGGAAAAATAAAACGCATACGCGAAATTTGCATGGAAGCCACTTTCTGCGTAGCGGAGTAATTTTCAATTTTTTCTTGCATTCTGATTTGATGCATATTGCCGTTATAACGGGGAGCGACGTTCTGAGATTTGTTGACTGTCGGCAGTTCGGCCTCAGCCTTCAAAGCTTCCTCTGCCTCAATCGCCGAAAGTGCTGCCTCATCCCTTACCAAACCGAAACGCTCGATAATGGCATTGGCTTCCTCTATATAACGCGATTTGTCCGCGCCATTTTCCAACACTGCATCTTCAAGCACGACCGACAAATGCTTGCCGCAATTTTCGATACGCTCTGCGATGCGCGAATAAACCATCCAACGTTTCAACCTCAATGCGCCTGCATCGTCGTTGGGTGAAGCAGCATCCAGTTTAATCAAGCCATAGTGTTTGCCGTAATACAGACGGAACACCAGCTGTTTCAAACCTTCTGTTTCGTCCAGCATCCGATAAAATTCGCGAACCAACAACAGCAAACGGTCAAATGCACCTGCTTTGGACAGATACTCCGGATCATCGGAAGCGAGCGCGTAAATCAGTTTGGACAGCTTGGCGTTGAGTGCGTTATTCATCTTTTTTCCTTTTATTTTTAAGCGATGGATTGTCTTAAGAGCCGTTCCAGATGATTTGGTTGCATTGGGATAATGTAAATTATTCATCCGCAAACCATCATTCAAAACGGAATAAAATATATAAAACGGCAAATTCAAAGCGAATGTGCCGTAGTTTTTAAGTGTCATGCCGTATTTTAACGCAAATATGCTATTTTGTTAAAAAATAACATCATTATTTATCTGCCCATCTTCCGTAAAACAATCTGGCAGTCCGACTTCTTCTTGATTAAAATAATTACTAATAGCCCAAACCCAATAAAGGAACACATCATGAAATGGACAGATACCCAACGCATCGCTGAAGAACTCTACGACCTACACGGCGACAGCATCGACCCGAAAACCGTACGCTTTACCCAACTGCGTGATCTGATTATGGCTCTGCCTGAATTTGACGATGATCCGGCGCGTTGCGGCGAGCGTATTCTCGAAGCCGTGCAACAAGCATGGATAGATGAAGCAGAATAATCTTTCCCCCTTTCCCTATCAAACAAGACCTCAGGCAGTTTTTCAGACGGCCTGAGGTCTTTATTAAATCTATTCATACAATTTCGGAAAATTTCGAAATTGACTCATACCAACCTCAAATTTATTATGCAGCCTGACAACAAATAAAAGATATGCAGAAGGTGCATAACTATGAATCACGCTCGAGAAATCGCCGCTTTAAACAACAGCCTTTCAGATTTAAAAGGCGACATCAATGTTTCGTTCGAATTTTTCCCGCCGAAAAACGAACAAATGGAAACCATGCTGTGGGATTCCATCCATCGCCTGCAAACCTTGCATCCGAAATTCGTTTCCGTAACCTACGGTGCAAACTCCGGCGAACGCGACCGCACACACAGTATCGTTAAACGCATCAAACAAGAAACCGGCCTTGACGCAGCCCCCCACCTGACCGGTATCGATGCCAGCCCTGACGAGTTACGTCAAATTGCCAAAGACTATTGGGACAGCGGTATCCGCCGCATCGTTGCCCTGCGTGGCGACGAGCCGCCCGGCTACGAGAAAAAACCTTTCTATGCCGAAGATTTGGTCAAACTGTTGCGCTCCGTGGCCGACTTTGATATTTCCGTAGCGGCTTATCCTGAGGTTCACCCGGAAGCCAAATCCGCCCAAGCCGACTTGATCAATCTGAAACGCAAAATCGATGCGGGTGCAAACCACGTTATTACCCAATTCTTCTTCGACGTGGAAAGCTATCTGCGCTTTCGCGACCGTTGCGTGATGATGGGCATTGACGTTGAAATTGTTCCCGGCATTCTGCCCGTAACCAATTTCAAACAATTGACCAAAATGGCCCAAGTGACCAACGTCAAAATCCCAAGCTGGCTGTCTAAAATGTACGAAGGTTTGGATAACGACCAAGGCACGCGCAACCTTGTTGCCGCCAGCATCGCCATCGACATGGTCAAAGTCCTCTCGCGCGAAGGTGTCAAAGACTTCCACTTCTACACCCTCAACCGCAGCGAACTGACTTACGCCATCTGCCATATTTTGGGTGTGCGCCCCCGTTAATAAAACAGACGGCCTCCCCATTCTGATTTACAATATCGAACATTCAGGCCATACCGGCCTGATTCAAAATTCCAACTAGGAGAGTTAACATGACAACATTGCATTTTTCAGGCTTCCCGCGCGTCGGTGCCTTCCGCGAATTGAAATTCGCACAAGAAAAATACTGGCGCAAAGAAATCAGCGAGCAAGAATTGCTGGCTGTTGCTAAAGACTTGCGCGAGAAAAACTGGAAACACCAAGCTGCTGCCAACGCTGATTACGTTGCCGTAGGCGATTTCACTTTCTACGATCACATCCTCGACCTGCAAGTTGCTACCGGTGCTATCCCTGCCCGCTTCGGCTTCGACAGCCAAAACCTGTCTTTGGAACAATTCTTCCAACTGGCGCGTGGTAACAAAGACCAATTCGCTATCGAAATGACCAAATGGTTCGACACCAACTACCACTACTTGGTGCCTGAATTCCACGCCGATACCGAATTCAAAGCCAATGCCAAACACTACGTTCAACAGCTGCAAGAAGCCCAAGCTTTGGGTCTGAAAGCCAAACCGACCATCGTCGGCCCATTGACTTTCCTGTGGGTTGGTAAAGAAAAAGGCGCTGTCGAATTCGACCGTCTGAGCCTGTTGCCTAAACTGTTGCCTGTCTACGTTGAAATCCTGACTGCTTTGGTTGAAGCCGGTGTCGAGTGGATTCAAATCGACGAGCCTGCTTTGACTGTTGACCTGCCTAAAGAATGGGTAGAAGCATACAAAGACGTTTACGCTACTTTGAGCAAAGTAAGCGCCAAAATCCTGTTGAGCACTTACTTCGGTTCTGTTGCCGAACACGCTACTTTGCTGAAATCCCTGCCTGTTGACGGCCTGCACATCGACTTGGTACGCGCTCCTGAACAACTGGACGCATTTGCCGATTACGACAAAGTTCTGTCTGCCGGCGTTATCGACGGCCGCAATATTTGGCGCGCCAACCTGAACAAAGTTTTGGAAACTGTCGAGCCTCTGCAAGCCAAACTGGGCGACCGTTTGTGGATCTCCAGCTCTTGCTCTCTACTGCACACTCCATTTGACTTGTCAGTTGAAGAAAAACTGAAAGCCAACAAACCTGACCTGTACTCTTGGTTGGCATTCACCCTGCAAAAAACCCAAGAATTGCGCGTTCTGAAAGCCGCATTGAACGAAGGTCGTGATTCTGTTGCCGAAGAACTGGCTGCCAGCCAAGCTGCCGCCGACTCACGCGCCAACAGCAGCGAAATCCACCGCGCAGACGTTGCCAAACGCCTTGCCGACCTGCCTGCCAACGCAGACCAACGCAAATCACCGTTTGCCGACCGTATCAAAGCGCAACAAGCATGGTTGAACCTGCCTCTGCTGCCGACTACCAACATCGGTTCTTTCCCACAAACTACCGAAATCCGCCAAGCACGTGCAACCTTCAAAAAAGGCGAACTGTCTGCCGCTGATTACGAAGCCGCGATGAAAAAAGAAATCGCCTTGGTGGTTGAAGAGCAAGAAAAACTGGACTTGGACGTACTGGTACACGGCGAAGCCGAGCGTAACGACATGGTTGAATACTTCGGCGAATTGTTGAGCGGTTTTGCCTTCACCCAATACGGCTGGGTACAAAGCTACGGCTCACGTTGCGTTAAACCACCTATCATCTTTGGTGACGTAAGTCGTCCTGAAGCCATGACTGTGGCTTGGTCTACTTATGCTCAAAGCCTGACCAAACGTCCGATGAAAGGTATGTTGACCGGCCCTGTAACCATTCTGCAATGGTCTTTCGTCCGCAACGATATTCCTCGCTCTACCGTGTGCAAACAAATCGCACTGGCTCTGAACGACGAAGTATTGGATCTGGAAAAAGCCGGCATCAAAGTCATCCAAATTGACGAACCTGCCATCCGCGAAGGTCTGCCTTTGAAACGTGCCGATTGGGATGCCTACCTGAACTGGGCCGGCGAATCTTTCCGCCTGTCCTCTACCGGTTGCGAAGACAGTACCCAAATCCACACTCATATGTGCTACTCTGAGTTCAACGACATCCTGCCTGCCATCGCCGCTATGGATGCTGACGTCATCACCATCGAAACTTCACGTTCCGACATGGAGCTCTTGACTGCATTCGGCGAGTTCAAATACCCGAACGACATCGGCCCAGGTGTTTACGACATCCACAGCCCACGCGTACCGACTGAAGCTGAAGTTGAGCACCTGTTGCGCAAAGCCATCGAGGTTGTACCGGTTGAACGTCTGTGGGTAAACCCAGACTGCGGCCTGAAAACACGTGGCTGGAAAGAAACTCTGGAACAACTCCAAGTGATGATGAATGTAACCCACAAACTGCGTGCCGAACTGGCTAAATAATGTGAGTTAGATGAAAAGGCCGTCTGAAAATTTTCAGACGGCCTTTTTTTATTTATCAATATTTAAAACATAAAGATTACGACTTCAACAACTTACAAAATTCCTGTCGTTGTATGATGTTCCTCCACTCCTGATGTATACACGTTCTTAGTATGATGATACACAGTCTCTTTAGTCGTTTCGACAATATGGTTGGCTTCTGACAAGATATCGCTCAATGCAACTTTACTGCCGGTCGTATTCACCTTTTTCAGTGCTTCGCCGTTATGGCTATTGCCTTCAGAATACGTTTTGATGTCATTTTCAAAGCGCAGCCATGAATCATACAACTTGCCTTTAATGTCCGTCATGATTTTGTTGTTGGCTACATTTAAAGATGCTTTGCCCTTAGGATTGGTACTGTGTACGTCTACCAAAGCATCATTCAGGGCGCCACCAAGTTTCAATGTGTTATTGGTGATGTTGTACTCTTTCGCATTGCTTTTCAAATAAGCAAATTCAACATAGCCTTCAGATTCTTCGCGCACGGAAATTTTGTTGTTGTGAATTGTCACCGCACCATGCATAGCGACATTACCATGGTGTTCTTCCACATAAACCGGTACCGCGCCTTTCATAATCTTGCCGATATCGGCATCATTGCCGCTGATGGTAATGGTACCGCTACCCATGCCGTTTTTAGATAAAACGCGGTCGTAAGTATCGTTGATGACGGCAATCAGATATTTGGTGGATTCGCCGCTGATCTTGTTGTTTGCCATATTGAGCGTGTAATCCATTTTGCTTTCATGGTTACGGAACTCAATCGCGTAGGTCTGAATATTGTTTTGATAAACCGTCAGATTTTTAATGACATTATCGCTAATATCGAAATACCCTTTATCAGCCGAGTGCAAATCTTTGTATTGGGTATTGGTTTGTACCTGAATCCCTGAATACATGTGGTAGTACTTACCCAAGTCATCATCAACATTCAAACGGAAGTTCGGGTCTTGGATAATGGTATTGCCGGTAATTTTGACTTTATCCATAGAAAACTGGCGGTTGTAGGCAACAATACCATACAGCCGATCACCCGTTAACACATTGTCTTCGATGACAATGCCTGTACCATCATGCACATCCAAGCCCTTGCGATAGTTGTGGTCGGTCGTGTTTTTACGGTATGTGATGCCGTAATTGTAGCTGCCGGCAGCCACAGCCATACCATAACCGGTACCGCCGTCCGCTTCGTGGCCGTTCCAATCCAAACGGTTGCCCTCGCCAATAAAGTTTTGTTGGAAACCGATCAGCGCACCGGCAACACGGTTGTGGTGCAGATACGAATCGACAATACGGTTGTTTTCACCCAAAGGCAACGCTTCATAGTTTTCATCAATTTCGCCGCTTTGTACGCGTGCTTTAAAGGTCAGCTTATGCCCTTTTTCCGTCTCCAAAGAAGCGGTCGAGGTAAACATCACACCAGCGCGATTGGCACCGGAAACCTCAACTTTGCTGATTAAAGTATTGTCCGCATCATTGACCAAAATGCCGTTTACCTTGCCAAAATAGCTTAAGCCTTTGCGGTAAAAATCAGGATTGGTATATTGAACCGACAAGTCGGCAATGGTTTTATTGTTTTGTCCATCGACTAAAATACCGGCAAATTCGCGGATATCGTCATGGTTGGTGTCCGGATTGAATTCGCCTGTTTGCGCTTTATCAAACGTTACTTTGGTTTTGCCCATTCCCGAACCAAACAAGCCGCGCGCGCCGGAGACGGTTTTATCCATCACAATCTGATTGGAAATATAGTAAGCACCATCCAAGAAAACCATGGCTTTTTCTTTGTGCGCCGCCTCTAAAGCTGCTTTAAATGCCTGGAGGCTGTCTTTCTTACCCTGTGCATCGGCACCAAAATCATTCACGCGGACGTAATTACCGTACTCTTTGGATTCATACACACGGTATTTTCCAGATAGACCTTCCCTGCCTTCGGCATGGTCGTCAATTTTGTTTGCTTTACCCGAATTGAGGTGGCTATCGTGGCTATTGATTGCTTTTTTGCCGGAAGAAACGCCCGCTATTTTGTCATGTCCGTCTGAATCCTTCAGATTCTTTTTATAGACAATCTCAACGGTTTCTTTTTCTTCGGCAATTCTGTCTTCCGCCTCTTTTTCTTTGCGTGCGGCTTCTTGTTTGGCTTTACGCTCTGCAATCGCTTTTTCGACTGCTGCTTTATGCGCTTCTTTTGCGCGTTCAACCGCCTTTGCTTTGGCTGCGGCGGCTTCGGCTATTTTTTTTTCTTTAGCCTCTTCGTAAATTTTTTGCTTTTCAGCCAGAATTTTTTCTATCGATTGACTAACCGGCTTGTTTACCGGTTCTTTTGAAACAACGTGTTTGCTCGCCACTTTAGGCTCAATGATATGTTTACTGGAAACGCTGCTTACAGAAGCAACGCTGGTCCGTGCAACATGCATTTTTGTCACAAGGCCGTCTGAAGATGATAAAGAACTGTCAAATCTTGCTGCCTCCGCCACATGCACTACTTCTCTCGTTACCGTATTTTTACCACCTAATTGCTTAAGCTCAGGAGAAACCGACGGCATATCCCCCCAATTGTGGGTGTGTATCCATTCTTTTAGAGGAGAAGATGATTTGGAATTTGCTTCAGGTGTAGATGAACCGTGACGAATGTGGGTACGGCCAAGAGGAGCAAGTTTATGTGACATAATCAGCGTATTTCCTTGTATCGAATATCGCCTTTCCCACCGCACAAGCGTGCAACAAAAAAGCCGATTGATTAAAGAGGTAAGACGGATTCTGTCGTAACAACAATTGCCTGTATAAAGGCCAAACTGAAGTTGGCCGCTTTGAGAAACTCGGCAGCGTTTCCCCTTCTGCCGGTTTTCTGATTGGAAACGGTCATGGTGTCAGACAGAACCCTTGGATGACTTTATATAGGCGATCTGTCCGCGTACCATGTGTCCGGTTATTTTTGACGGAAATGTATCAGAGTCCCTTTTTAATTGATTAGTTCATCCAGAGTTAAGTTATTTTTGATTTTTATAGCAAAATAAAAATGGTTTTATCTTGCACTGGTTTCCTTTTTGACTTGACAGAGTGAATCCCGCGAAGCCAAAAAGGAGGGAAATTCTAACACGACATGTCTTTAGCATTCCCTATTTAACTAAATTTACAAAATATACAGAATAAATATCTATAACTGTTTTTAACTTCTTCTAAAAATTAATAAAATTCGATATTTTCAATATGTATTTTTACAACATGACTACTCATTATATACCGATTATCTTAAAATACTACCGTTTATTTGCAAAATTTAGTATTTTATTATTGCTTTCACCATCTAAAAACCAATAAAAAAGGCCGTCTGAAAAAATATTTCAGACGGCCTTTTTTTATTAAATGCGTTCTATTTAACAAACTTCGACCAACCAGCCGTGTTTGTCTTCTGTCAAACCGTATTGAATGTCGGTAATCGCCTTACGGATTGCGTAACCGCGCTCTTGGCTCTTCACTTCGATTTCTTTGCCATCAATCACGAAAGAAGTTACCGGAGAAATGACCGCAGCCGTACCGGTCAGAATCGCCTCTGCGCCATTTTCCACAGCTGCTTTCAGCTCATCAACGGTAAAGTTGCGTTCGGTAACGGTGTAGCCCAAATCTTTGGCAACAGTCAGTACGGAATCGCGGGTAACGCCGTGCAAGAATTCGTCGGTCAACGGTTTGGTAATGATTTCATCGCCGTTAATCAGGATAAAGTTGGACGCGCCGGTTTCCTGAACGTCGCCATTCGGGCAGAACAATACTTGGTTTGCACCGTGCTCTGCTTTGGCTTTCAATACCCAAGGCATGGCGGAAGCGTAGTTGCCGCCGCATTTCACGCGGCCCATATGCGGGGCGCAACGGATGTGTTCGGTTTCCACCAAGATTTTAACGGGCGAACCGGCTTTGAAATAGTCGCCGACAGGAGAAGCCAGAATGTACAGCAAAGCAGTTTCGGAAGGAGAACCGGCCTTACCGATCACAGGGTCGGTACCGATCAAAGTCGGACGCAGGTACAAAGCGGCTGGCGCATCAGGGATTTCCTCGGCGGAGCGTTTGACCAATTCGATCAAAGCATTCAAATAAGCTTCCGTTTCAGGACGCGGCAGGTGCAGAATATCTGCGCTTTGCTGCATGCGCGCGATATTGGCGGTCGGGCGGAACATCACGATTTTGCCGTTTGCCTGACGGAATGCCTTCAAACCTTCAAAACATTCGCTGCCGTAATGCAAAGCATGTGCGCCGGGGGCGAGTGTCAGGTCTTTGGAAGATTGCCATTCTACCGGTTGCCATTTACCTTCACGATAAGCGATAACGGGCATTTCAGCGTGGAAAACGCTGCCGAATACGGCTGGGACTGGTCTGCTCATGATGATTGCCTTTCTTATTCTGATTTGTAAGATAATAACTAAAGACTGAACAATACGCCTTTCAATATGGGTTTGACAAGTACCCGTCAGCATAAAGACACCGTCCCCCTGCCGTCTGAAACATGCCGTCCTATCCGAAATCCGGCAAATCGTTTAAACTGATACCATTTTTCAGACGGCCTGCCCCAACCGCAGCCAACCCGGAGTAACCCATGAAACTCATCTCTACCATCATCAAAATCCTGATTCTTCTTGTTTTCCTCCTGCTGGCCATCACCAATACCCACACCGTATCCTTCTTCTACCTGCCTGGCCAAAACATCAATCTGCCGCTGATTGTCGTGCTTTTCGGTGCATTTATTATCGGCATCGTGTTCGGTATGTTTGCCCTCTTCGGCCGTCTGCTGTCCCTACGCAGCGAAAACAACCGCCTGCGCGCCGAAGTAAAAAAACACGCCCACCTTTCCGAAAAAGACCTGACTCCGGTCAAAACCGAAACACCAGCAACGGCTTCAGAAACCACTCCCAAAGCGTAACGCCACCAATCAATAAAGGAATACCATGGACAACGAATTGTGGGTCATCTTACTGCCCATCGTCCTCCTCCCCGTTTTCTTCGCTATGGGCTGGTTTGCCGCGCGCGTCGATATGAAGACCGTCCTGAAACAGGCCAAAAGCATACCGGCAGGCTTTTACAAAAGCCTTGACGCCCTCGTTGACCGCAACAGCGGCCGCGCCGCGCGCGAATTGGCGGAAGTGATCGACCAACAGCCGCAGTCATACGACTTGAACCTGACTTTGGGCAAACTCTACCGTCAGCGCGGCGAAAACGATAAAGCCATCAATATGCACCGCGCCCTGCTCGATTCGCCCGACACAGTCAACGAAAAACGCGCGCGCGTGCTTTTTGAACTGGCGCAAAACTACCAAAGCGCAGGCTTGGTGGACCGTGCCGAACAAATCTTCCTCGGTCTGCAGGAAGGCGATATGGCACGCGAAGCCCGCCAACACCTTTTGAGCATCTACCAACAGGACCGCGATTGGGAAAAAGCCATCGAAATGGCGCAACTCTTGAGCCATGACGAACAGACCTACCAGTTTGAAATCGCCCAGTTCTATTGCGAAATCGCCCAAGCCGCGCTGTTCAAGTCCAACTTCGATGCCGCACGCTACAACATCGGCAAAGCACTCGAAGCCAACAAGAAATGTACGCGCGCCAACATCATCCTCGGCGACATCGAATACCGTCAGGGCAACTTCCCTGCCGCAGTGGAGGCGTATTCCGCCATCGAGCAGCAAAACCACGCCTATTTGAGCATGGTCGGCGAAAAACTCTATGAAGCCTATGCCGCGCAAGGCAAACAGGAAGAAGGTCTCAACCGCCTGATCGGCTATATGCAAACCTTCCCCGATCTTGACCTGATCAACGTCATCTACGAGAAGGCCCTGCTGCTCAAAGGCGAAACCGAAGCGGCGCAAATCGCTGTCGAACTTGTCCGCCAAAAACCCGACCTCAACGGCGTGTACCGCCTGCTTGGCTTAAAACTCAGCAGTATGAATCCGGAGTGGAAAGCCGACACCGATATGATTCGTTCCATTATCGGCCGCCAGCTGCAAAAAAGCGTCATGTACCGCTGCCGCAACTGCCACTTCAAATCCCAAGTCTTCTTCTGGCACTGCCCAGCCTGCAACAAATGGCAAACCTTTACGCCGAATAAAATCGAGATTTGATAAAGCGTTAAGCATTAAAAAAAAGGCCGTCTGAAATCTTTTCAGACGGCCTTTTTATGACAAAGCAAAATATCAAAGCGCTTCAAAACATGGCTGTACACACCGGCAATATCTGCTCAACAACGCTGCTCTGCCCATGCCAACGCCGCTACAATCTGAGCCTCAATATCGGCATTAAATTCGCCGGTACGGTACGCATCGCGCAATTCTGCGCGACGGGTTTCATCTGCCGCAATCTGGCTCAACACCACTTGCGGAAACTCGTTAAACACAGGCCCGGCCTCTTCATGACCCATCAAAAACAGCGCAGGAATTTTTTGATTGGCGCGGACGATTTCCTGTTGGCGTGGATTCTCAAAACGGCTGCTGTCGCCAAAATCGTTTCGGGCAATATAGTTGACGCGGATATTGGGATTCAACTCCGCCATTTTCTGAATAAACGGCACAAATACGCGGCAATCTGGACAATATGGCGCAGCGGCAAGCAGCCAATTTTGCGGACGGCTGATCTTTTTAACCGCCTCTGCCGTTTGCGCCGACAGCTCGGTCGCCTGATAGAGTTGCTGCTGTTTCAATTTGTCTTCTTCGGTATCAAAATCCAAATATTCTGCATAAGTAGCCATGCTTTACTCCTGTTCTGTTGTATCGGTTTTCCCTGCCACGCCGGTCAAAAGCGGCACAAGCAGATTGACGACGAGGTTTTCAAATAGCGGCTCATCAAGAGGCGACTCGTCCGAATGGCCAAACACCAGCTTCACTTCGGTATATTCTTTCTGCCCTTTGCTCATTTTATTGCCATTAAAAACCTCATGGGCTTTTCTCAAGGCGGCATCCCAATCTTCTTTTTTGCTGTACTCCTCCGCAGCGGCAAGGCTGGTTTTGGCAAAAAACGGCAAGGGGGTATTTTGTCCGATTCGGAAATATACCAGCCATTCTTTCAAAAGTTCTTTTGCTGTTTGTTGCTCGATGGCGGCATAGGTTTCGGTCTGCCCCAAGCTGACCATATAGGTTTGTCGGTTTTCAACGGATTTAGGGGCAATGGCGCAAAAAATCAAATGCTCCAATAAACGGGCAATGCGGTTGGGGGCATTGTCTTTTTGATTTAGGAACACAATGCGGCCACATTCGTAAAGATTGCCGATGGTGCCTTGTAAAACCAAGTCGTCAAAATATGCCTCATAAGGTTCAGACGGCCTTTTGTTACTGCGTATCAACTCGGTATCCACGTTTTTCGCAGATATCTGATACTGCTTCTGCCACAAACCGCCCAATTCGCCTACCGGCATCAGACTTTCTGCATTCAGCCGAATGGCCGTATCTTCAAAATCTTCACCTTTGCTCCGCGCATCCAAATAGGCATCGGCAATCCGACCTTCATGTTGCGGCTCAAACGGTTCGGCAGATTCCCATGCGCCGTCCAGATACGGCTGATCCCAGCTTAAATTTTTCTTCAGCCAAACTTTGACAGGGTTACGCCAAAAACTGACGAGCTCGCCCTGATGAATGGTTTTGCCCGGTTCTTCCTGACTTAATGCCTCACGGAAAAACGGCTGCGCTTCCGCTTGCGGTTGGTTCAACGCATCGGCATAATCTTGGCGCGTACTGAAGAGGCCGTCTGAAAGCGCGTCCTTTTGGAAATAACGGCGCGAAAAAGCCTGCAAAGGATGATGTTTCACCCATTTCTCCGACAACTCACGCCCGCTTTTCCCCGTCATGGCGGCAATGGTATCCAGCAGCTCACTGATTAACGAAGACGGCGCGAACTCGGCATCATTGCGTATATCGCGGCCGATATAAGACAAATACAGCATTTCGCGCGCGCTGATTAAAGCTTCGAGGAAGAGGTAACGGTCGTCATCGCGGCGGGCGCGGTCGCCTTTTTTCGGATGTTTGGCAATCAGGTCAAACACCGCTGCTTTGGTATTGCGCGGGAAATCGCCGTCATTCAAACCCAGTAGGCAAACCATTTTAAACGGCAGGCTGCGCATCGGCACCATACTGCAAAAAGTGATGCCGCCGCTTAAAAATCCGGCTTGGCTTTCGCTGTCCAAAAAGCGGCGGATATGGCGGATAACGGTTTTACACGGCAACAATCCGTCAAATTCGGCCAACTGCGCCTCTTCCTGCCATTTCGCCAAAGACTGCTCAAACTGCTGCTTGGCGTATTGGTCGTCCGTATCCGGAGCAAACAGTTTCTCCAGCAAATCGCGGCAACGCTGCACCCAGCTTTCCACATTGGCAGGCTCTTGCCATTGCGCCGCCATATCAGCCAAAGTACAGATAAATTCGGCAAAACCGCTGAACACGTCCAACTGGTTGACATTACTATGCCACGCGCTCACACCCTGCCACATACCGTTGCCGCCTTCAGGCAGCATCCAGCCCAAGGCCAAACGCTCTACCGCCTGCTGCCAAGTAAAGAGGTTGTCTTTGCCCTCGCGCATGGTTTGGTCCAAACCCCAATGCACATTCAATCCGGCAACAGTCTCATGCAGCAGCGGCACATCTTCCTCGCTCAAACCGAAGCGTTGCAACACCAACCGGCTTTCCAGCAAAGGCAAAACCTTGTCCACTTCAAACCGGCTTTCCAGCAAGTCCAAAGTTTGCGCCAAAGCATACAGCAACGGCTGACGGCGGCTGAGTTTCACATCCGAAATCGAATACGGCAAAGCCTGGCTACCTGCATGCTCCTGCCCAAAAACGGCTTCGATAAACGGGCTGTACGGCTCGATGTTTGGCGTCAAAACGGCAATATCGTGCGGTTGCCAGTCGGGATTGTTTTGCAACACCAGCGACAACTCTTCTTTCAAAATCTGCAATTCGCGCAAAGGGCTGTGCGCCACGACGATTTTAACGGAGCCGTCATTCAGCAGCTTGTCCGGCTCGACACACACTGGATTGCCGTCCGCATCGTGGACTTGAACCAAAACCGACTGCGCGCCTGCTTCGCCTTCTTCCTGTTGATATAAGCGTTCAGACGGCATGATTAAGTTTTGGATATCGTTTTGCAGGCAATGCAACAAGGTATCGTCTTTTCCCTCTTCATAAACCTGAATATCCTGCTCGGTTTCCACTTCCGACAGAAAATCAAAGAAATCGCGTCCCTGCTTGCCCAAAGAAGCCAACAGCGGATGCCCTGCCTGCGACAAGTCCGCCTCATCACCCCTTTTCAAAATCTGCGCCTCGTCGATAACCTCGCCCCAATATTGGCTGCTCGGATTGAGTGCAAACACAAACACATCGCAATGCTTGGAAATTTGGTGCAGCAGTTGTAAATACATCGGCGCCATTGTCGAAATGCCGAATACAAAAAACCTTTGCGGCAAGACCGATTTATCCAACTGCGCCAACAGCTTTTCCCACAAGGCCACGCGGTGCGGCGCAGATTGGCTGCCATCGTCCAAATAACGCCACAGCCGCGCCTGCCAATCCTCATCATCGCCCAAACCCAGCAGCTTCCCAGCCTGCCACGCATCAATCCAATCCGGGCGGTACACCAAATATTGGTCGAAAATATCCGCCATCTGTCCGGCAAGCTGATAATCCGCCGATGCCGAACTATGCAAATAACTTTCCAGCTTCAAGCGCACGTTTTCGTATTCCGGGGCCGTCTGAAACGCCTCGCTGCGGAACAAATCCAGCAAACGCCAACGCATGACCTCAGGCGAAAACGGGCTGAGCGGCGGCACATCGGGAACCAATTTACGCATCAGCTGCCACGCCAAACCGGCAGGCAGGCTGAACTTCAAATTCGCCGCCACGCCGAGTTTGCGCGCAAAAAACACATTCAGATAACGCCGCATCCCCTGGCTCTGCACCAACACTTCTTCCTGCGCCAATACAGAATCCAAGGGCAAGGCCTGATGAATATGCGCGCACATTTCGGCAAGCGCTTCCAAACGGTCGGACTGATAAAGATAAAACATAACAGACAATCTAAAAAACAATTGCCCACATTATAATGCCATTAGGACAAATGCTTCAGCAGAAGCGGCAAACAAAAACACAGGCTGTCTGAAACACATCGCTTCAGACGGCCTAAAACAAACCCATCGGCAGCCAATTATTAATTATTTATCGACCCCTGTACAAACCGGCTTCTCCTATCCTATAATTTCCCACATTCGGAATGTAGCGCAGCCCGGTAGCGCACTTCGTTCGGGACGAAGGGGTCGGAGGTTCGAATCCTCTCATTCCGACCAAATACAAAACCTGCTTGAGTCCAAGCAGGTTTTTTACATTCGGCAAGCCTATATTTCCGGCGGGAAAGGCGCGCCTTCGGGATGTTTGTAGCGATTGTACATAAACAAATATTGTTCCGGAAAACGGCGTATCCAATATTCGGTATTTTCATTGATCACGCGCGCGTCGTTCTCCTTATCGCCGTTCAATTCGCCGCGCAAAGGCTCGATGTGCAGGACAAAGCCTTTGCCGTCGGGCAAACGCTCGCCGCAGAAAAACAAAGCCTTTACGCCTTTGACTTGCGCCAGCTTGCCCGCCAACGTCATGGTGTAGGCAGGTTTGCCGAAAAAGTCTACCCACACGCCGTCGCCGCCTTCTTCCGGAGACGGCACATGATCCGGCAACACAATGGTCGCTTCGCCGCCGCGCAGCGCTTTGATGATTTGTTTGACGCCCTGAATACTGGTCGGCGCAGTCTTGCCTTTGCCGCGCACGCGCCCTGCCTGCATCACCGCATCAAAAGCCTTGATTTTAGGCGGTTTGTACATCGCCGTCAGCGGAAACGGCAGTTGCTGGCTGATGTAGCGGCCCGCCAAATCATAGCTGCCGATGTGCGGCGTGATAAACAGCAAACCTTCACCCGCGCTCAAGGCCGTCTGAACATGTTCCCAACCATTGACGCTGACAAACAGGTTTTCAATTTCCTCAGGTCGTCTGAAAAACGCCACCGGCAATTCCAAGCCACCTTTTGCCGTTTCACGAAAAACTTTTTTTACCGCCTCGTCCGTCGGGTTCAATCCGGCAAGTTTCATGTTTTCGAATACCCGCCGGCGATCTTTCGACAGCACGCGGAAACCCAAACTGCCGAGTAGGTTGCCTAATTTGTGCAACCAAGCCAAAGGCAGCGCGGCCAAAAATTTAAAAACAAAGGTAACAAGCGTTTGCATAAGGTTTTACCAAAATGAAGTGGACAGATTGTAAACGAAACAGGCCGTCTGAACAAAACAGACTTCGGGCAAATATATTGCGGCACACCTGCTTTTCTGCTACTATCCGCGCTGCATTAAGAGTTGGGAATTCCATGCCAACCTGCTTTTCAAACGGAAAGGTAAGGTGGACGGTTGAAAAACCGATGTGGCTCGCCAGAGCAATCCAAACCCGCTTAATGCGGGAATTTTTTTGCCTGTAAGAAACGTGCAACAGGATTCCGAAACAGCAGGCAAGTGCGAATGTTTCTCACTTGTATAGAGAAAAAGCGGAGTTTTTGTTATGATTTCCGCTGTCCGAAATAAAAGGCCGTCTGAAAACACAGCAGCCTGTTTTTAATGAAAGAATAGCAATGAGCGAATATCTGTTTACTTCCGAATCGGTATCCGAAGGCCATCCGGATAAAGTTGCCGACCAAGTGTCCGATGCGATTTTGGATGCCATCTTGGCGCAAGACCCAAAAGCGCGTGTTGCCGCAGAAACCTTGGTCAACACAGGCTTGTGTGTATTGGCAGGCGAAATTACTACTACTGCCCAAGTGGACTACATCAAAGTCGCCCGCGAAACCATCAAACGCATCGGCTACAACTCCTCCGAGCTGGGCTTTGACGCCAACGGCTGCGCAGTCGGCGTGTACTACGACCAACAATCTCCGGACATCGCCCAAGGCGTGAACGAAGGCGAAGGCATCGACCTGAATCAAGGCGCGGGCGACCAAGGTTTGATGTTCGGCTATGCCTGCGACGAAACCCCTACCCTGATGCCGTTTGCCATCTATTACAGCCACCGCCTGATGCAACGCCAAAGCGAATTGCGCAAAGACGGCCGCCTGCCTTGGTTGCGCCCTGATGCCAAAGCCCAACTGACCGTGGTTTACGACAGCGAAACCGGCAAAGTAAAACGCATCGACACCGTCGTCCTGTCTACCCAGCACGATCCGTCTATCGGTTACGAAGAGCTGAAAAACGCCGTGATCGAACACATCATCAAACCGGTTCTGCCGTCTGAACTGCTGACCGACGAAACCAAATACCTGATCAACCCGACCGGCCGCTTCGTTATCGGCGGCCCGCAAGGCGACTGCGGTTTGACCGGCCGTAAAATCATCGTCGACACCTACGGCGGCGCAGCTCCGCATGGCGGCGGTGCATTCTCCGGCAAAGACCCGTCCAAAGTGGACCGTTCCGCCGCTTACGCCTGCCGCTATGTTGCAAAAAACATCGTAGCCGCCGGTTTGGCAACCCAATGCCAAATCCAAGTTTCCTACGCCATTGGCGTTGCCGAACCGACTTCGATTTCCATCGATACTTTCGGCACCGGCAAAATCAGCGAAGAAAAACTGATTGCCCTGGTTCGCGAACATTTCGACCTGCGTCCTAAAGGCATCGTCCAAATGCTCGACCTACTGCGCCCGATTTACAGCAAGTCCGCCGCCTACGGCCACTTCGGTCGCGAAGAGCCTGAATTTACTTGGGAGCGCACCGACAAAGCAGCCGCATTAAAAGCAGCCGCAGGCGTGTAAACTTCCGCATTTGAGGCCGTCTGAAAAGCAAAACGTTTTCAGACGGCCTTTTTCCTTATACAATAGCTACTTGAATTTCTATATACATTCTGAATAAAGGATACGGATTATGTTCGGCAAACAACTTTTTGAAGAAGTCAGCTCCAAAATCAGCGAAACCATCGCCAACAGCCCTGCCAAAGACATGGAAAAAAACGTTAAAGCCATGCTCGGCAGCGCGTTCAACCGCATGGATTTGGTGACCCGCGAAGAATTCGACATCCAACAACAGGTTTTGATTAAAACCCGTACCAAACTGGCTGAATTGGAAGCCCGTTTGGCCAAACTCGAAGCCGCTCAAGAGCCTGAAGAAGCGGCTTTAAAAGCGGCCGAAGTCGCTGCGGAAGAAGCTGTTGCCGAAATCAAACAACAAACCAAAGCTGCCGAATAAGGCCGTCTGAAACATGTCGCTTGCTTTGGTTTACAGCCGCGCCTTAAGCGGCATGAATGCGCCGGTGGTCGAAGTGGAAGCCCACCTTGCCAACGGCTTGCCACATTTCAATATCGTCGGTTTGCCCGATACTGAAGTCAAAGAAAGCCGCGACCGTGTGCGTGCCGCCATTATCCAAAGCGGCTTCGACTTTCCCGCCAAGAAAATTACCGTCAACCTCGCACCGGCCGACCTCCCAAAAGAATCCGGCCGTTTCGATTTGCCGATTGCCTTAGGCATTCTTACCGCATCGGGACAAATCAATCCTGAAAAGCTCTCCCAATATGAGTTTGCCGGAGAATTGGCGCTATCCGGCCTGCTGCGTCCCGTGCGCGGCGCACTGGCCATGGCATGGCAGGGAATGCAGGCAGGCCGTTCGTTCGTATTGCCGCAAGAAAACGCCGAACAGACTGCCGTTATGCGCGGTATCGCGGTTTATGGAGCGCGTTCTTTGGGCGAAGTGGCCGCCCATTTAAACGGCATCGAACCGTTGACACAAACCGAATGCAAACTGCCACAAAGGCCGTCTGAACAAAGTAAAATTCCTGATTTAGCCGATGTTAAAGGCCAGCATACCGCTCGCCTTGCTTTGGAAATCGCAGCGGCAGGCGGACACAGCCTGCTGATGATGGGTCCGCCGGGTACAGGCAAATCCATGCTTTCGCAACGTTTGCCCGGTATCCTTCCGCCTTTGACCGAAGATGAATTGGTCGAAGTATGGGCATTGCGTTCTCTCCTGCCCAACCATCAACAGCAACTCGACAGCAACCGTCCTTTCCGCAGCCCTCATCACAGTGCCAGCTCGGCTGCCATGGTGGGTGGCGGTTCAGACCCACGTCCGGGCGAAATTTCATTGGCGCATCACGGTGTGTTGTTTTTAGACGAATTGCCCGAGTTTGACCGTAAAGTATTAGAAGTGTTGCGCGAACCTTTGGAAAACGGCGAAATCCATATTTCCCGCGCCGCACGCCAAGCAGTTTATCCGGCCAAGTTCCAACTTGTCGCCGCCATGAACCCCTGCCCTTGCGGCTATCTTGGCCATCCGTCCAAACCTTGCCGTTGCACGCCTGAAAGTGTTGCCCGCTATCGCAACAAAATTTCAGGGCCATTGCTCGACCGTATTGATTTAACCATCGAAGTACCCAGCCTTTCCGCTGCCGAGCTGATGCAACAAGAAGCAGGCGAATCCAGTGCCACCGTATTGGAACGCGTTACCGTCGCACGCAAAATCCAATACAACCGACAAGGCAAAGTCAATGCCGAACTGAGTGTCAGCGAGCTCGATAGCAAAGCCCGTATTCAAAAAGAAGCGCAAGAAGCCTTGGGAACCATGCTCGAAAAACTATCCCTTTCCGCCCGAAGTTTCCACCGCATCATGCGCGTCGCCCGTACGCTGGCCGATTTGGCAGGGGACGAAGAAGTCAGCAAAACCCATGTGATGAAAGCCATAGGCTTCCGTCGCGCCCTTTAACTTTTCAGACGGCCTGAATCTTTATGTTTAAGTAAAACTAGAGTAAACAAAGCATCAGGATTTTGCCGTCCATAACGGTTATTGATAAAATATCGAATCCAAACTCAGACAGTCTCCCTTCAGACCGTCTGAACACATTATTACAAGGTAAGTCATGAAAAAATCTACACAATATGGCAAAGGCTTGGCCGGTTTCTTTTTCGGTCTGATACTGGCAACAGGTATTATTGCCGGTATTTTGTTCTTCCTGAACCAAGGCAACCAAAACGTTTTCAAAGAGCTGACCCAGCCTAAACAAAGTGAAGAACCTGAAATCCTGAAGCCTCAAGACAAAGCAGAGAAACGCCCTGCTACCGACAATTCGTCCAGCCAAGCAGATGAAGAAAAAGCCAAAGCTGAAAAAGAAGCTGCTGAGAAAGAAGCCAAAACTAAAGAAGAGGCTGAAAAGGCTGCCAAAGAAGCTGAAGAAAAAGCTCAAGCGGAAAAAGAAGCTCAGGAAAAAGCCGAACAAGCAGAACGTGAAGCCAAAGAAAAAGCTGAAAAAGCCGCCGCCGATAAAGCTGAACGCGAAGCCAAAGAAAGAGCAGACAAAACTGCCGCCGACAAAACCGAACGTGAAGCCAAAGAAAAATCTGCAAAAGCGGAAGCAGAAAAAGAAGCCGCCAAGAAAAAACTGGCCGAGAAAAAAGCCGAATTAGAAAAAAAACGCGCAGAAAAAGCCAAAGCTGAAAAAGAAGCTGCTGATAAAACTGCAAAAGACAAAAAAGCGGCCGACCAACTTACCGACAAACAAAAAGAGCGTGCCGAGCGCAAATTGGCTGAAAAAAAAGCAGCCGAAGCCAAAAAACAAAACAAGCCGACACCTGAGCAAATCCTCAACAGCGGCAGTATCGAAAAAGCACGTAAAGCAGCAAATGCCTCTTCAACAAAAGAAAGCAGCAACGCTGCAAGTAAACAGTCAGCAGAAAAAGCCGAAGCAGCTGCCAACAGCGGTAAAAAGGTATTCCTGCAACTTGGTTCATATGCAGACCGTTCCAGCGCAGATTCACAACGTGCGAAATTGGCTATTTTAGGTGTTTCTTCCAAAGTGGTTGAATCGCAAAACGGCGACAAAACCATTTACCGAGTTCAAAGTAACACCATGCCGCAGGAAGCTGCTGTAAAACTGCAAAAAAACCTGCAAGGCCATAATATCAACGGCTTGATTCGTTCTAGCAAATAATGGAATCACTGATGAAGCAGCGTATAAAACAAACCATTGCCGCACTCAGCCTGAGCCTGCTCAGTCTGAGTGCGCAGGCTGCTACCGAAGGCGTGGACTATACTGTTCTTAGTCGTCCTATCCCGCAGCAACAAGCCGGAAAAATTGAAGTGCTTGAGTTTTTCGGCTACTTCTGCGTTCATTGTTACCATCTCGATCCGGTTTTGTTGCAACACAGTAAAACCTTCGCTAAAGATGTTTCCTTACGGACAGAGCACGTCGTTTGGATGCCTGAAATGTTGGGTTTGGCCAAGGTTGCCGCAGCCGTCAATCTTTCAGGTTTGAAATATCAAGCCAATCCAGTCATCTTCAAAGCAGTTTACGAACAAAAAATTAACCTGGCCGATACCAATGTATTCCGATCGTGGGTGGGTAAACAAACGAGTTTTGATAGTAAAAAACTGCTTCAAGCCTACAACAATCCTGCTGCCGCATCGGCTGCTGCAAAAATGCAGCAATTGACGGAAACTTATCGAATTGAAAACACACCAACTGTCATCGTCGGTGGTAAATACAAAGTCAATTTCAACGGTACCGACTGGAAAGTCGGTATGAAAACCATAGACGAGCTCATCATCAAAGTCCGCCGCGAACAATCCTCAAAACCACTTTAACTATTCAACAAAAGAAAGACGGCCTCAAGGCCGTCTGAAAACTTATGGACATTCTGATTTTATTTAAAGCACTTATTCTCGGTATTATCGAAGGTTTAACCGAGTTTCTCCCTATTTCCAGTACCGGTCACTTGATTGTATTTGGCGACTTAATGAATTTCCAAAGTAACGGTAAAGTATTCGAAATTGCCATCCAACTCGGTGCAGTATTAGCCGTCGTATTCGAATACCGCCAACGATTCACCCATATCATAAAAGGGCTGGGTAAAGAACGAACAGCCAATCGCTTTGTACTGAATTTATTTATTGCCTTCATACCAGCTGCGGTTGTTGGCCTCTTATTCAGTAAACAAATTAAATTGCATCTTTTCAACCCGATTACCGTTGCTACCATGCTGGTATTAGGTGGCTTCTTTATTTTATGGGTTGAAAACCGCCAAACAACAGCCAAACCTAAAGTAAACCATGTCGATGATATGCGCCCAATTGACGCATTTGTTGTAGGATGCGCCCAAATTTGTGCCCTTATCCCTGGGACATCACGTTCAGGCAGTACCATCATGGGCGGTATGCTGTGGGGATTAGAGCGTAAAACGGCTACCGAATTTTCATTCTTCCTTGCTGTACCAATGATGATTGCGGCCACAGGTTACGACATCTTAAAAAACTACAAACTTTTTACCTTGCAAGATGTCGGACAAATTGCCATCGGTTTTATCGCAGCATTTATCGCCGGTTTATTGGCAGTAAAAGCTTTGCTGAAATTTGTTTCCAGTAAAAACTATGTTCCTTTTGCCTACTACCGTATTGTATTTGGTGGTCTGATTCTCCTTACTTGGATACTGGGCTGGGTCAGCTGGAGCGAATAACCCATCCTCCCCCACCAAAGGACGTGCCTGTGCACGTCCTTTTTACTTTCTTATCTCCTTTCCACTCGATTGTCACCCCATAAAAGGCTTACACTCCGCATCATTGCCCCTAAATATCTCCTCGCCGTCCGTACAGCTTCCCTTACTCTTCATCTTCCCGCACACTACTGCTGTCAACGACTCGTTCAAACGCAATACCCTCGGTTCCGCCTCCCTGTCCAACGCCACCGCCTTCAAGGTAAACTTACCCTCCAGGATGCCCTTAGCCTGACCGCTCATCCTGATACAGAAACCGCCCGCCTCCTTCACCGGCAATTCCGACCACTTCGTCGACGTCAGCTTAAAGCTGCCCTTTTTTGTGTAGAACTGCTCCATAAAGCGCGCATTTTCCAGCAGGGCGGCATGAGCCGCACGCAAGTTGGCCGAGC
This sequence comes from Neisseria perflava, assembly GCF_002863305.2. NCBI lineage: Bacteria > Pseudomonadati > Pseudomonadota > Betaproteobacteria > Neisseriales > Neisseriaceae > Neisseria > Neisseria perflava. The sequence continues at coordinate 1,522,423 of NZ_CP136962.1, forward strand.
GGACTGACTCCCGATAGGCCGTAAAGGCCGCCGTTGCCAAGATCGAAACCAGCAGTATCACCACCAACAGCTGTATCAAAGAGTACCCCCTCTGCACAGTTGCTCCATTCCGTTTGCCAACAAATGTTTTTAAGTACATATCTTTAATTCCCTTTATCTTTTATATCCCTATCCAACAAGAGGCACCTTATCCGTTTATCCCTTTACCCAATATAAAGCCCCCAGTGGTCCAAGCTCTCATTGCCACCCCCAAACAAAGCCGCCCCGTGGCCCAACCGGCAAACGGTTCGGCCGCAGGGCGGCATATAGGCAGAGTCCGGCTTATTTTTTCACGGCAGGCTGTGCAGCCTTAGGCGCGGCAGAAGAAACCGTCGCCTCCGCCTTCAACTTGTTCAGCACCGCATCACCGATGCCCTTCACGTTTTTCAGCTCCTCCACCGATTTGAACGCACCGTTCTTCTGACGGTATTCCACAATCGCTTTCGCCTTAGCCGGGCCGATACCCGGCAATGCCTCCAGCTCGGCAGAAGAGGCCGTATTGACATTCACGGCAGCCAAAGAGAATGCCGTACACACGGTGGCAAAGACACCAAATAAAAATTTCTTCATCAGGGTTTTCCTATAACGTGTTGGATTGAATCAACCGGGCCGGCTGCAGGACGGTTTTACTTCCCCGCAGACACTGCCACACGACAGTAGAACACGGCCCTACTCCATATAAATGCATACGACATAATAACGCAAATACCGTTTAATTTCAAATATTCCAAACGGTTAACCGTAACTTTCGGTACTTTTGTGCAAGAATAACAACAGGGTAAATATTTCCGATTCCAATACCAAGATGCACGACTACTCCATAAACACCGGCACATCACTACCCCAATGTTTGGTCCCAACACCTGTTACCCCAATTCTGCCGCCAAACCGACAGAAACGACAGGCATGTAAAAAGCCCCCGACATCAGTCGGGGGCTTCGGAATGGGTGTTTGGCGGTGACCTACTTTCACATGGAAGAACCACACTATCATCGGCGCTGAGTCGTTTCACGGTCCTGTTCGGGATGGGAAGGCGTGGGACCAACTCGCTATGGCCGCCAAACTTAAACTGTTACAAATCGGTAAAGCCTTAATCAGTATAAATGGTGATGACTGAATCAGTCAGTAAGCTTTTATCTTTGAAGTTCTTCAAATGATAGAGTCAAGCCTCACGAGCAATTAGTATGGGTTAGCTTCACGCGTTACCGCGCTTCCACACCCCACCTATCAACGTCCTGGTCTCGAACGACTCTTTAGTGTGGTTAAACCACAAGGGAAGTCTCATCTTCAGGCGAGTTTCGCGCTTAGATGCTTTCAGCGCTTATCTCTTCCGAACTTAGCTACCCGGCTATGCAACTGGCGTTACAACCGGTACACCAGAGGTTCGTCCACTCCGGTCCTCTCGTACTAGGAGCAGCCCCCGTCAAACTTCCAACGCCCACTGCAGATAGGGACCAAACTGTCTCACGACGTTTTAAACCCAGCTCACGTACCACTTTAAATGGCGAACAGCCATACCCTTGGGACCGACTACAGCCCCAGGATGTGATGAGCCGACATCGAGGTGCCAAACTCCGCCGTCGATATGAACTCTTGGGCGGAATCAGCCTGTTATCCCCGGAGTACCTTTTATCCGTTGAGCGATGGCCCTTCCATACAGAACCACCGGATCACTATGTCCTGCTTTCGCACCTGCTCGACTTGTCGGTCTCGCAGTTAAGCTACCTTTTGCCATTGCACTATCAGTCCGATTTCCGACCGGACCTAGGTAACCTTCGAACTCCTCCGTTACTCTTTGGGAGGAGACCGCCCCAGTCAAACTGCCTACCATGCACGGTCCCCGACCCGGATTACGGGTCTGGGTTAGAACCTCAAAGACACCAGGGTGGTATTTCAAGGACGGCTCCACAGAGACTGGCGTCTCTGCTTCAAAGCCTCCCACCTATCCTACACAAGTGACTTCAAAGTCCAATGCAAAGCTACAGTAAAGGTTCACGGGGTCTTTCCGTCTAGCAGCGGGTAGATTGCATCTTCACAACCACTTCAACTTCGCTGAGTCTCGGGAGGAGACAGTGTGGCCATCGTTACGCCATTCGTGCGGGTCGGAACTTACCCGACAAGGAATTTCGCTACCTTAGGACCGTTATAGTTACGGCCGCCGTTTACTGGGGCTTCGATCCGATGCTTGCACATCTTCAATTAACCTTCCAGCACCGGGCAGGCGTCACACCCTATACGTCCACTTTCGTGTTAGCAGAGTGCTGTGTTTTTAATAAACAGTCGCAGCCACCTATTCTCTGCGACCCTCCAGGGCTTACGGAGCAAGTCCTTAACCTTAGAGGGCATACCTTCTCCCGAAGTTACGGTATCAATTTGCCGAGTTCCTTCTCCCGAGTTCTCTCAAGCGCCTTAGAATTCTCATCCTGCCCACCTGTGTCGGTTTGCGGTACGGTTCAATTCAAACTGAAGCTTAGTGGCTTTTCCTGGAAGCGTGGTATCGGTTACTTCATGTCCGTAGACACTCGTCGTCACTTCTCGGTGTTAAGAAGACCCGGATTTGCCTAAGTCTTCCACCTACCGGCTTAAACAAGCTATTCCAACAGCTTGCTAACCTAACCTTCTCCGTCCCCACATCGCATTTGAATCAAGTACAGGAATATTAACCTGTTTCCCATCGACTACGCATTTCTGCCTCGCCTTAGGGGCCGACTCACCCTACGCCGATGAACGTTGCGTAGGAAACCTTGGGCTTTCGGCGAGCGGGCTTTTCACCCGCTTTATCGCTACTCATGTCAACATTCGCACTTCTGATACCTCCAGCACACTTTACAATGCACCTTCATCGGCCTACAGAACGCTCCCCTACCATGCCAGTAAACTGGCATCCGCAGCTTCGGTTATAGATTTGAGCCCCGTTACATCTTCCGCGCAGGACGACTCGACCAGTGAGCTATTACGCTTTCTTTAAATGATGGCTGCTTCTAAGCCAACATCCTGGCTGTCTGGGCCTTCCCACTTCGTTTACCACTTAATCTATCATTTGGGACCTTAGCTGGCGGTCTGGGTTGTTTCCCTCTTGACAACGGACGTTAGCACCCGCTGTCTGTCTCCCGAGGAACCACTTGATGGTATTCTTAGTTTGCCATGGGTTGGTAAGTTGCAATAACCCCCTAGCCATAACAGTGCTTTACCCCCATCAGTGTCTTGCTCGAGGCACTACCTAAATAGTTTTCGGGGAGAACCAGCTATCTCCGAGTTTGTTTAGCCTTTCACCCCTATCCACAGCTCATCCCCGCATTTTGCAACATGCGTGGGTTCGGTCCTCCAGTACCTGTTACGGCACCTTCAACCTGGCCATGGATAGATCACTCGGTTTCGGGTCTACACCCAGCAACTGTTCGCCCTATTAAGACTCGGTTTCCCTACGCCTCCCCTATTCGGTTAAGCTCGCTACTGAATGTAAGTCGTTGACCCATTATACAAAAGGTACGCAGTCACACCACAAGGGTGCTCCCACTGTTTGTATGCATCAGGTTTCAGGTTCTATTTCACTCCCCTCCCGGGGTTCTTTTCGCCTTTCCCTCACGGTACTGGTTCACTATCGGTCGATGATGAGTATTTAGCCTTGGAGGATGGTCCCCCCATATTCAGACAGGATTTCACGTGTCCCGCCCTACTTTTCGTACGCTTAGTACCACTGTTGAGATTTCGAATACGGGACTATCACCCACTATGGTCAAGCTTCCCAGCTTGTTCTTCTATCTCGACAGTTATTACGTACAGGCTCCTCCGCGTTCGCTCGCCACTACTTGCGGAATCTCGGTTGATTTCTTTTCCTCCGGGTACTTAGATGGTTCAGTTCTCCGGGTTCGCTTCGCTTATCCTATGTATTCAGATAAGGATACCTCCTAAGAGGTGGGTTTCCCCATTCGGACATCGCGGGATCATAGCTTTATTGCCAGCTCCCCCACGCTTTTCGCAGGCTTACACGTCCTTCGTCGCCTATCATCGCCAAGGCATCCACCTGATGCACTTATTCACTTGACTCTATCATTTCAAGAACCTCTTTGACTTCGTTTGCCTACCCGTTGACTAGGGAAGCAAACTTGAAATTCCTACTTTGATAAAGCTTACTACTTTGTTGTGTCTTAATCCTGCCTTTTGTGTTTCAGGATTAAGTCGATACAATCATCACCCAAATACTGTGTTTGTTTTCTTTTCTCTTGCAAGAGATTTTTTATCCTTTGCAAAGAACAAAAAATCAAAACAAACTCATTGTCTTTGTTTGTTGATTTCGGCTTTCCAATTTGTTAAAGATCGATGCGTCGATATTTCACTTCGCAAATCAAAATAAGCTGCTAAGTATAGCAGGCTTCCTTTGATTTGTAAAGTTCTTGGTGGAGGCAAACGGGATCGAACCGATGACCCCCTGCTTGCAAAGCAGGTGCTCTACCAACTGAGCTATGCCCCCGTTCTTGGTGGGTCTGGGAGGACTTGAACCTCCGACCCCACGCTTATCAAGCGTGTGCTCTAACCAGCTGAGCTACAAACCCGGATTCTCTTCTTAAGCGAATCTTGTCTTCACTCAAGCTTTTCTCTTCCGCATCTTTTACAGTTTACCGATAAGTGTGAATGCATCAGACCTCTTCTTTCTCTAGAAAGGAGGTGATCCAGCCGCAGGTTCCCCTACGGCTACCTTGTTACGACTTCACCCCAGTCATGAAGCATACCGTGGTAAGCGGGCTCCTTGCGGTTACCCTACCTACTTCTGGTATCCCCCACTCCCATGGTGTGACGGGCGGTGTGTACAAGACCCGGGAACGTATTCACCGCAGTATGCTGACCTGCGATTACTAGCGATTCCGACTTCATGCACTCGAGTTGCAGAGTGCAATCCGGACTACGATCGGTTTTGTGAGATTGGCTCCACCTCGCGGCTTGGCTACCCTCTGTACCGACCATTGTATGACGTGTGAAGCCCTGGTCATAAGGGCCATGAGGACTTGACGTCATCCCCACCTTCCTCCGGCTTGTCACCGGCAGTCTCATTAGAGTGCCCAACTAAATGATGGCAACTAATGACAAGGGTTGCGCTCGTTGCGGGACTTAACCCAACATCTCACGACACGAGCTGACGACAGCCATGCAGCACCTGTGTTACGGTTCCCGAAGGCACTCCTCCGTCTCTGGAGGATTCCGTACATGTCAAGACCAGGTAAGGTTCTTCGCGTTGCATCGAATTAATCCACATCATCCACCGCTTGTGCGGGTCCCCGTCAATTCCTTTGAGTTTTAATCTTGCGACCGTACTCCCCAGGCGGTCAATTTCACGCGTTAGCTACGCTACTAAGCAATCAAGTTGCCCAACAGCTAATTGACATCGTTTAGGGCGTGGACTACCAGGGTATCTAATCCTGTTTGCTACCCACGCTTTCGAGCATGAACGTCAGTGTTATCCCAGGAGGCTGCCTTCGCCATCGGTATTCCTCCACATCTCTACGCATTTCACTGCTACACGTGGAATTCTACCTCCCTCTGACACACTCTAGTCACCCAGTTCAGAACGCAGTTCCCAGGTTGAGCCCGGGGATTTCACATCCTGCTTAAGTAACCGTCTGCGCTCGCTTTACGCCCAGTAATTCCGATTAACGCTCGCACCCTACGTATTACCGCGGCTGCTGGCACGTAGTTAGCCGGTGCTTATTCTTCAGGTACCGTCATCAGCTGTCGGTATTAGCAACAGCCTTTTCTTCCCTGACAAAAGTCCTTTACAACCCGAAGGCCTTCTTCAGACACGCGGCATGGCTGGATCAGGCTTGCGCCCATTGTCCAAAATTCCCCACTGCTGCCTCCCGTAGGAGTCTGGGCCGTGTCTCAGTCCCAGTGTGGCGGATCATCCTCTCAGACCCGCTACTGATCGTCGCCTTGGTAGGCCTTTACCCCACCAACTAGCTAATCAGATATCGGCCGCTCGAATAACGCAAGGCCCGAAGGTCCCCTGCTTTCCTCCTCAGAGAATATGCGGTATTAGCTAATCTTTCGATTAGTTATCCCCCATTACTCGGTACGTTCCGATATATTACTCACCCGTTCGCCACTCGCCACCCAAGAAGCAAGCTTCTCTGTGCTGCCGTCCGACTTGCATGTGTAAAGCATGCCGCCAGCGTTCAATCTGAGCCAGGATCAAACTCTTATGTTCAATCTCTAACTTATAACTTCTGGTCTGCTTCAAAGAAACCGACAGGACAATGTCTAAAACATTATCTTGTCTGTCTTTTAAACAGTGTGAGGCCTAATGCACTCACACTTATCGGTAATCTGTTTTTTAAAGAGCGAATCGAATTATACAGTACATTTAGCAAATGTCAACTAAAATTATCGAAAATTCTAACTAACTGTGTTATACTGTCTGCTTCGTTTTCTTCACCGCGTCAGCAGCGAAGAACCGAACTATACGCCTCCCAACAAAACCAGTCAACACCTTTCGCAAAATTATTTCTAGAAATTTAACCACCACCCTGTTTTAACAGGGTTTTTATTTTTCTAAAAACACTCAAATCCTCCCTATTCGCTTCCCAAATCCAACCCGATTCAATACTAAGGCCGTCTGAAAGAGTATTTCAGACGGCCTTTTAAATTTGACCTATTCTTTAATTTATATTGTTGACGCTTGTTTTTTGGTATGATGTTTCTTTGATTTTATTTCAGCTTCGAGTTTGCTATGTCTGTCTATACCAGTGTTTCCGACGCTCAAATGCGCGATTTCTTGCTGCAATATGATTTGGGAGATTTTGTCTCTTTGCAGGGGATTGCTCAAGGAATTACTAACAGTAATTATTTTCTGACTACCTCAACCGGTCGTTATGTATTGACTGTTTTTGAGGTTTTAAAATCAGAGGAACTACCTTTCTTTTTAGAGCTAAACCAACACTTGAGCCAAAATGGCGTTGCCTGCGCCGCTCCGATTGCTCGTAAAGATGGCGGACTGCATTCTATGTTAGCCGGAAAACCTGCTTGCTTGGTAACTTGTTTGAATGGCTCCGATACCGGCTGGCCGACTGAGGCACAATGTTTCCACACTGGTGCGATGTTGGCCAAAATGCATTTAGCCGGCCAAGATTTTCCTTTAAAAATGAAAAATCCCCGTTATGATGGTTGGTGGCATGATGCCTGCACCCAGTTGCTCCCGGTTTTAGATAGCGAAGATGCCAAACTGCTTCAAGCTGAAATTGCTGCTTTAGATGAAAATCTTGGAGAACATTTGCCTTCCGGTATTATCCATGCCGATTTATTTAAGGATAATGTATTGCTTAATGGAGATGAAGTTTCCGGCTTTATCGATTTTTATTATGCGTGCAATGGTAATTTCATGTACGACTTGGCCATTGCAGTTAACGACTGGGCGCGGACAGCCGATAATAAATTAGACCCTGCTCTTTATGATGCTTTTATCCATGGCTATGAAAGCGTGCGTCCTTTATCTGATGAAGAACGTGCATATTTCCCTACGGCACAAAGAGCCGGATGTATTCGTTTCTGGGTATCTCGCCTGCTCGATTTCCATTTCCCTCAATCAGGAGAAATGACGTTTATTAAAGATCCAAATGTATTTAGGGATCTGCTATTGAGTCTTAATGAGAGATAGCCATAAAACTATTACAATCCAATTTAGATAAGTTTAAAAGTTTTTCTCTTCCTTAAAATCCTCTAAATTCTTTCTATTCAAATTTAGAGGATTTTTCACGTGTCTTTTGCCAGATTCTCTAATAACACTCCCCTATCAAATCATTATTCATCCATAAGTTATGAAACATTTTGCTTGATACTGCTCCCATACCCTAAATTCATCTATTAATATGAAAAACTCACTCTACTTTTTTAAGTAAGTTTTTCATATTAATCGCACCATCCCCCCAACTCCTCATGAGAGCATATTACACATGGCATTCTTATTGTTCTTTCTTATAAAAACCCAACAAATCCAATTCAAGATATAAAAAAATGCGGCCTAAATAGGCCGCATTTACTTTGCTTCGTCTTTTCAGACGGCCTTTTCAGGCCGTCTGAAAGTCAGATTACCATTGGTAACCAACTGCTGCGGTAGCACCGAAGTGACCACGTGAGTTGCCGGAAGCAGTACCTTTGATGATCCAGTTACCACCATCGGAGATGCTAGAGAAGCCGACAGCGTAACCGGTTTCACCGCGGTAGTGACCGCCACCGATAGCCAACATGCTCTTACCTGGCAAGTAGGCTTGTGGCAGACCGGCAGTAGCCAAGGCTTGAGCCACACCTGCACGGGCGTTGTTGTCAACCTTGTTCACATTGCTGTTCACATCGCCGAATTTTTGGTTCAGCTGGTCAACGTTAACCGCATCGGTACCTTTCTTACCTGGAGCAACATTTTGGATAGTAGTGTTGCCGGCATCGATACCACCTTGGTTGATGGTTACAGGACCTGCTTTCAGTTCGTTAGTAGTAACACTGTTAACGGTCAGATCAGGGTTCATGCTGACTTTCAGCGCATCGCCGTCTTTCTTAACGAAGATGTTTTGAACTTCTTTCTCTGAAGTCTTACCGGTTGCTTTGTCGAATACTTGGACTTTAGTACCCGCATCACCTTTAATCTGAATAGTGTTATTCAGTTTTTTGGAGATAGAGCCGTCAGTAGTACCAGTCTCGTCAACCAGACCGAAGGTGCCGTCAGCATCTTTACCATCTTTACCGTCTTTACCATCTTTCACGGTTGCAGTAGTAGTAGAGATGACTTTACCGTCTTTATCGAAGTTGTTGATAGTGATAGTAGAAGTACCTTTAGCTTCATCACGCTCAACTTTACCTTCAGCAGACTTACCGTTTTCACCTTTAGCACCAGTTGCACCAGTATCACCTTTAGCACCGTCTTTAACAACAGTAGTAGTAGTGTTACCGTTACCGTCTTTGATGGTTACAGTATGAGTACCGTCGCCGTTGTCTTTAACTTCAGCTTCAGCATTCTTACCGTCGGCACCAGTTGCACCGGTTGCACCATCTTTAACGACAGTAGTAGTGGTGTTACCGTTACCGTCTTTGATGGTTACAGTGTGAGTACCGTCGCCGTTGTCTTTAACTTCAGCTTCAGCGTTCTTACCGTTTTCACCAGTTGCACCGGTATCGCCTTTGGCACCAGTTGCACCGGTATCGCCTTTGGCACCAGTTGCACCGTCTTTAACGATAGTGGTAGTAGTTTTACCGTCACCGTCAACGATGGTCACTGTATGAGTACCGTCGCCATTGTCTTTAACATCGGCCTTGGCATTCTTACCATCGGCACCAGTTGCACCAGTATTACCAGCTTCACCTTTAGCACCAGTTGCACCGTCTTTAACGATGGTAGTAGTGGTGTTACCGTTACCGTCTTTGATGGTTACAGTGTGAGTACCGTTGCCGTTGTCTTTAACGTCGGCTTCAGCGTTCTTACCGTCTTTAACGATAGTGGTAGTAGTTTTACCGTCACCGTCAACGATGGTCACTGTATGAGTACCGTTGCCATTGTCTTTAACGTCGGCTTTAGCATTCTTACCGTCTTCACCTTTAGCACCAGTATCACCCTTAGCTGCAGCTGTACCATCTTTAACGATAGTAGTAGTGGTATTACCTTCACCATCAGTGATGGTTACAGTGTGAGTGCCGTTGCCGTTGTCTTTAACGTCAGCTTTAGCATTCTTACCGTCTGCACCAGTTGCACCGGTAGCGCCAGTTGCACCGTCTTTAACGATGGTAGTAGTGGTATTACCGTTACCGTCTTTGATGGTTACAGTGTGAGTGCCGTTGCCGTTGTCTTTAACGTCGGCTTCAGCGTTCTTACCGTCTTTAACGATAGTAGTAGTGGTATTACCTTCGCCATCAGTGATGGTTACAGTGTGAGTACCGTTGCCGTTGTCTTTAACGTCAGCTTTAGCGTTCTTACCATCTGCACCAGTTGCACCGTCTTTAACGATAGTAGTAGTAGTGTTACCGTTACCGTCTTTGATGGTTACAGTGTGAGTACCGTTGCCGTTGTCTTTAACATCGGCTTCAGCATTCTTACCGTCGGCACCAGTTGCACCGGTAGCGCCAGTTGCACCGTCTTTAACGATAGTAGTAGTAGTGTTACCGTTACCGTCTTTGATGGTTACAGTGTGAGTGCCGTTGCCGTTGTCTTTAACATCGGCTTCAGCGTTCTTACCATCGGCACCAGTTGCGCCGGTAGCACCAGTTGCACCATCTTTAAGGATGGTAGTAGTGGTATTACCGTTACCGTCTTTGATGGTTACAGTGTGAGTGCCGTTGCCGTTGTCTTTAACATCGGCTTCAGCGTTCTTACCATCTTTAATGATAGTAGTAGTGGTATTACCTTCGCCATCAGTGATGGTTACAGTGTGAGTGCCGTTGCCATTGTCTTTAACGTCGGCTTTAGCATTCTTACCGTCTACACCGTCTTTACCGTCTTTAACGATGGTAGTAGTGACTGAACCGGTACCAAGATCAGTAACAGTGATTGTATGGGTACCATCACCATTATCTACAACTTCACCTGTGATGCTGCTACCTTTTTCACCAGTGTCACCTTTATCGCCTTTATCGCCTTTAGCGCCGGCTTCACCTTGGTCACCTTTGTCGCCTTTTTCGCCTTTAGCGCCGGCTTCACCTTGGTCACCTTTGTCGCCTTTTTCGCCTTTAGCGCCGGCTTCACCTTGGTCACCTTTGTCGCCTTTTTCGCCTTTAGCGCCGGCTTCGCCTTGGTCACCTTTGTCGCCTTTTTCGCCTTTGGCACCGGCTTCACCTTGGTCACCTTTGTCGCCTTTTTCGCCTTTAGCGCCGGCTTCGCCTTGGTCACCTTTGTCGCCTTTTTCGCCTTTGGCACCGGCTTCGCCTTGGTCACCTTTATCGCCTTTATCGCCTTTAGCGCCGGCTTCACCTTGGTCACCTTTGTCGCCTTTTTCGCCTTTAGCGCCGGCTTCACCTTGGTCACCTTTGTCGCCTTTTTCGCCTTTAGCGCCGGCTTCGCCTTGGTCACCTTTGTCGCCTTTTTCGCCTTTAGCGCCGGCTTCGCCTTGGTCACCTTTGTCGCCTTTTTCGCCTTTGGCACCGGCTTCACCTTGGTCACCTTTGTCGCCTTTTTCGCCTTTGGCACCGGCTTCACCTTGGTCACCTTTGTCGCCTTTTTCGCCTTTGGCACCGGCTTCACCTTGGTCACCTTTGTCGCCTTTTTCGCCTTTGGCACCGGCTTCACCTTGGTCACCTTTGTCGCCTTTTTCGCCTTTGGCACCGGCTTCACCTTGGTCACCTTTGTCGCCTTTTTCGCCTTTAGCACCGGCTTCACCTTGGTCACCTTTGTCGCCTTTTTCGCCTTTAGCGCCGGCTTCACCTTGGTCACCTTTGTCGCCTTTTTCGCCTTTAGCTCCGTCTTTAATGATAGTGGTAGTGGTATTACCTTCGCCATCAGTGATGGTTACAGTGTGAGTGCCGTTGCCATTGTCTTTAACGTCGGCTTTAGCATTCTTACCGTCTACACCGTCTTTACCGTCTTTAACGATGGTAGTAGTGACTGAACCGGTACCAAGATCAGTAACAGTGATTGTATGGGTACCATCACCATTATCTACAACTTCACCTGTGATGCTGCTACCTTTTTCACCAGTGTCGCCTTTTTCGCCTTTAGCGCCGGCTTCGCCTTGGTCACCTTTGTCGCCTTTTTCGCCTTTAGCGCCGGCTTCGCCTTGGTCACCTTTGTCGCCTTTTTCGCCTTTGGCACCGGCTTCACCTTGGTCACCTTTGTCGCCTTTTTCGCCTTTAGCGCCGGCTTCGCCTTGGTCACCTTTGTCGCCTTTTTCGCCTTTGGCACCGGCTTCGCCTTGGTCACCTTTGTCGCCTTTTTCGCCTTTAGCGCCGGCTTCACCTTGGTCACCTTTGTCGCCTTTTTCGCCTTTAGCGCCGGCTTCACCTTGGTCACCTTTGTCGCCTTTTTCGCCTTTAGCGCCGGCTTCGCCTTGGTCACCTTTGTCGCCTTTTTCGCCTTTAGCGCCGGCTTCGCCTTGGTCACCTTTGTCGCCTTTTTCGCCTTTAGCGCCGGCTTCGCCTTGGTCACCTTTGTCGCCTTTTTCGCCTTTAGCGCCGGCTTCGCCTTGGTCACCTTTGTCGCCTTTTTCGCCTTTGGCACCGGCTTCACCTTGGTCACCTTTGTCGCCTTTTTCGCCTTTAGCGCCGGCTTCGCCTTGGTCACCTTTGTCGCCTTTTTCGCCTTTGGCACCGGCTTCGCCTTGGTCACCTTTGTCGCCTTTTTCGCCTTTAGCGCCGGCTTCGCCTTGGTCACCTTTGTCGCCTTTTTCGCCTTTAGCGCCGGCTTCGCCTTGGTCACCTTTGTCGCCTTTTTCGCCTTTAGCGCCGGCTTCACCTTGGTCACCTTTGTCGCCTTTTTCGCCTTTAGCGCCGGCTTCGCCTTGGTCACCTTTGTCGCCTTTTTCGCCTTTAGCGCCGGCTTCGCCTTGGTCACCTTTGTCGCCTTTTTCGCCTTTAGCGCCGGCTTCGCCTTGGTCACCTTTGTCGCCTTTTTCGCCTTTAGCGCCGGCTTCGCCTTGGTCACCTTTGTCGCCTTTTTCGCCTTTGGCACCGGCTTCACCTTGGTCACCTTTGTCGCCTTTTTCGCCTTTAGCGCCGGCTTCGCCTTGGTCACCTTTGTCGCCTTTTTCGCCTTTGGCACCGGCTTCGCCTTGGTCACCTTTGTCGCCTTTTTCGCCTTTAGCGCCGGCTTCGCCTTGGTCACCTTTGTCGCCTTTTTCGCCTTTAGCACCGGCTTCGCCTTGGTCACCTTTGTCGCCTTTTTCGCCTTTAGCGCCGGCTTCGCCTTGGTCACCTTTGTCGCCTTTTTCGCCTTTAGCACCGGCTTCACCTTGGTCACCTTTGTCGCCTTTTTCGCCTTTAGCGCCGGCTTCGCCTTGGTCACCTTTGTCGCCTTTTTCGCCTTTAGCACCGGCTTCACCTTGGTCACCTTTGTCGCCTTTTTCGCCTTTAGCGCCGGCTTCGCCTTGGTCACCTTTGTCGCCTTTTTCGCCTTTAGCGCCGGCTTCGCCTTGGTCACCTTTGTCGCCTTTTTCGCCTTTAGCGCCGGCTTCACCTTGGTCACCTTTGTCGCCTTTTTCGCCTTTAGCGCCGGCTTCGCCGTCTTTACCGTTCTTACCATCTTTTACGATAGTAGTAGTGATTGAACCATCATCTAAATTAGTAATAGTAATAGTGTGAGTACCGTTTTCGTTATTATCTTCAACTCCAACAGCTAAGCCGCGAGCGCTATCACCTTTTTCGCCGGTATCGCCTTTAGGGCCAGCAGGACCAGCATCACCTTTTTCGCCTTTAGCACCAGCAGGACCAGCATCACCTTTTTCGCCTTTAGGGCCAGCAGGACCAATATCGCCTTTTTCGCCTTTAGGGCCAGCAGGACCAGCATCACCTTTTTCGCCTTTAGCACCACCACCTACTACGCTCAGGGTGTATTCGTTAGTGCCGTTTGAAGTCATTTTCAGACCTTCACCAGCGATCAGTTTCAGGGTGTTATTGGCATTTGATTTAGGATCGTATTTGTATGTACCTGCAGCTGGTGAGCTACCGCTACCATCGTGGCCTTGGAATACAAATGGATTCAGATTTTCGATGCGGCTTGCTACGGCAAACAATTGAGAGCCGTTGATTGCATCGGTAGAAGTTTGAGAAATACGGCCTGCGGCAACGTTTTGGATTTGACGTTCTTTACCTTCAGAACCTACAGACAATACTGCGCCGTTGCCTAAGATGCTGGTTGCGCCTGCGAAACCGCCGTAAGTGTAGTTGCCAACAGTAGCGCTGTTAGTAGGTGCGAATGCGCTGGTTGTAGAGCCGTTACCCAGGGCTACGCTGTTTTCGAGAGTAGATTTAGCTTCTGTACCCAAAGCCAGAGTGTTTTTAGCTGTTGCTTGAGCACCGTTACCCAGAGCAGTTGCATATTCACCACCATTGGCTTTAGCGCCACGGCCCAATGCAATCGCTTGTTGAGAAGCAGCGTTACTTTGTACGCCCAAAGCTACTGAGTATTTACCAGTTGCTGTAGCAGCAGGACCGAATGCAGAAGCAGAAGTACCGTTCGCTACGGAACCGCGACCGATTGCGACGTCAGAACCTTGTTTCGCTTGAGCGTCGCCACCCAATGCTACTGCGCCGTTTGCCAGAGCTTGAGCGCGCTCACCGATGGCTGTAGCTACGATACCGGTTGCTTGAGATTCTGTACCGATTGCCATTGCCGAACCGGCATTATTTACTACGCCGTCGCCATCAGAACCGGTAGAAGTACCATTTGCTGTAGCACCATAACCTACTGCAACGTCAGCAGCTTTAGAAGCATTTGATTTAGAACCTACTGCAATAGAGTTATTACCAACGGCTTTAGCAGCAGTACCTGCTTTATTACTTCCAGTACCATCCATCGCACCGCCAATAGCCACAGAGTTAGTACCTACAGCTTGAGCAGATGCACCACCAGCAAATGAGCCTTCGCCATTTGCTTGAGACAATACGCCGATAGCGGTAGCACGGTGAGCAGTTGATTCAGCATAAGCACCGATACCAATTGCGTTATCGCCTCTAGAAACCGCTTTAGTACCGACAGCAATGGAGTTATTGTTAGACGCAGTAGCAGTTTGACCCACGGCAATAGAGTTAGACTCAGCAGCAGTAGCGTTAGAACCTACAGCAACTGCAGCTTCTTTATTGGCTTGCGCATATGGACCAACTGCAACTGTCAGATTACCTTCTGCTTTTGTATATGAACCAACGCCGATAGCTTGAATACCTGACGCATTTGCGCTAGTACCTGCTGCAATCGCGTGGTCTTGTTTTGCTACGCTATCTTTACCGACAGCAATCGCATTGGTCCAAGCGCCATGAGCGTTATTACCAATCGCGATAGAATCTTGATGTGAAGCATCTGCATGCGTACCCACTGCAACAGCCGCAGCACTTGCATGAGAATTATCACCGATAGCGGTTGCAAATTGTGCGTCAGCAGTTGCACGGTTACCGTATGCACTTGCGGAGTCTTGAGTAGCAGTCGCACGGTTACCTACTGCAGTCGCACGGATTTGAGTTGCTTGGGCTACGTTACCAATTGCAATAGAAGCTTCACCACTTGCAATAGAGCTTACACCGATTGCAGTTGAAGCACCTTTGGTTGCTTGGTTGTTGTTACCTACAGCCAATGCAGAGTTTGCGGTCGCAGTATTATTAGCACCGATCGCAGTTGTACCCCACTCATTATTAGTTGTGTTTTGATAGCCTACAACAATAGAGTTTTGGCCAACGTTGTTACTTCCGTTATAAGTGCCATTTGGAGAAATATTAACTGCAGAATTTCCAAGATCCACTCCAGCTTGAGCAGCGCCTGAAGCCATCAAGGCACCTGCCGCTGCAACTGCAGCAGCTACGGCTTTACGCTTATCGGAAGCGGATTTTTTGCCGTGTGCATGGCTGATTTCGGAAACCGCGGTCCATGTCTGGGTCGCGTGATTCCAAATAACTTTAAAGACTTTATTCATATCGATTTTCCTGTAAGGGGTTTGATTTCTTTTGGGACGTGTTGCTCGGCTGTAAACCGCCTGTCCACACATTTGCCGCATTTCAGAGTTTCCCCTTTATGCGGTTTCATGCCGTAATCTCCTGTATGCAATTCCCGTGCCAAAAGTCTCCATTCGGCCGAATAGCAGCTAAAAGCCTGTTTTAAGGGATTTTATGCTGATACATTTTGAGAAGCTTGTGAAGTTTGGGAAACGATGTGCCGTTTTTTGTCAGCTTGTTTCTTAACAAGTCACTTTTTGTCAGCTTCTTTCAATGCATTCGGAATCCTTGTCCAAATTTTATATGCGTTTGGTTTCGCAAATCAACTCTTCCGATAAAGTGTTACTTTTTCGGCCTCAACGGTCATGCCCGTTAAATTTACTTGTTGCTTTTTTTAAACGGTTTTTCTAGCTGTTTGATTTTACTTTTTTATTCTCAAACAATAATGATTAATAAATAATATATGATTTAAATAGTTTCTTTAGTGATAGATTTAAGTATGGGCTTTTATTTAGAGAATTAATGAAATTTGTATTGAAGATCGGCTTAAAACGTGTGATAGGTTTGTATGGCCTGTTTTCAGACGGCCTTTGACGTTTCCTAACATATAAATAGTGAACAAATGATACGAATTTATGCGCTATTAAGCCGATGGACAGCGTTAAAAAGGCAAGTGTAAAACTTGCCTTTACGTTTGGGATTTGTTTGTTCTCTATTGTAGAAAACTGTGTTGTTTTTCAGACGGCCTTACCAACGGAATGTTTGGGTCACGCCTGCGGAAGCGCCGTTGTTGCCGGCATAGCCGTAGCCGCCGGTATGGCTGGAGGCGCAGGCGGTGAGTGTGGCGAGGGTAAGGATGAGGAGGATGTGTTTCATGTTTTTTTTTCTCTGAGTGGGTTGGTTTTAGACTTGGGCGTTGTGTTGCCGTATTAATCGGACGGACTGGGGCTTGGTTGCTTTGTCCTGATTTGCAGTGAGACCGCTAAATTGTTTGATGATTGAAAAGGCCGTCTGAAAACTGGTTTCACGATATTGAAACTTTGTTTTCAGACGGCCTTTATTTTATATCAGCTTATTAGTGGCGGAAATGGCGGATGCCGGTTACGACCATGGCGATGCCGTGTTCGTCCGCTGCGTCAAAGACTTCTTGGTCGCGCATGGAGCCTGCCGGATGGATGATGGCTTTGATGCCCTGCTCGGCAATGACATCTACGCCGTCGCGGAATGGGAAGAAGGCATCGGAAGCGGCACATGCGCCGTTGAGGTCGAGATTGGCATCTTGCGCTTTGCGGGCGGCGATGCGGGTGCTGTCCACGCGGCTCATTTGGCCTGCGCCGATGCCGTAGGTTTGACCGCCTTTGCCGAAGACGATGGCGTTGGATTTGACGTATTTTGCGACGTTCCAGACAAACATCAGGTCGTTCCATTCCTGCTCGGTCGGTTGGCGTTTGGAGACGACTTTCAAATCGGCGCGGTTGATGCGATGGATGTCGGGGGTTTGTACCAACAGTCCGCCGCCGACGCGTTTGAGTTCAAAGCGGTTGGCTCCTGCTTCAAGCGGCACTTCCAATACGCGCACGTTTTTCTTGGCTGCGGCGATTTCGAGGGCTTCGGCGGTAAACTTCGGCGCCATGAGGACTTCCATAAATTGGTTGTCGGTAATTTGTTTGACGGTTTCGCCGTCCACTTCGCGGTTGAAGGCGATGATGCCGCCGAATGCGCTGGTGGTGTCGGTGGCGTAGGCGAGTTTGTAGGCATCCAGGGTATTGGAGGCGATGGCGACGCCGCACGGATTGGCGTGTTTCACAATCACGCAGGCTGGCGCGTCAAAGGATTTGACGGCTTCCCATGCGGCATCGGCATCGGCGATGTTGTTGTAAGACAATTCTTTGCCTTGCAGCTGTTTGTAGGCGGAAAGGCTGCCTGCGGCTGGGTAAATATCGCGGTAGAACGCGGCGCGTTGGTGCGGATTTTCGCCGTAGCGCATGTCTTGCACTTTAATCCAGCTTTGGTTGAACTGGCTTGGGAATTCGCCGATTTTGGGCTGGCTGCTCAAGACGTCGTCTGAAAGCGAGGTCAGATAGTTGGAAATCATGCCGTCGTATTGGGCGGTATGGCTGAATGCTTTGCGTGAGAGGTTGAAACGGGTTTTGTCGCTCAATGCGCCGTTGTTGGCTTCGAGTTCGGCGGCGATGGCCGGGAAATCGGCGGTGTCGGTAACGATGGCGACGTGTTTCCAGTTTTTCGCGGCAGAGCGCACCATGGTCGGGCCGCCGATGTCGATGTTTTCAATCGCGTCTTCCAGTGTGCAGTTTGGTTTGGCGATGGTGGCGGCGAAGGGGTAGAGGTTGACGCACACGAGGTCGATATTGCCGATGCCGTGTTCTTCCATCTTGGCGACGTGTTCGTCCAAATCGCGACGGCCGAGGATGCCGCCGTGGATTTTCGGATGCAGGGTTTTCACGCGGCCGTCGAGCATTTCGGGAAAACCGGTATAGTCGGCGACTTCGATAACGGGAACGCCTGCATCAGCCAAGAGCTTTGCTGTACCGCCGGTAGAGAGGATTTCAACACCGAGCTTGGTCAGGGTTTGGGCAAATTCGACTGCGCCTGTCTTGTCGGACAGGCTGATCAGGGCGCGTTTGATGGAAGACATTTGGATTTCCTTTGTTGAAGGTTTAATCGATATGGGATGAATTTTCAGGGCGGTATTATCCGCTATTTTCGCCTTTTTGGCAGTAGGTTTTTATAGATATTGTTGACAATTTTATTGTAAAAGGCCGTCTGAAACTTGGTTTCAGACGGCCTGATGTTTTTGCCTATTTAAATCCCATTTTCTTCGCCACGCATACTGCGCCTGCCATGCCTGCGCATAAGGGCATGAGCAAGGCAACGGGGGCGTAGGTGAGTTCTAAAACAAAGACGATGGCCGTCAGGGGCATTTTGAGGGAAACGCCGAGGAAAACGGCGGCGCCGACAACGGCCGCGCTTTCGGACGACATGGCAGGAAAGAAAGTATTCCATGCGGCTGCGGTGGCAAAGGCGATGGTACTGCCGAGCATCATGGACGGGGTAATCAGGCCGCCGTATGCGCCTGCCGCCAGCGCCATCAAGACGACCAGCCATTTGACGGCGGTCAGCTCAAGACTGTGTTGCCAGTCGGTCATGCCGCCAAAGGTCAATTGGTTGCCTGCTTTGCCGTTGCCCAAAATTTCGGGGAACCAAACGGCAATCGCGCCGATGAGTGCAAACATACAGACGGCCAAGGGAATGATTTTGATGTTGTCGCGCTTGATAAAGGGGAATTTTTGGGCGGTGCGCTGGAAAAAGACGGCGGTTGCGCCCAGTATCGGGCCGATGATGGCGGAAAACCAAAGTAATGAGGTGTTGATGGAAAGGTTGGCCGGATGATATTGCTGTACGTCGCCCAAGCCGATGCGTGCGACGGCGGTGGCGATGACGGAAGTCAGCAATGCAGCGGCGACGGCTTGCTGCGTCCATACGCCCAGCATGGCTTCGAGGATGAAAAGTGTGGAGGCAAGCGGCACGTTATACACGGCCGCCAAACCTGCACCCGAGGCACACGCGATGACCAGCCTTGCATCGTCTTCGTTCATCCCGAAACGGTTGACGCCGACTGAAGCGAAAGCGGCGGTCATTTCGCGCGGCGCAACTTCTCGGCCGAGCGGCGAACCCAGCCCGACGGTGATGATTTGCAACAGGGCATGGCTGACGGTTTCAAAAAACGGAAAACCGGCAAGCGGATTTTTAACCACGGCTTTGATACCCGGTTGCGGCCTGCCGTAGCGTTTGAGCAACCACCACCCCAAGCCGACCACCACGCCGCAAAAGGCCACGACCACGATACGCCGCGCAGGACTTGCCTGCGCTACGCCCTCTCGGAATGAAACGTATAGGCCGTCTGAACCGTAACCATAGGCAAGATGTTGAATTGTATGCATGATTTCGGTTAATACAATGCCGACCATGCCGCCGATGATGCCGGTAATGATGAGGGCGACCCAGAGTTTATGAGTGTCTTTCACGGGTTTTGACTTGAGGTAGTAATGGTTTGATCAAAGCGTTTTTCGGGGAAACTATTGTCCGCCCAAGGGATAGTTTTTGGGGGCAACGTGGGTTTTGCCGTTATAAGGGAAAATATATTTCTGATTTTTATAATTTTTCTTTCCTGATACGCCGCTGAGTTTTGCAGTCAACGCCCATACGCCGGATACGGCAGGACGGCTTTTGTCAAAAGCAATTTTGGCTTCCAGGCTGACAAACGTGTCTTCGCAGAGGCGTTTTTCGCGCCCTTTATATTCATCGCAATTGCCGTAATATGCGCCGTTATCGTTACCGCTGATCATGACACTGTTGCGGATTCGGTTGCTATCATCGGTAAACAGGAAGTTTTGCGAAGTCGTCGTGTCGCCTTGGCCTGTATAACTTGATTCGGCAACATAGCCCCAGTTTTGCGCGCCTACCTGAACAAACTTCCACGCCTTATTCTCCGGCGGCTCGCCCCATGCGCCGATTTTATCTTTTCCGTGCTGTTTGATTGCCCACTTGCCGTCTGCTTTTTCCAAAACAAACAATTCTGCCAGACCGGAAGAAGCATGAGCGTCTTGTTTTACTTTTTGTTCCATATCGTAGGCAAAACCTGTGTACAACACATAGCGCGCGGCTTTGCCGTTGCGTGTTACGGTATGGTCGGCGACAGGTTTCATGCAATACATGATGTTGTCAGATGCTGTCTCACTGTCTTTCGGCGGCTTGGCGAGCTGGCATTTGTGCGCGGCAAGCGGTCGGTTGTAATACTTGGCAATGACGGCCTGTACGGCGGCTTTGTCGTTATCGGGTGCAGCCGACGCCAAAACGGGGCAGGCAAGCAAAAGCAGGGAGATAATGCGTTTCATAGAAATTTTCCCAAAATGTTTTATTGAAAAAAGTACTGCTTACTTCAGGCCGTCTGAAACCGTTTTCAGACGGCCTTTTTGTGTTTGTTGCTGACACGCGCCAACATACCGGCGACAAAAGTGGACGCAATAACGACGGTAATGCCCATCGCAGACATAGCGCTTAAATGTTCGCCCAAAATTAACACCGCCATGATAACGCCGATGACAGGCTCAAGCGAAATCAGCAGGCCGGAGACGTTGGCAGGGACTTTGTTCATGCCTTTGTTCCACAACAGATAGGCAAGCCAACTGCAACCGATCCCCATATATAAAATCGACAGCGTACCGCCCCATGACCAGTTGATTTGATAACTGTCTGCCAACACCAGCGAAAACGGCAGGCACAACAGCGCCGCCGCCGCCATGGAAGCCGCAGTAAATGCGGGCGCACCGATACGGGCAATCATTTTTTGGCTCGGGCGTATCACGCCGGCGAAACCGAACCCCGCGAGCAAAATCAGCAAACAGCCGAACCAGTCAATCGTACCGCCCTCTTCCGCACCGCCCAATACCATCATGCCCACGCCGGCAAATGCCGCCGCGCAGCAAATCCAGTGGTACAGTTTGGCTTTGTCGTTGAAGAAGAAATGACCGACAAAGACGACCAGCAAAGGTTCCAGCCCGACCATGGTAATCGCGCTGGCGGCAGATGTGTATTTCAAACCGATAAACTGGAGCATCAAAACGACAACGTAGTTGACAAAGGAAATCCACAACAAGGGCTTCCACTCGCTCCGCGGAATCCTGCCCAAATGACGGCGGCACGACGGCACCATCAACGCGGCAATCAACAAACGCGCCTCGACCATCAGCGCCGGGTCGATCATCTCGTAAGAATACTTGGCAGCGATAAAAGAGCTGCCCCAAATCAGCAGGGCAAGTATTTGATAGAACATGGTCCGACCTTTTAAAAAGGGTTAATCGTTTCTTCTCTATATTTATTATTCAGACGGCCTGGAGGGTTGGCCTTTTTTTTATTTTGTCTGCGTCAGCGAATCCAAAAAGTCGAAGAGTTTGGCATTCATTTCACTGAAATCCGCCGCTTCGATTTTATCCGGATGTTGGATATAAGTTTGGGCTTGGCTTTGTTCGGCCACATTGTCGCGCCCGTCCGCCGCAATCAGCAGCCCGACGGCTTCGCGGTCAAACTCCAAATGGGCCTGGAAGGCATAATGTTTGGGCGCAAAACGGATAATCTGGCGCGGACAGCCTTTGCTGGTTGCCAACACAACCGCCTCATCCGTCAAACCGGGCATATCACCGTGCCAATGGCCGGTATTCAGGGTTTTGCCCAACAGGGAAACATGGGCATCCGCCAAACCTTCCGCCGTCAGCTCAATCGGATAAATGCCGATTTCACGCTCAGGGCTGCGCGTGTGTCGCGCGCCGTAGGCAACGGATAAAAGCTGCGCACCCAAACACACGCCGACAATATATTTATCCGCCGCCATCGCCTGACGCATCAGGCGCAGCTCGGATTGGGGGTCGTAATACGGGAATGCCTGCCTGTCTTCATCAGGCGATTGCGGCCCGCCCATCACAATCAAAAAATCTATATCGTCCACATTGTCAGGCAGGGCTTCCCTTTCGTACACTTTGGTTGCACTGATGTTATGTCCGCGCCATTGCGCCCATTTCAAATATGCGCCCGGCACTTCAAATGCCTCGTGCAGGATGAAATGGATATTTAATTTATTCGGATTTTGCATTGTTATTTCTCCTTCGACCGTCAGGACGAGTTGCCATGCCGCATTACAGCATACCGTGCTGTTGTAATTTTTTACGCAGGGTATTGCGGTTCAAACCCAAAATGACCGCCGCTTTAGACTGGTTGCCGCCGCATTGCTCCATCACGCAGGCAAGCATCGGCTTTTCCACTTGATGCAACACCATATCATACACGCCGCAAGGTTCCGTACCATCCAAGTCTTTGAAGTATTGTCGTAAGTTTTGTTCAATACATTGCGTAATGTCAGTCGTCTTTTGATTCATCGTGATTGTCTTTCTTTAGATTTGTTTTTAAATGATGAGGCCGTCCGAAACTCTTCAGCCTTCCCGATAGTGGCATACCCAGTGGTCGGTTTTCTCTGAAAGCGTCTCAAGATAGGCGGCAAGGGTGTCGTATTGTACTGAGGCGCTGTCCAAGCGGTTGATTTCTCGGCGTGTTTGCTCGCCGTCGGGCATTTCGTCGATATACCAGCCTATGTGTTTGCGTGCGATGCGTACGCCGGCAATTTCGCCATAAAATTCATGCATGGCGCGGATGTGGTTCAAAATGGTGGCGTTGCATTCTGCCAAGCTCAAGGCCGGCGGCAAAACGCCGTGTTCGGCATAATGTTTTAAATCACGGAAAAGCCACGGACTGCCTTGTGCGCCGCGCCCTATCATGATGCCGTCTGCGGCGGTTTGCTTGAGGACGGCGGCGGCTTTTTGCGGCGAAGTAATATCGCCGTTGACCCAAACGGGAATGTTCAGACGGCCTTTGGTTTCGGCAATCAGTTCGTAACGCGCTTCACCTTTGTACATCTGCGTACGGGTGCGGCCATGGATGGCAAGGGCTGCAATACCTGATTCTTCGGCGATTTTGGCGATGGTCGGCAAGTTTTGATGTTCGTCGTGCCAGCCCAAACGGGTTTTGAGGGTAACGGGTACGTCCACCGCGTTGACAACGGCTTTCAAGATTTCGGCAACCAAAGGCTCGTTTTGCATCAATGCGCTGCCTGCCTGCACATTGCAGACTTTTTTGGCCGGACAGCCCATGTTTATATCAATGACCTGAGCGCCCAAGCCGACGTTATACCGCGCGGCTTCCGCCATCTGCTGCGGATCGCTGCCGGCAATCTGCACGGCCACCACTCCGCCCTCGCCTTCAAAATCGCTGCGGCGCAAGGTTTTTTTGGTATGGCGCAAGCTCGGATCGCTGGTCAGCATTTCGCACACCGCCCACCCTGCGCCAAACTCGCGGCAAATCCGGCGGAACGGTTTGTCCGTAATGCCTGCCATGGGGGCGAGTGCGATGGGGTTGTCAATGAAATAACCGCTGATGTACATGATGTGTGCGCCAAATTGAAAGGGCTGAAATTGTACAATTTTTAAGCAACTTTTCCAATCGTATTTACATGTTGCACAATGAAAAAGGCCGTCTGAAACTGGGTTTCAGACGGCCTTTTCAGACAAAACATTTAAATAAACAACATAACAACCATCTGCACTGCGGCCTGAATCATGGCGATAATCGGCCAAATCAGTTTGGCCAGCAGGCCGGTAAACAACAGGATCAGGATAATCCATGTACCGTATGGCTCGATTTTACGGAACTGCATGGACTGCTTGGCATTAAGGAAGGTATCAATAAAAATACCGCCGTCCCAAGGCAAAATCGGAATCAGGCTGAATGCGACCCAAATCGAGTTCACCATCACGCCGTAACCTGCCATCTGCACCAATGGCGCTTGATAAGACTCAGGCACATACGCAGAAAATACGACGACAAAGCCCCAAAAGAACGCCAAAATCAGATTGGCAATCGGACCTGAAATCGACACCCAACGCCACGCGCGGCGCGGATCACGGAAATTGCGCGAATCAATGGGCATAGGACGCGCCCAACCAAACAAAAAACTGCCTATCATCAGACACACCAGCGGCACGACAATCGTACCTACAGGGTCGATGTGCGGCAGCGGATTGAGGGTCAAACGCCCAAGCTGCTCGCCGGTATGGTCGCCCCAATAACGCGCCGTATAACCGCGTGCCACTTCGCGCACGGTAATGGCCAACAACACGGGCAATACTGCCAGCAAAAATACGCCTAAATCAAAATTTGCAAACATGTTTTTCCTTATCAAACACGCCGTCTGAAAACAGAAAATATCCTTTCAGACAGCCCGAGGCTTTAATCGTCTTCTTTTTTATTCGAACTGAAAAACTCTTTCAGCTCTTTCCAAGTAATACCCTTACCTTGCGGATTCAATTTGAAGACCGGTTTGCCGTAATTGCTGTACACACTGTCGCCGATAATATTAATGGCCTTATGTGTGCCGTTGATTTGCATATACATGCGGGAAGCCAACATGCGGCCTTTGCGGTCGAGATAATAGTCGACAACAAGATTGTTACCGAATATCCGCTGGACGCTAAGTGGCTGGTTATCACTTATGTTGACAGACATACTGAAAAATTCCCGCGCATTTTTATAATCTTCTTCTGTTGACCCTGGTTGAGGCGTTTTCTGTAATTTCGACAATTCTTCATCAAAAGCCTTAGCCATTGCCTTCATTACGACAGAATCATACTCCGGTTTCATGACATGACGTACACGATAGCGTGCATGGTTTGCCTTACCAAAGGCATCCATTTCTTTAAATACATATGCATCGGCAGGCATAGCCTTATTGGCACTCAAAAAAGCACGTACTCCCGCCTCTGCAACATGATCAAAAGGCATACGTTTCGAATCACCGATTTCTTTCAAACTCAATTTTAAAGGTTCTTTGATTAAACGTTTACCGATTTTCTCATCGGTGTACACACTAATAATGGCAGCAGCACTGGCGGGCGGATCTATATAAATTTCCCATTTTTCCGCATCCAGTTTCATAGGAAGTTTGATACTAAGTTTTTCATTGTGGTTGTTGATGGTCAATTCAGGAATCAACTCAAATTGACGCGTTGACAAATCAACTGCCGACTCATAATTCAGATGAACCCCTTCTATATAACTGGATATGGCAGGATATTTATCCAGATAATCAACGGCAACTTGTGCGATATTGCCGTCCGGCAAGGCATCAAGCATTGCAGTGCGGAACTCAGCCTCTTCTCGTTCAGAAAACTCCTGCTTCAAAGCAGCGTCGTCTTCTTGAGCAACCTTCATAGAGGCTGCCGTCTCCCCCTCTTTGGCTTTGGCATCCTCTGCTTTCGCTTCGGCTTTCTTTTCCACCTTTTCATCTGCCAATACAGCTTCAGCCAATGGGCTGATATATATTCGAGAGCTGCCTGTGATGTTAAAGCTGCGGTCTTCTTTTAAAATACGGTCATTGGAAATCGACATGACCTCGTGTGCGGTTTTGTGATCCAAATTACTGCACGCGCTCAAACCAAATGCCGCAGCAATGGCCAAACCAATTATCTTCTTCATTCTGCCCAACCTTTTTGACGAAATGATTTCATTAGCACAATTTAACACAAGGCACCGATTCCATAAAGGCTTTCCAACGGCATGATTTATTGCTTCTCGCTATCATGCCCAATTCGAGCACCCCATTTATTTCAAGCCTAAAGGCCGTCTGAAACTTCAAATCCAGTTTCAGACGGCCTTTGATTTCCTATTTAAAATGTTTCAGCTGTTTTACAGGCTGTAATACATTTCAAATTCCAGCGGATGCGGCGCCATGCGGATACGGCGTACGTCTTCCTCTTTGAAGGCGATGTAGCTGTCGATCCAGTCTTTGCTGAACACGCCGCCGCGCAGGAGGAATTCGTGGTCGGCTTTGAGGGCGGCGAGGGCTTCTTCCAAAGAAGCGCAAACGGTCGGCACCAATGCATCTTCTTCTGGCGGCAGGTCGTACAGGTTTTTATCGGCAGGGTCGCCCGGATGGATTTTGTTTTGAATACCGTCCAAACCGGCCATCAACAAAGCGGCAAACGCCAAGTATGGGTTGGCGGTCGGGTCAGGGAAACGCGCTTCGATGCGGCGTGCTTTGCTGCTGTTCACAGACGGAATGCGGATGGAAGCGGAACGGTTTTTAGCAGAATATGCCAGTTTGGTCGGTGCTTCAAAGTGCGGCACGAGGCGTTTGTAGGAGTTGGTGGACGGATTGGTAATCGCGTTCAGGGCTTTGGCGTGTTTGATGATGCCGCCGATGTAATAAAGGGCGGTATCGGACAAACCGGCATAGCCGTCGCCTGCGAACAGGTTTTGACCGTCTTTCCAAATGGATTGGTGGACGTGCATACCGCTGCCGTTGTCACCCATAATCGGTTTAGGCATAAATGTAGCGGTTTTGCCGAAGTTGTGGGCAACGTTTTGAATCACGTATTTCATGTCTTGGGTTTGGTCGGCGCGTTTAACCAAAGTGGCAAAACGGGTGCCGATTTCCATTTGGCTGCCGGTACCGACTTCGGCGTGATGCACTTCCACTTCGATGCCGAGTTCTTCCAAAACATTGACCATGGCAGAACGCAGGTCTTGACCGCAGTCAATCGGCGCAACAGGTGCGTAACCGCCTTTGACGGTCGGGCGGTGGCCGGTGTTTTGACCGTCCAAATGCAGGCCGCTTGACCATGCGCCGCTTTCGGAAGTGATTTCGTAACGGGTTTTGTGCATATCGGTTTCAAATTCTACGCCGTCAAAAACGAAGAATTCAGGCTCGGGGCCGAAATAGGCGGTGTCGCCGATACCGGAAGATTTCAAATAGGCTTCGGCGCGGCGCGCGATAGAACGTGGGTCGCGGTCATAGCCTTGGCCGTCGGCCGGGTCGATAACGTCGCAGGTAAAGACAACAGTGGTATCGTCATAGAAAGGATCAACGAAGGCTGTAGCCGCATCGGGACGCAACTGCATATCGGAAGCCTGAATACCT
Source organism: Neisseria perflava (assembly GCF_002863305.2). NCBI lineage: Bacteria > Pseudomonadati > Pseudomonadota > Betaproteobacteria > Neisseriales > Neisseriaceae > Neisseria > Neisseria perflava. The sequence continues at coordinate 1,549,604 of NZ_CP136962.1, forward strand.
TTCCAGCCGCCGATGGACGAACCGTCAAACGCTTGACCGTTTTCAAACCATTCTTCGGGATCGTCGAGGACGATGCGGGCGGGGATGGTAAAGTGGTGCTGCTTGCCTTTGGTATCGGTAAAGCGCAAATCTACGAAGCGGGCTTCGCTTTCTTCAATCAGTTTTACAGCGTCTTTGATGGACATCTTCAGCTCCTGAGGGAATGGGTTTAAGTTGTTATTCTACCACGGTAAGGCCGTCTGAAATACATCAGGGCACCCGTTTTTACGCAATGAAATATAGTTTCAGACTGTTTAATTGTCAACAATTTTACATTACGCTTTCTTAACATAAAGACCGCTATAATAAGCACTCTTTTCTTTTGTTTTTTCAGACCCGTTTTATGAACAACACTCCGCGTTACGCCGTTTTCGGCAATCCCGTTGCACACAGTAAATCGCCGCAAATCCATCAACAATTTGCGCTGCAGGAAGGTGCGGCCATCGAATATGGGCGCATTTGTGCCGAAATCGGCGGTTTTGCTGAGGCTGTTGCGGCGTTTCGTACCGAGGGCGGGCAAGGTGCGAATGTAACTGTTCCGTTCAAGCAGGAAGCTTTTGCGCTGGCGGACGAGCATTCCGACCGCGCTTTGGCTGCCGGCGCGGTCAATACGCTGGTGTGGTTGGAAGACGGCAGAATACGCGGCGACAATACCGACGGTATCGGTTTGGCCAACGACATCACGCAGGTCAAAAATATTGCCATCGAAGGCAAAACCATTTTGCTTTTGGGCGCAGGCGGCGCCGTGCGCGGCGTGATTCCGGTGTTGAAAGAACACCACCCTGCCCGTATCGTCATTGCCAATCGTACCCATGCCAAAGCCGAGGAATTGGCGCAGCTTTTCGGCACTGAAGCCATCCCGATGGCGGATTTGAACGGCGGTTTCGATATCATCATCAACGGCACGTCCGGCGGCTTGAGCGGTCAGCTTCCTGCCGTCAGCCCTGAAATTTTTCGCAACTGCCTCCTTGCCTACGATATGGTTTACGGCGACGCGGCGCAGGCGTTTTTGAACTTTGCCCAAAGCAACGGCGCGGCCGAAGTTTCAGACGGCCTGGGCATGCTGGTCGGTCAGGCTGCCGCCTCTTACCATATTTGGCGCGGATTTACGCCCGATATCCGCCCTGTTATCGAATACATGAAAGCCCTGTAACCATGTTCCGCATCATCAAATGGCTGATTGCCCTGCCCATCGGCATCTTCATTTTCTTCAACGCTTATGTGTACGGCAACATCATTACCTACCGCGCCGTCGCACCTAGCAAAACCGCTTTCATGTCCATGCGCATGAGCCAGTTTGCAAAAGAAGGCCGCGATGTCGAGCTGGATTACCGCTGGGTGCCTTACGACCAAATCTCCGTCAACCTCAAAAAAGCCCTGATTGCTTCCGAAGATGCCAACTTTGCCGAACACAGCGGCTTTGACTGGAACGGCATCAAATACGCCATGAAACGCAATAAGCAAAGCGGCGAAGTCAAAGCCGGCGGTTCGACCATCAGCCAGCAACTGGCGAAAAACCTGTTTCTCAACGAAAGCCGCAGCTACATCCGCAAAGGCGAAGAAGCGGCGATTACGGCGATGATGGAAGCCGTTACCGACAAAGACCGCATTTTCGAGCTGTATCTGAACTCAATCGAATGGCACTACGGCGTATTCGGCGCGGAAGCGGCATCCCAGTATTTCTACAAGAAACCTGCCTCCGCCCTCACCCGCCAACAAGCCGCCAAACTCACGGCGCGCGTTCCGGCTCCGCTGTTTTATGCAGACCATCCTAAGAGCAAACGGATGCACAACAAAACCAATATCATCCTGCGCCGTATGGGTTCGGCAGAATTGCCCGAAAGCGATATGGATTAATTAAAAAGGCCGTCTGAACATTTCAGACGGCCTTTGTTTTTAGGCTTTCTCTTCCGGCTCCGGTACGTCAAACACTTGACGCAGGTAAGCGAGAAAGGTGTTGTTGGTGGTCATGGTTTTGCCCGGGGAGTCGGAGAGCTTGGCAACGGATTGGCCGTTGCACTCGACGAGCTTCAAAACAATGTTCAAAGGCGTGTGTCCCAAGTCGTTGGTCAGGTTGGTACCGATACCGAAACTGGTTTTGAAACGGTCTTTGAAGTATTGGTGCAACGCCCATGAACACTCAATATCGAGGCCGTCTGAAAAGGTCAGCATTTTGGTGCGGCTGTCGATTTTGAGTTTTTTGTAATGCTCGTAGGCTTTGTCGCCCCAAACATAAGGATCGCCGCTGTCGTGGCGCAGGCCGTCGAAGAGTTTGGCGAAGTAAAGGTCGAAATCACGCAAGAAGGCATCCATGCCGACTACGTCGGTCAGGGCGATACCGAGGTCGCCGCGGTATTCGTGTACCCAGCTTTCCAGCGCGGCTTTTTGGAAATTGCGCAAACGTACGTCCAAGGCCTGGAAGGCTTGGAGGAACTCGTGCGCCATGGTGCCGATGGGTGTGATGCCGAGTTTTTTGGCCAGATAAACGTTGCTGGTACCGCGCACGATATCAGGAGCAGCTTCCAGCAAAGTGCGGATAACGTGTTCCTGCCATGCGAGGGTGTAGCGGCGGCGTGTGCCGAAATCTGAAATAAGGAACGGCGGATCATTCGGATTTTGTGTAGCTGCAATTTCTTTCAGCTGTTGCGCTTTGGCCTGCAAACGGCGCTCGCCTTCTTCAATGACTGCGGGCGTTTCCAAGCGGCGGAAATAGAGTTCGTTGACGATGGCAAGAATGAAAATCTCGAAGAACATCGCCTGTATCATCGGGCCTTCGATGCGGATGTTCAGACGGCCTTGATCGTCAGGGCTGACTTGGACAAAGCGGCGTTGGAGTTGGAAAAGTTCGAGATAATCGACAAAGTCGCTTTTGATAAAGCGCAGGCTACGCAGATAGTCGAGTTCGTCATGGGTAAAGCGCAGCTGGCACAGGGCGTCGAGTTCGCGTTCCAAGTCTTCTTGAATATCGGCCAGCGGATACACCATCTCTTTGTTGCGGCAGCGGAATTCGTAGAGGCTGTGGGTTTGCGGGAATTGGTGCAACACGACTTGCAGCATGGTGAATTTGTACAGGTCGGTATCAAGCAGGGATTGGATAATGGGCTGATGAGCAGACATAAGCTTTCTCTGAGTAAACGTGGGCGTTGAGGTATCGATTTTAATGGAAAAGGCCGTCTGAAAGAAACCTTATTCAGACGGCCTTTATCTTAATTTAATCCAACTGCGCTACGGAAACCGGCAAAGAGCGGATGGTAGACAACATCGTGCTGGCATCTTTTTGCTGTTTGCGGAACGCGGCCATATTGGTCGGGGTCAATTTCGGCGTTGGCAGAGCGACGGTAGTCGGGTTGACCGGCTGGCCGTTGACGCGTGCTTCGTAATGCAGGTGCGGACCGGTCGAACGGCCGGTTGTACCCACAAAACCAATCACTTCGCCGGCACGGACTCTGCCGTCGGCAGGGCTGAATGCGCTCATGTGGCCGTACAGGGTTTCCACACCGTTGGCATGGCGGATCATCACGGTATTGCCGTAACCACCTTTCCAACCTTTGAAAATCACTTCGCCGTCGGCAGCAGCCTTAATCGGCGTACCGGTCGGCGCGGCATAGTCGATACCGGTGTGCATACGGACGGTATGCAGAACCGGGTGGACACGGTAGCCGAACGGGGAAGAAATACGCGTGTATGCAACAGGCTCGGTATTGAAGCCTTCTTTTTGTTGCAGGGACTTACCGTTTTGGTCGTAGTAGCTGCCGCTTTCTTCGTCGCCTTTGCCTTGGCTGTAATAATAGGCTTGATAAGTTTTGCCGTCTTTAACCACTTCAGCCGCCAAAATATCGCCAACCGCCATTTGCTGGCCGCGGAAATACATGCTGTTGTACAAAAGGCGTACGGTATCGCCCTCTTTCAAATCACTCATATTGAACGAGTCGGCAAAGATTTCTTTGAGCTGGATATACACTTCGGAAGGGATTTCAGCACGGAGCATATCGCCGATGGCGGAAGTGCGGATTTGTACGGAGCGCAGGGTCGGCATGGTTTTCATGTCGATTTCGGCATTGGAGATGCGCCATTTGCCTTTGACTTTTTCCAAAGCCACCAAGTTGCGTTCCAATTCTTCATCGGTAAAGAATTGAACGTCGGTCACTTGGCCTGAAGAATCGATGCGGATGTTGACGGATTGGTTGGTCCGCAGGTTTTTCATGTCGAGGTTGGCATTATTTTTCGCCATGATTTGCTTGATGTCTTCTTGGTTGACACCCATGCGCGTCAAAACGTCTGCCAAAGAGTCGCCGGCTTGGACGGCTTCTTGCGCCCAATAGCTGGATTGGTAGGTATTGGTTTCCACATAAACGGCAGGCAGCTCTTCGGAAATACGCTCGACTTTGAAATCGGTTTGTGCAGGTTGAGGGTCGGTAATGGCGTATGCGGTCATGATGCCTGAAGCCGGCAGCAGAAACGCTAAGAGGGTTGCTTTGAATCGAGTGGAATATTTGTTTTTAATCACGCGTTATCCTTAATGGGGCGGTCTGTTTTTGAGGTTTGCAGAATGCCGGCACATCCGGCCTGCTGCGACCGCCTGCTGGTTTAAACAGTTTTGGGGATAAAGGACTTTGAGTCTTTTTTCCGATCTGAAAATCAGGTTTTCATTCGGAATGAATGAGGTCGTGTTTGAGATTGACGTTATTATCAGGGCTATTGTGTTGATTTACACCCTGTTTTTCTGAAATTTACGCCACGCATTTTAGCATGACAGCCCGTTTTTTCCAAACCGGCCGTCTGAACGGCTCTTTTGGGGTACATGAGGGCAAGGTTCCGAAACGCATCATTTGTCGCGTAAAATAACGGTTTTTCTATCTATTTGCGCTTATGAAGCTGACCCTCGCCCTCCCCTCGCTCAACCGCTTTGCCGACGAATCCGTCCCTGAGCTTGCCTTACCTGCTTTTAACCGTCTTTTGCGTTACGGCACATTACGCAAAGAAACACTCAGGCCGTCTGAATTTTACGGACGCCATTTGTGGGGCGGCAGCCTCATTGCCCAAGTGCAACGTTTACGCCACACAAGCCAAAAACGCACAGCCGCTTTTGCCTCTCCGGTTTGGCAACAGATGGGCATGCACCATGTCAACATTATCAGCGGCGAGTTTATCGGCATCCAAAAAGAGGAGGCGCAACGGTTATGTGCGGATTTGTCGGCGTTTTATCAAGATAAAGATTGGCAATTCGAGCCGCTTTGCGAAAGCATGTGGTTGCTCAGTATGCCGAGGATAGAAGATTGGGGCGCGGAATGTGTTTTGGATGTGTGTGGGCAGCCGGAAATGGACGGTCAGGCACACGGCAAAGATGCGGTGTCTTGGTTGGCCATGCAGACGGAAATCCAAATGTTTCTCCACTCGCATCCGATTAATCAGGAGCGTGAACAACAAGGATTACCGGAAATCAACGGTTTGTGGCTGTGGAACGATGCGAACGGTACACAGTCTGCGGATATCGTCGCTTCAGACAGCGCATGGGCGCGTTTTTCGGATACGCCCAAACTCAATGCGCCGTATGATTTGAAGGCTTGGTTTGAGATGGTTCAAGAAACAGGCAACACGGTTTCAGACGGCCTTATCTTTTTGGACGACTTGGTTTCCACCTTACAGACAGGCGATGTTTGGGCATACAAAGATATTTTGGAAAGCTGGGAAACCCGTTGGTTTGCGCCTTTATGGGACGCACTCGCTTCAGGCCGTCTGAAAGCCGTGTACATTGCCACAGACGGCGAAAACGGCGGCACGCTGGCAATCGGCTGCCGTTCCAAATGGGCATTTTGGCGCAAAGCCAAAACGTTTAACGGATCATGGTAAGCGGTTTTAAACCTCCAACGCCTCCAATTTGGCCGAAATTTTATCCCACACATCCTGCAACGGAATCGCTTTCAACAAACGGGTCGGATCGTTGGTATCGATGCTGTCGGGGTTGGGCAATTCGGCATAATCGCCGGCATAAATGACTTCCGCCTGCTCGGAATACGGACGCCATTTGTCCACCCATGACGCGCCAAACAAAGCGATTTGCGGTTTATCCAAAGCAGCGGCGATGTGCATCGGTGCGGAATCGACACCGATAAACAGTTTAGTGCCCTCAATGGCTGCCGCCAATTCACGCAGGCTCAAGCATCCGGACAACACCCAAACTTTTCCGCCTTCCGGAATATTCAGACGGCCTATAATTTCCTGAAGCATGTATTGTTCGACATTGTCGGGGGAAGCGGTCAATACGACATTCTGCCCGCTGTTGAGCAGAAGCTGTACGATGGCGGCATTCTTGCCGTCTTCCCAACATTTGAAATGCCAACGCGCACCCGGGTGCATCAATACATAATCTTCGCCGCTCCAACCCTGAGCACGCAATTTCTGCCGCATACTTTCCCTTGCATCTTGCGCCACCCAAAGGCGCACCTTCGCATCGGCCACGTCTTCCGGTTGGATAAGCGGCGCAAGGATATTCAACTGGTTTTCAACGATATGATGGCTGGGATCCAGCTCATGGTTGATAAAATCATGACAGAAACGCCACAAGAAACCGTCACGCTTGATGCAGTCCAAACCCACGCTGCAACGGGCGCACAGTTTGGCGATTATTGCCGCGCGCCATTGGTCGGACAGATTGAAAGCCCAGTCATAATCGCGTGTCTTCAGCTTTGAAAAAAGGTTTTTCTCACACGCCAACTGCTTGAATATGCCCAGCTTCTTCCAATTTCGATCAATGGTAAAAATCTGCGCAATCTGCGGATTATCGGCAATCAGCTGCTCCGTACCGGCATACACCAGCATATCGATTTCGCAATCGGGGAAACGGGTTTTCAGTGCATCAACCACCGGCGTGCTCAAAAGCACATCGCCATGATGGCGCAATTTGATGATCAGGATGCGTTTGGGTTGGGATAAAGACATACGAAACTTTCAGACGGCCTGTTGATTGGCTGCTATTGTAAAGCGGAAAACAGGTTTCATAAAATACAAAACAGGCCGTCTGAAAGCTATCCTGCTGATTCATCGCTATAAAATCCGCACAAGCCATGCAATTTATATTACAATCCGCACCCCGTGGTTCGAAAACCTCCCACATTAAAAAACTAAGGAAACCTCATGTCCCGCAACAACGAAGAGCTGCAAGGCATCTCCCTTTTGGGCAACCAGAAAACCCAATACCCGAGCGAATACGCGCCTGAAATTTTGGAAGCGTTCGACAACAAACATCCTGACAACGACTATTTCGTCAAATTCGTCTGCCCCGAGTTCACCAGCCTCTGCCCGATGACCGGCCAGCCCGACTTTGCCACCATCTACATCCGCTATATTCCCCATATCAAAATGGTGGAAAGCAAATCACTGAAACTCTATCTCTTCAGCTTCCGCAACCACGGCGACTTCCATGAAGACTGCGTCAACATCATCATGAAAGACCTCATCGCCCTGATGGATCCAAAATACATCGAAGTATTCGGTGAATTCACACCGCGCGGCGGCATCGCCATTCATCCGTTTGCCAACTACGGCAAAGCAGGCACAGAGTTTGAAGCTTTGGCACGCAAACGCCTGTTTGAGCACGATGCACAATAATCCTATTCAGACGGCCTAACGCCCTTTTCATTGCAAGACTTTCTCTATTGCACAGTCTCGCAAGGACTCATGCCGTCTGAAAAAACTTCCGAAAGATTTCCATGTACGAATTTACCGCCGCACAGCAGAAGAAAGCACTCTTCTGGCTGGTGCTTTTCCATATTTTTATTATTGCCGCCAGCAACTATCTGGTTCAGTTCCCCTTTCAAATTTTCGGTATCTTTACCACTTGGGGCGCATTTTCCTTTCCCTTTATCTTCCTCGCTACCGACCTGACCGTGCGCATTTTCGGCGCGCCGTTGGCGAGACGGATTATTTTTTGGGTGATGTTCCCCGCCCTGCTGCTCTCTTACGTCTTCTCCGTCCTCTTTCATGACGGCAACTGGACAGGCTGGGCATCTTTAACCGAATTTAACACCTTCGTCGGCCGTATCGCATTGGCCAGCTTTTCCGCCTATGCGCTCGGGCAAATCCTCGATATTTTCGTGTTCAACAGATTACGCCGTCTGAAATCATGGTGGATTGCCCCTACTGCTTCCACCGTTGTCGGCAATGCTTTGGACACGCTGGTGTTTTTCGCCGTTGCCTTTTATGCGAGCAACGATGAATTTATGGCGGCAAATTGGCAGGGCATCGCATTTGTCGATTATCTGTTCAAACTCGCCATCTGCACCCTCTTCTTCCTGCCTGCATACGGCATCGTATTGAGCATCTTGACCAAAAAACTGACTTCCTTAAACGTCCGTCAAGAAATGCCCGAATCGGTTTTAGCCAAATAAGCAGCAGATAAAAAACAAGGCCGTCTGAAACTTTAATCGTTCAGACGGCCTGAGACCTTTGCAAAATTCCACCGCAATCCCACCGCTTGCAGGCTACCTGAAAAGTCAAACGCCGTTTTCCCGGTATGAGAAAACGGCGTTTGTTGATGACAAGGTTTGCAAGGATTACAAAGTCGGGTAATCGGTGTAGCCCTGCTCGCCGCCGCCGAACATGGTGGCTTTGTCGGCGGGATTGAGTTCGGCGTTCAGCTCAAAGCGTTTGACCAAATCGGGATTGGCAAGAAACGGTACGCCGTAGGCGATGAAGTCGGCGATGCCTTTTTGCAGCTCCGCTTCGCCCGTTTCGCGGTCGTATGCCGTGCCGGCAATCAGGGTGTGTTTGATTTGGCTGCCGAAGCGTTCGATTTCGTCGTCTTGCGGATAATGCGGCAGCAGCGGGAACATCGGGCTGCGCTTCATCAGTTCTACAAAGGCAAAATCAAGTTTGTTGAGCTCGCCGATCAGATAATCGTAGCTGGCGGCAGGGTCGTCAAACGCCATGCCCGCGTAAGGGTGCAGGGGCGAGATTTTGATGCCGATTTTGATGCCGACTTTGTCGCCGCCCACCGCGTCAATCAAACCACGCATGATTTCCAGCGTAAAACGGGCTTTGTTTTCGATGCTGCCGCCGTATTCGTCATCGCGCAGGTTGCTGCTGTCGGCGAAAAACTGCTGCGGCAGGTAGCCGTTTGCCATGTGCAGCTCCACGCCGTCGAAGCCGGCTTTGATGGCATTTTTGGCCGCCTGAATGTAGTCGGCTTGGGTTTGTTTGATTTCGCCCAGCGTCAGCGCGCGCGGGGTTTCAAAATCCTGCAAGCCTTGCGAAGTAAAGTGCTGCATGCCTTCGATTTTTACGGCAGACGGGGCGACGGGCAGTTTGCCTTGGCGGTCGGTGGAATGGGCGACGCGCCCTGTGTGCCAAAGTTGGGCGAAGATTTTGCCGCCTTGGGCGTGTACCGCCTGCGTGATTTTTTGCCAAGCGGCGATTTGCTCGTCGGTGTAAATGCTTGGTGTGAGCGGGCTGCCGACGGCGTCGGGCGAGATGTTGATGGCTTCGGAAATGATCAGGCCTGCGGCGGCGCGTTGGGCGTAATACGCTGCCATTAGGTCGGTCGGCACGCCGTCTGCGGTGGCACGGCTGCGGGTCATCGCCGCCATCACCATGCGGTTGTTTAAGGACACATTGCCGATTTTGCCGGGGGATAGAAGTTTCATGATGGGCTCCGTTTGGGCTGAATGGTTAAGATGTGCGTATTGTAACGGGTCTGATTTTTAGGATAAATACTGAAAAATCGAAAAAGTGTGGTTGAGATGTTATGAAACGTATTGTAGAGAAGATTGCTTTTCAGATAAATATGGTTTTATAGATAACACTTATCCATTTTTAGATATAATAGGTTACCTGAAATCAGCAATAGACAATTATCAATGGATTATTTAAACGAAATGGCGTTATTTGCCGAAGTGGCGGAAGCCAAGGGATTTAGCAAAGCAGCCGCGAAACTGGGGATGCCGCAATCAACGTTATCACGCAGAGTCAGTGAATTGGAAAAGCAGCTGGGTTTACAGCTTTTGAACCGCACGACCCGGCGGGTTGAGCTGACCGAAGCCGGTAGGCGTTATTTCGAGCGGGTAAAGCCTATTATGGAAGAAGCGCGACGGATTCATGACGAGCTAAGCGGGATGCTGGTGCGTCCGTACGGCGTGCTGCGTGTATCGCTCCCCGTTGATTTTTCTTATGAATTTCTTGCGCCCCTACTCCCCGAATTTGCCGCGCAATACCCTGAAATCAAGCTGGAAATGGATGTTACGCCGCGTAAAGTCGATTTGATTGGTGAGCCGTTCGATTTGGTCATCCGCGCGGGAGAACAGCCCGATTCAGGGTATATTTCCACAGTGCTGATGCATGATGAACGTTATCTCTATGCCTCTCCAAGCTATCTGGCCAAACACGGCGAGCCGCAAACACCACAGGATTTACCCGCTGCCGACTGCCTACGTTTTCAGACGGCCTCAAATTGGACCTTGCTAAACAGGGCAGGTGAAACCGTACTCATCACCGCGCAATCGCCCTATGCCGTCAACAGCATGGGCATGCTGGCACGCATGGCTGCGCATGGCTTGGGGGTTGCCTTTATACCGGCAATAATGGCAGAACAATACGAAACGTCAGGTCATCTGAAACGCATACTGCCTGACTGGAAAGGACAGAGCGTCCCCATTTACGCCTTAACTGCCACGCGTCTGCTGCCGGCAAAAACAAAATGTTTTATTGCATTTTTGCGCAGCAAAACGAAGGCTGCTTGAAAGCATAAAAGCAGCCTGCACTTGCCGCTTGCTGTAACCGAGTGATATTCCCGCAATCCCCCTTTCCCCATTTTTAAAGAAACGCCCATGAAATCCAAACTATCCACGCTCGTCGCTAGCGTCCTTCTCGCAGCCTGTTCTGCCGTTCCGCATCATAACGAACAGGCGAAAGCCCTGCTGGACGAAGGCATCGCCCTGTATCAACAACAGGATTACCAACACGCCAAGCCCTACTTTGAGCAGGCGCAACAGGCGGGGCATATGAAAGCACCGCGTTATCTGGGGCTGATGTATCTGAACGGCAAAGGCGTCGCCCAAAATGCGCAAACCGCTTTCGCCTACTTCACGCAGGCTGCCAAAGCGGGCGACATTACCGGGCAATACTGGCTGGGCTATTGCTACGAAAACGGCGTCGGCACGGCGAAAGACACGACCCAAGCCGTGCGCTGGTATCAAAAATCCGCCGCACGCGGCGACCATGTTTCCCAGCCTGCCATTGACGCGCTGAACCGCTTGGGCGTAAAAACAAATTAACCGTTTCCCTCAATCTTTCAAGGAGTTTCCATGAAAAAGACCTTCTCCGTCATCGCCACCGGCCTGCTGCTGGCAGCCTGCACCGCCACGCAAAACACCGCTGAAAACAGCCCTGCCGCCCAAAGCGCGCAAAATCCCGCTTGGGACAAACAATACGGCGGCGCGGACAAATCCTACGACAGCCGCCTGCTCGCCCTACGCGAACAAATCGCCCCGCGTTTTGAAGTGCTGACCTTCAAAGACCCGCAAACAGGCAAAGAAATGCAGTACAACCTGTACACGCCCAAAAACCTCGAGCCCGGCCGCAAATACCCGCTGGTGATGTTTATTGCCGATGCCAGCACCGTAGGCAAAGGCGTGAAAGCCCCGCTGATGCAGGGCTACGGCGGCATTATTTGGGCAACCGACGAAGCGCAGGCAAAACACTCCGCCTTCGTCCTCGTGCCGTCCTACACCGGAACGGCGGTCAACGACCAATGGCAAACCTCAGACGAAGTCGGCATGACCCTGCGCCTCGTCAAAAGCCTGATGACCCAAAAACCGATCGACCCCGACCGCGTTTACACCACAGGCCAATCCATGGGTGGCATGATTTCCTTCTATCTCAACAGCATCGAACCAAACTTCTTTGCCGCTTCCATGTTCGTCGGCAGCCAATGGGACATCAACGTATTGAAACCGCTGACGCGGGCGAAGTTCATCTACACCGTTTCCGCCGCCGACCCGAAGGCATCGGCAGGCATGGCGCAAGTCGGCGAAATGCTGCAACAAAACAAAGTCGCCTACGCCGAAACCGAATTTTCCGCCAAATTGCCGCAGGCGGAACAAGACGCAAAAGTCCAACAAATGCTCGCCCAAGGCAAACGCATCAACTTCATCCGCTTCACGCCGAATACGGTGATTCCAGAAAACACCACCCACAAAGGCGCAGAGCATATGTATTCGTTTGATTACGCCTACCTGCTCGAACCCGCCCGCGATTGGCTGATGCAGCAGCAGCGCGGTAAGTAAGCCGCCAGCACAGTTTGCAAAGGTCTCGGTCGATGTGTTTGGCAATCATGGCTTGGGCGGTTTGCTGGAAGAAGGTGCTCATGAGAAATCCCCTAAATGTCTTTGTGGAAATTTAGGGGATTTGGGGGAATTTTGCAAAGGTCTCGGCCTTTTATATTTTCAAATGATTAACCGGTCAATTGTTTGGTAATCAGTTTTTTCAGTGGCGGGAAGTTATTGCTTGCACGCAATACCAAACCGCGCAGCAGTTTCGCCGGAGCAGTTTCATTGGTAAAGAGTTTCAGCAGCATATTAGTGCCGTGGTAAATCGGATGGGCATGGAACATATGCTTGGTGCTGTATTTTTCCAGCAGGCTCTTCGCACCAATATCCTGACCGCGTTGATCGGCTTCGAGAACCAATTTAGCTAAAAGATCAGCACTTGCCAGACCCAAGTTGAAGCCGTGCGCAGTAACCGGATGCATACCGACTGCGGCATCGCCGATTAATGCGCTGCGTTTGCCGTAGAAACGTTGGGCAATCATGCCGACCAAAGGATAATTGTGAATGGTGCTGACCAATTCCATATCGCCCAAACGGCCTTTGAGTTGCTCTTTCACGCTGGCCGCCAATTCTTCCGGCGACATGTTTTTAATCGTTTCGGCCTTATCGCTGTCCACCGTAATCACTGTATTGGTCAAGTGTTCTTCCAAAGGCAGCAACGCAATGGTGCGGCCATAGTGGAAGCATTCATATGCGGTATGCAGGTTGGACAGAGTATGCTTCATGCGGCACACAAACATGGTGCGGCTGTAATCGTGCATATCGGAAGAAATGCCCAATTGACGGCGCGTTTGCGAGAAGCGGCTATCGGCGGCCAACAACAGACGGCCGGTCAATACTTCGCCGCTTTCCAAAATAACTTGCGCCTCATCGTCAGAAGTTTTGACTTCTTTAACATTGGTACCGGCCAGGATTTTCACGTTGTCCAATTTGGACACGACTTCATAAGCGGCTTTGCGGATATTGTGATTGGAGATCAAATAGCCCAAGCAGTCCGCAGGCTCGCCACGCGCCTGAGTCGGTTGCGGGAAGTGGAGCTGGTAATCGGAATGGCCGTTCAACACTTTGGCATCGCGCAAAGGATAAATTTCGTCTTTTGGAATCAAATCCCACATACCCAATCGCTGCATGATTTCGCGCGACAGATGCGTCAGTGCGATTTCACGGCCGTCATACGGCGGATTTTGCAACACTTCTAAAGGACTTCTTTCAATCAGGGTTATGTTCAAGCCGCTTCCGGCCAACTCTGCGGCAAAACTTAATCCGGCAGGGCCTGCGCCGACGACGAGAATATCACTGTGTAAGCTCATGGGAGGAATTCCTTGTATTCAACTGATACGGATTTTTTCAGACGGCCTTAAGTTTACTGTGTTTAGCTACAAGAGGGTAAATCAAAGGCATTTGATAGATTATATAGAAAGAGTCAATAGAATAAAACAAAGACTATCGATTATAAGCACGTTTTTACTTTGGCCTTAATATAAATCAAGCTTCACGACATACGGATTTTATCAAACAGACAAAACCGTCAGATAAACAAAAACCGCATTCCGAAAAGGAATGCGGCTTTCAATCGTAAAACGATTATTCTTCAGAACCGGTATAAGGACGGATGCTGACGGTTTTACGGTTCAGCGCGCCTTTGGTTTTGAATTCAACGTAACCGTCGACTTTAGCAAACAAAGTGTGGTCTTTGCCCATGCCTACGTTGTCACCTGCGTGGAATTTAGTACCACGTTGACGAACGATGATAGAGCCTGCCGGAATTAGCTCGTTGCCGTAGGCTTTAACGCCCAAGCGTTTGGCTTCTGAATCGCGACCGTTGCGGGTGCTACCGCCTGCTTTTTTACTTGCCATTTGTAATACTCCTGAACTTACTTGAAATTAGGCGATTGCCACGATTTCGATTTGGGTGAAATTTTGGCGATGGCCTTGGCGTTTTTGGTAGTGTTTGCGACGACGCATTTTGAAAATGCGTACTTTCTCGCCACGACCATGAGCAACGACTTTAGCTGTTACTTTTGCGCCTTCGATAAAAGGTGCGCCTACTTTTACAGATTCGCCGTCAGCAATCATCAAAACTTCAGTCAGTTCGATTTGGCTGTCGAGTTCGGCTGGTATCTGTTCTACTTTCAATTTTTCGCCAACGGAAACTTTGTATTGTTTACCGCCGGTTTTTACGACCGCGTACATACTCAACTCCATGAGAATTAGGTTAACATTCCGCACACCATGTGCGAAACGAGCTATTCTATTTCTATTTGCCTGTTTTGTCAAAATTTATTTTATTTACAAGTGAAAAGGCCGTCTGAAAGATATGTTGCATGCTTTTTAACTGATATAATCACGCGCTGGATTGCTGATATCTTTATGCAACGTTATTACCCCGACCGAATGTACGGGTTTAAACAGATTCATTGGAGCCCCGCTCCGTTTTGTCAACAGAGAATGTTTTATGCTCGAAAACCTGCCTTACTTCCAACGCCACCTGCCCGATGACCTTGCCAAAGTTAATGCGGTCATCAACCAAGCTGTTCAATCCGATGTTGCGCTGATTTCACAAATCGGCACATACATCATCAGCGCGGGCGGTAAGCGCCTGCGTCCGATTATTACCATTTTGGCAGGCAAAGCAGTCGGGCACGACGATGAAAAACTGTACTCGCTGGCAGCGATGGTGGAATTCATCCACACCTCCACCCTCCTGCACGACGATGTCGTCGATGAAAGCGATTTGCGCCGCGGCCGTAAAACGGCAAACAACCTCTTCGGCAACGCGGCGGCTGTTTTGGTCGGCGACTTCCTCTATACACGCGCCTTCCAACTGATGGTTGGTTCTGGCAGCATGCGTATCTTGGAAGTGATGGCAGATGCGACCAACATCATCGCCGAAGGCGAAGTCATGCAGCTGATGAACATCGGCAATACGGATATTACCGAAGAGCAATACGTCCAAGTTATCCAATACAAAACAGCAAAACTGTTTGAAGCGGCCGCGCAAGTCGGCGCAATTTTGGGCAAGGCTTCCCCCGAACACGAGCAAGCCTTGAAAGACTACGGCATGTACGTCGGTACGGCTTTCCAAATCATTGACGATGTATTGGACTATTCAGGCGAAACCGAAGAAATCGGCAAAAACGTCGGCGACGATTTGGCAGAAGGCAAACCTACCCTGCCATTGATTTACCTGATGCGAAACGGCTCCGAGCAGACAGCCAACGATGTGCGCCATGCTTTGGAAAATGCCGACCGCAGCTATTTTGAAAAAATCCACGACTATGTCGTTAATTCCGACGCTTTGCCATATTCGATTTCCGAAGCGAAAAAAGCTGTCGACAAAGCCATCGCTTCATTGGACGTGTTGCCTAACAGTGAAGTCAAAGAAGCCATGATCCAACTGGCAAAAGAATCTTTGGCCCGAGTATCTTAATCCGATGAATTTCAGCTTTGTCCCTTTGTTTCTGGTTACGCTGATTTTTTTGGGCGTCGTCAGCAACAACAACTCGATTACGATTTCGGCGGCGGTATTGCTGCTCATGCAGCAGACGGCCTTGTCGCAATATCTTCCCTTGGTGGAAAAACACGGTTTGCATCTGGGCATCATCCTGCTGACCATCGGTGTATTGAGCCCGCTGGTTTCCGGTAAAATCCAGATTCCGCCGGTTTCCGAGTTTATCAATTTCAAAATGATTGCCGCCGTCCTTATCGGCATTTTGGTTGCCTGGCTTGCCGGACGCGACGTTCCATTGATGAGCGAACAGCCTGTTCTGGTAACCGGATTATTAATCGGCACGGTCATCGGCGTTGCCTTTGTCGGCGGCATTCCGGTCGGCCCTTTGATTGCCGCCGGCTTATTGTCTTTTTTTGCCGGAAAGGTTTAAAATCCCCTCCTTTACCGCCTCGCCATAGTTCAACGGATAGAACGTATGCCTCCTAAGCGTAAAATACAGGTTCGATTCCTGTTGGCGAGGCCACAGTTTCAATAAAAGCCTTTCATATTCTGAAAGGCTTTTTTATTATCAATAATAAAGGCCGTCTGAAACTTTTCAGACGGCCTTCTCATTTCGCCAAACCGTTAACCCGGACGACCATCCGAACGCGGACGGATCAACCAAGGAATATATTTCCATGCGTACAACAGCAAAGAAGCGGCAAACAAAGCGGCGGAGCAACGGATACTGTGCGTGTATGCCGTACCGCTCACAAAGGTAGCCAAAACACGGACAACCGTTGCGGCTATCATCAACCAAAAGGCAACAGGAACCACTTTAGGCGGCGGATAAATAGAGTTGCCGGTATGGCCAAGCGCAGTTCGCGCCATCATGCCCAAAGTCAGCACGCCGATACCGCCAACGCCGATAAGGTGTACGCCCAAATTCAGGAAACTTGAAATCCAATAAGAAATACCGACAGCAATCAAGCCCAAGCCTGTAAACAGATAGCCGGCAAACAAAATCCAAAGCATAGGCTCTTTCAGTACGGCTTTATACCACCAGCGGTACACCTGCACGGTAAAAATCACACCGGCAGAAAAGGAAAATACAGAAGCAAACGGTTGTAGCAGGCATCCTACAGTTAACTGCTTTGTATTCCACAACGGGGAACAATTAGAAGCTGGTGGGAACAGCATCAACAATGCAGCCAGCATAGGCAGCCAAAGCGATGCGTGCGCTACCCATTGGGGGCTAGGGATTTGCGGCACGTTCAGGCGTTTGGACGTAAAGAACGAGATAATCCGCATACCAATCAAACCGATAAAGCCGGCCACCATAATCAAACCGGATTGCAAACCGGTCATCAGCGCAATGGCATCAAACGGCTGCATTTTCATATGGAACGCGAAATGGGTACCGCCCAAAACAAAAATAGCAAATACGGCAACATAGTTGCGCTTGTTTTGAGAACGAATTACCGGCAAAGCCATACACACCGCGCCATACCAGAAAAAGATCGTACCGAATATACCGCTTGCCGTCGCACCCCAGCCGGGAATAAATGCACACAAACGCGCAAGCAACCAAAATGCGGTCAAACCGGCCAACGCCTTACCGCGTGTCGGCGGCTGGCCAGTCCAAGTTGCCACGGCAGTCAGCAAGAATGCAATGACAACCAATCCGGCGTAGCCCCAAATCATTTCATGAGCATGCCAATATAAACCCGGCAACTCAGGCGTACCCTGAAAGCCGAAGCCCCAAAGCAGTATAGACAATGCGCCATACAAAGCCGCCAACGAATAAAACGGGCGGAAGGCCATTGCCCAAACCGGGTGTTTGAACAAATCGGTCATGGTGGTTCCTTCAATTTTTATATCATCATAAAACAGCAACAGAGGCCGTCTGAAACTTTTCAGACGGCCATCGACTCCTTTCCCTGTTACACATTTTCAGGCAAAGGCAAAAAAGGTTCAATTGCAGGGAAAAGCTCGCGCTCCTCAAAGCGCGCATGATCGCGCAAAGTGACAGCAAACTCCTTATTCCATGATTCATTCATATATTCAGGATGCGCCATCATCGCGCGTAATTTGGCATGATCGCCTTTAAAACGCTGCCGCAACGCAGGGTCAATTTTATCCCAATACGGCGCAAACATGGTTTCCTCTTCCAAAAAATGTGGCTCAAGCTCAACAAAATGAGGCTCCAGCTCCGCCTGATGGCTTTGATCGGGCGTACGCAGAAGACGGACGCACAACGACAGCGAGCCATGATGTTCGCGGGAAAGTTCTATTAAGGCAGGATGGCGTTTCAAGGGCTTCATAAGTTCGTTATAATGGTAACAGTTTGTCAAACTGGATTAATTCAAATGTTTCAGATATTATGAAACCCAATCCCACATAAAGTCAAACAGCCCCTCACCAAGCACTACGCTTTTGACATATAATAAAAATATCTAAAGAGCCAGCCATGTATCTGACCCAACATACCGATTACGGATTGCGCGTATTGGTTTATACCGCCATCAACGATGACACCCTCGTCAATATCAGCACCATTGCCGAGACTTACAATATTTCCAAAAGCCATTTGATGAAAGTGGTTACCTCATTAGTCAAAGGTGGATTTCTGGTCAGCGTGCGCGGCAAAGGCGGCGGTTTGCGCTTGGCAGACAATCCTGAAAACATCAACATCGGCGCAGTCATCCGCCATCTTGAGCCGATGCAGGTTGTCGAATGCATGGGCGATAACAACGAATGCCTCATCACCCCTTCCTGCCGACTGACCGGTATCATCACCGGCGCCATCAAAGCCTTCTTCAATCATTTAGATCAATACTCACTGCAAGATCTGCTGGACAAGCCGACTTACGACATACTTTATACACCGCGCATCCCAATCAACGAAATACGCGGAACGGCCGACTAAATCTTCAGGCCGTCTGAAAACAATCCAGCCATACTGAAATAGTATTACTTAAAAAATAAAAAATGCCGTCTAAAATTAAGATTTTCAGACGGCATTTTTTACAAAACACTCTACAGCTTAAATAGCTGACTTTCATTCGATAGGTTAATTTTTATGCTAAATATGTCGAATATAAGACAATAGAAAAACATAAAATAAGAATAATCATCGCAACCGTAAAATTTATTCTTAATATTTTCAAATAAAATTTATTAGATATTTTTTGTATTCCAAACAGTATCTTGTAAAATTTTAATTCCATACTTTTATGAGTAAATAGATATTCAAAAAAACCTATATCCATCCCTTCTGATTTTAATATTTTATATAGCATTACTAGATTAATGATAATTGCAATAAAATACAAAAATACTAAACAAAACAGAAAATAAGGCAATAACTCCACCAAACTACTCCTTCTTTTTAAAAAGAATTTTCCCTAAAAAACATATTGGACGACATAACCGAATTGCTATTGTCGACATTATATTCCAACCCTTCACAAACCAATAAATACAAAAATGCCCGAAGCCAAAAGCCTCGGGCATTTTTAATATTTGGTGGGTCCGGTGGGTTTCGAACCCACGACCAAGGGATTATGAGTCCCCTGCTCTAACCCCTGAGCTACAGACCCGTCAAGAGTAGATGCGGATTATAGCATAACTTGTTGCTTGTTCAAGATGCCGGGCAAATGTTTCAGACGGCCTGTTGGTTTTCTATTCGGGCATTATGCCGATACGCCCAATGCTTCCCAAACTTTCAAGGCATCAGCCGTTGCTTTGACATCGTGAACACGGATGATTTGCGCGCCTCGGGCGACTGTGGCCAAAGCGGCTGCAACGCTGCCGTGTACGCGTTTGGCGGCATCTTGTTCGCCTGTCAGTTCGCCAATCATACGTTTGCGCGATACGCCGATCAGAAGTGGGAATCCGGTTGCGTCCATCAACTCAGGCAAATGTTGTATCAGGGTGATGTTGTGTTGCAGGTTTTTGCCGAAACCGAAGCCGGGGTCTAGCGTGATGCGTTCAGGGGCAATACCTGCTTGAACGCATTCTGCCGCGCGTGCTTTTAAATAACGCACAACTTCTTCGACGACATCTTGATATTGCGGATTAAGCTGCATGGTTTTGGGCAAACCCTGCATGTGCATGAGACACACGCCTGTCTTCGGCTGTTGCGCCAGCAATGCGACTGCACCTTCATCACTCAATGCGGCAACATCGTTGATAATATCGATGCCGCCTTGCGCCAAGGCTTTTTCCATAATCACCGTGCGGCGCGTGTCCAAGCTGACGGGAACATTCCACTTGGCCACCTCCGCCAAAACCGGCTGCACCCTGGACCATTCTTCTTCGAGAGAAACATCATCCGAACCCGGGCGGGTAGATTCGCCGCCGATATCGAGAATATCCGCACCGTCTTTCAGCAGCTGCTCGGCATGTGCCAATGCTATTTGGACATTTTGCGAATAGGTGCCGCCATCGGAAAATGAATCGGGGGTCAGATTGACGATGCCCATGATTTTCGGTTTGTCCAAGGCGATTTCAAATCGGCCTGCCTGCCAAATGCGTGTGTTCATAATGCTTCCATTGATGAAATAATAGGATAGAGGCCGTCTGAAACTTTTCAGACGGCCTTTAGGTTTTGACTTCAAAACAGTAAATTACATTCCGCCGTAATTCGGTCCGCTCGCACCCTCAGGACAAATCCAAGTGATGTTTTGCGTCGGGTCTTTGATGTCGCACGTTTTGCAATGAACGCAGTTGGCGGCGTTGATTTGCAGGCGCGGGCTGCCGTTTTCTTCGACGATCTCATATACGCCGGCCGGACAATAGCGCGTTTCGGGCGAGGCGTATTCTTTGTAGTTTACGTCTATCATGACCTGCGGATTTTTCAGCACCAAATGGTCGGGCTGGTTTTCTTCGTGCGCAAGGTTGGCAAGGAAAACACTACTCAAACGGTCAAAGGTCAAAACACCGTCGGGCTTCGGATAATCAATCGGCTTGCATTCGGAGGCTTTTTTGAGCTGCTCGTTGTCTTTGCCGTGATGTTTCAAAGTCCAAGGGGCTTTGCCTCTGAAAATCATTTGGTCGATACCGGTATAGATTGAGCCGAGGTAAACACCCCATTTGAATGACGGACGGACATTGCGCGCGGCGTAAAGCTCTTGATACAGCCAGCTTTGTTCAAAGCGTTGCTGATAATCGGTGGCCTCTTTGCCGCTGTCGAAGCTTTCCACTTCTTCGAGGTTTTCCAACATAGGGAACACTGCTTCTGCGGCAAGCATGGCGGATTTCATGGCCGTATGGATGCCTTTGATGCGTGGCATATTCAGGAAACCTGCGGCATCGCCGACCAAAACGCCGCCTTTAAACGAGAGTTTCGGCAGGCTTTGCAAACCGCCTTCAATCAGCGAACGCGCGCCATACGCGATACGGCGGCCACCTTCAAAGGTTTTGCGGATTTCAGGATGGGTTTTGAAACGTTGGAACTCTTCAAACGGCGACAGATACGGGTTTTGATAATCCAAACCGACCACAAAGCCGACAGCGACTTTGTTGTCGTCAAAATGATAAATAAACGAGCCGCCGTAGGTTTTGCTGTCGAGCGGCCAGCCTGCGCTGTGCATCACCAAACCTGGCTGATGTTTTTCAGACGGCACTTCCCAAATCTCTTTGATGCCCAAGCCGTAAGTTTGCGGCTGACTGTTTTGGTCGAGTTTGAAGCGTTCTATGACTTGTTTGGAAAGCGAACCGCGGCAGCCTTCGGCAAATATGGTTTGCTGCGCCCAAAGCTCCATGCCGGGTTGGAAACTGTCGGTTGGCTCGCCGTCTTTGCCGATGCCCATATTGCCGGTCGCAATGCCTTTGACCGAACCGTTTTCGTGATACAGCACTTCGGCGGCGGCAAAGCCCGGATAGATTTCCACGCCCAAATTTTCCGCCTGCTCCGCCAGCCAGCGCACGACTTCGCCCAAGCTGGCAATATAGTTCGCATGGTTGTCGAAATTCGGGGTAACCGGCAAGTTGAAGGCTTTTTTCTCGGTCAGGAACAAAACCCTGTCCTTCGTCACTGTACGCGTCAGCGGCGCGCCTTTTTCTTTCCAATCAGGAATCAGCTCATTCAAAGAAATCGGATCGATGATGGCACCGGCAAGCGAGTGCGCACCGGCCTCCGAACCCTTCTCCACCACGCAAACGCTGATTTCACGTCCATTCTTTTCGGCAAGCTGCTTGAGTTTGATGGCGGCAGACAAACCCGACGGGCCTGCGCCGACAATCACGACATCGTATTGCATACTGTCGCGCTCGATGGTTTCTGTCATAGTGGTTCCTGTATTGTCATTATTCAATTTAATCCGCTAATTATACAGCTTGGACATATAGTTACCAAATACAACAAAAGGCCGTCTGAAACTTTACTCAAATTTCAGACGGCCTTTACTTATTCAAAGAGATTATTGCGCTTTAGTTTCCGTTACAAAACCGATTTTGCTGATACCGGCTTCGCGCGCCGCTTGCAGGGCTTGGTTGACGTAATCGTATTCAACCGCTTTATCCGCCGCAATCGCCACAATCACATCTTCGTTTTTCGCTTTGGCTTCTTTCAGCTTGGCAGTTACCGTTGCCAAATCCACTTTGGTATCGGAATCGCCGCCAACGACATAAGCACCGTTGGCATCAATATTCAAACGCAAAGGATCTTTAGGCTGCTGCTTATCCTCTTTCGCTGCTTTTTCCGAAGCAGTCGGCAACTCCAAAGGAATTGAGTGGGTCAGCACCGGCATGGTAATCATAAATACAATCAGCAACACCAGCATCACGTCCACCAAAGGCGTAACGTTGATATCCGACATCGGCGCATCATCGCCGGAATTCATTGATCCGAAAGCCATGGTTTAATCCTTTTGGTTCAGCAGGCGGACATGCAGGTCATGTGCAAATGCGTCCATATCTTGCGCGATGGTTTTTGTACCGCGATTGAGGAAGTTGTACGCCAATACGGCCGGAATCGCCACAAACAGGCCGACAGCAGTCGATACCAAAGCCTCACCAATCGGACCGGCTACCGCAGCAATGCTCATTTGACCGCTTTCGCTGATGCCGATCAGGGCATGGTAAATACCCCAAACAGTACCCAACAGACCGATAAACGGAGCGGTTGCGCCGATGGAGGCCAACGCGGTCATGCCATAGTCGAACTGACGCATGGTTTGGGACATACTGTTGCGGATGTGAACAACCAAGTATTCGTTCAAAGGCAATTCGTCAATCAGCGATTTGCTTGTCGTTTGACGGTAGTTTTGGTATGCGCGCAGAGACTCATCGGCAACATTGCTCATTGGTGCTTCTACCGCTTTGGCTTTCTGTACAGCATCGGCCAGAGTAAACGCATTCAGCATCAACTCTTTTACCTGAGCATTGCCTTTTTTCGCTTTGCAGTATTTGATGCAGCGGATCACGATAACGCTCCATGTTACCACGCTCATCAACAACATCAGGACAAATACACCAATCAGTACCACATCACCTGATTTGAAAACTAAACTTAAATCCATAATTTTTCCAAGTTAAAAATAAAATTAAAATTGACCGATACTGAAATATAAAACCTAAGTTATCGTAACAATCGGCTTTAATATTAATTAATATCAAATACTATTTTGCCTCGATACTCAGTTAAACGATTTGTTGGGAATCGGGCTCCCTGTGAATATGCAGCTTTCTTGGCTGCATTGTCCAACCGCTGATGTCCACTACTCTTTGTTACTTTGACAGAGAGTACTTTCCCTCCAGGTGCTACTGTAATAGAAAGATGAACAGTTCCTTCTTCACCATTTTCTAAAGACATGGAAGGATACTTAGGCGCAGGTAAAACACCTTTATCCACAATAGCGGGAGGACCGTTATGGCCTGATCCATCACCACTACCACCTCCGCTACCGCCGGTGCCGGAACCATGTTCACCTTTCGAGCCGCCGCTGCCGGATCCGCTGCCTTCGCCACGGCCACTGCCTGTACCTTTCGTACCGCCGCCGTTGCCTTTTCCTTCTCCGCTCAAGGCCTTGCCTTCGCCGTTGCCTTTACCGTTTTCCGCAGTATTCGGCCCGGTTTTGCTGCCTGAGTATTCAGATGCTTTGGGAGATGGTTTAGGTTCTGCCTTCGGCTCTGGTTTTGGTTCAGGTTTTGGCTCGGGCTTCGGCTCAGGTTTGGGTTCCGGCTTAGGCTCGGGCTTAGGTTTCTCGATAGGTTTCGGTTTTTCCTTTTGCTGTACGATATCCGCTTTTTCTTTTTTCGTTACCACAGGTTTGATAACAGGTTTGGGCGGCTCGACAGGCTTAGGTTTGGGTTTCGGCTTGGGTTTTGGTTGTTCGGGGGTAGGCTCGGGGGCGGCAGGTGCGCCTTCGCCCTCAGGGCTACCGTCGCCACCGCCGAAATCGCCCAAATCGACAAATTCAATATTCGCCATTTCGACAGGAGGTGGTTTGTGCGCGTGCCATAAAAGTGCAACCAAGCCGACGTGAATCAACGCAACGGAAGTCACGACGGCTGGAGTTAAAATTCGTTTTTTATCCATAATTCCGTTATGTTAATAGCAACAATTCCCGTTTGCAAGTCGTTTTACAGTCAAAATAAGCATTAATGCTTATAGAGAAAGTTTATAGACCTGCTGTTTTAAAGGCTGCATATCATAATATGATATTAGCTCTCATTACTAATATTATCAAACAAGCGGCCATCTGAAAAGATAAACGGTATTAAAAAAGCCATCGACTCTTACAATCTTTATGCCATCCGCACATCAGGCCAATATTGAAACCTCATCAGACCGATAAAAATTCAAATGGTTTCAAATCATCTGTATTTTTTATCCATAAAACATCAGGCCGTCTGAAAACATTCTTTCAGATGGCCTGATTCAAACAAAATCATTTTTTCCGTTTTGCCCTTGGGTGCGCCTCATCATAAACACGCGCCAAATGGTCGAAATCCAGCTTTGTATAAACTTGCGTAGCAGAAAGATTGCTGTGTCCCAACAATTCCTGCACAGCGCGGATATCGCCCGATGCCTGCAAAAGATGGGTTGCATAGCTGTGGCGCATCATGTGCGGCGAGATATGGCTGGCGCTGCCCACGCGCACTGCCCACGCCTGCAGGCGTTTTTGGATTTGACGTTGCCCCAGCCTACCGCCGTTCTTATTGGTGAACAAGGCCTGCTCGCCCTCTTTGGCAATACGTACTGCCAAATAATCGCGCAATGCCGCAATGCTCTTGCCCACCAAAGGCACTTGCCGCTGCTTGCCGCCTTTACCCTTCACGCTGACCCAGCCTTCGCCCAAGACAATACCGTCTAGATTCAAACCTTGTATCTCGCTCAGGCGCAAACCGCTGCCATACATCAATTCAAACATGGCCTTATCGCGCACGTCCAACTCGTCATCAACCGGCGCATGGTCAAGGATATGGTTTAAAGGCTCTTGCGGCAGGGCTTTAGGCAGGCGTTCGGGCAGGCGTGGCGCTTTCATATTAAATGTCGGGTCGCTTTCCATGACTTCTATCTGCACCAGCCAACTGCAATACTGCCGCCACACCGACAATTTCCGCGCCAAGCTGCTTTCGCTCAAGCCCTTTTGCGACAGCTTTTTCAATACCGCCACAAAATCACGGCGCGTCGGCAGGCCGTTTTCCAGATTATCGGGCAACAGGCGCATCAATTCACTCAAATCGCGCCGATAAGCGGAAACGGTATGCTCCGACTTGCCTTGTTGCAGCAAGGTTTTCAGATAGCGCTCAAGATGAAGCGCAAAATTGCTTGATACCGCCATTTCAGACGGCCTCCAATGCTGTTTTCAAGGCCGAAGGCAAACGGCAAACTCGTTGCTTGCCATAATCGAAACACACCATGCCTGTCTGCACTTTCGCCAGCACAAGGCCGTCTGAAATCCTACGGATACGGTACAGCAAAGAAAAGCCCACACCGGCCACGCCTGCAGCCCCCATTTCTATCAACAACTCATCGCCATGATGACCTTGCGCCAAATACTGTACCGCCGCATCCGCCATAATCAGGCCAGCCCCTCCAGCATCCATTTCACTCCAACCCAGCTTCGCCAGCCAACGCATCCTCACTTCATGGCACAAACGCAACACCGCATCGTTCGCCAGATGGCCACCATAGTTCACATCGCCCACCTGCACCGTCAAGGCCGTCTGAAACAAAGGCTTATCACACTTGGCCACCAAAATCCTATCCATTTTGCACACCCGTTTTCAATACTCTACCATTATAAACCGAGACCCTGTTCGTTAATATATAAAAACAATGTAGCAGCTTGTAGTTTTTCATTTCAAAAAACATTATAATTTATCGGATAAATTTACCCTTCACTACTTCAGGAGCTTCTCATGGCACTCGTATCCATGCGCCAACTGTTGGACCATGCTGCCGAAAACAGCTACGGTCTGCCCGCATTCAACGTTAACAACCTCGAACAGATGCGCGCCATCATGGAGGCGGCCGACCAAGTCAACGCCCCCGTTATCGTTCAAGCATCCGCAGGCGCACGCAAATACGCAGGTGCCCCATTCCTGCGCCATCTGATTTTGGCCGCAGTCGAAGAATTCCCGCATATCCCTGTCGTAATGCACCAAGACCACGGCGCATCTCCTGATGTGTGCCAACGCTCCATCCAACTAGGCTTCTCCTCCGTGATGATGGACGGCTCGCTGATGGAAGACGGCAAAACCCCTTCTTCTTACGAATACAACGTCAACGCCACCCGTACCGTCGTTAACTTCTCCCACGCTTGCGGCGTGTCTGTTGAAGGTGAAATCGGCGTATTGGGCAACCTCGAAACCGGCGAAGCCGGCGAAGAGGACGGCGTAGGCGCAGTGGGCAAACTTTCCCACGACCAAATGCTGACCAGCGTTGAAGATGCCGTACGTTTCGTTAAAGATACCGGCGTTGACGCACTGGCGATTGCCGTCGGTACCAGCCACGGCGCATACAAATTCACCCGTCCGCCCACAGGCGATGTATTGCGTATCGACCGCATCAAAGAAATCCACCAAGCTCTGCCGAACACCCACATCGTGATGCACGGCTCCAGCTCCGTTCCGCAAGAATGGCTGAAAGTCATCAACGAACACGGCGGCAAAATCGGTGAAACCTACGGCGTACCCGTAGAAGAAATCGTCGAAGGCATCAAACACGGTGTCCGCAAAGTCAACATCGATACCGACTTGCGCCTCGCCTCTACCGGTGCCATCCGCCGCTTCATGGCAGAAAACCCATCCGAATTCGACCCGCGCAAATACTTGAGCAAAACCGTCGAAGCCATGAAACAAATCTGTCTTGACCGCTACCTCGCATTCGGTTGCGAAGGCCAAGCCGACAAAATCAAACCGATTTCTTTGGAAAAAATGGCAACCAAATACGCAAAAGGCGAATTGAACCAAATCGTTAAATAATCCGTATATCGGATTCACACTAAGGCCGTCTGAAAACTTGGCAATAAGGTTTCAGACGGCCTTAGCTTTTGGGAAATTTATAGTAAAATCTTCCACCGACCACACATCAAAACACATCGAAAGCAAACATGAAACTCGCCGTTATTTTGCCGGCCTATTGCGCCGAAGCTTATTTGCCCGAATGCTTGGATTCGGTATTGAATCAAACATTCCGCGACTTTTTCGTCATCGCCATCAATGATGCTTCAACAGATAAAACCGGCGAAATCCTCGAAGCTTACGCAGCTAAAGATTCACGTTTGCAGGTTTTCCACCTTCCGGAAAACAAGGGCGAGCCGTTTGCCTGCCAATTTGCCATGGATATGCTCAAAGACGTAGAGGTCGAATATGTGGCACGAATGGACGCGGACGATATTTGCGCCTTGGATCGTTTTGAAAAACAGATTCAGTTTTTAGACAGCCATCCCGAAATCGATATTGTCGGCAGCCAAGCCACCATCTTTTTTGATGACCAAACCGGAAGAGAACCCGTTTTAAGCGACCTCCCCCTGCTCGACAAAGACATCAAAGCCTTTCTCTCCTTTGCCGCCCAAAACATGTTCAACCCCACCACCATGTGGCGGCACGACAGCATTAAAAACCTCGGGATAAACTACACTGCGACAGAGACCGCGCCCGATTTCCATATGTGGGTGCAATGCGCCCTACATGGCAAAACCTTTGCCAACCTGCCCGAGCCTTTGCTGTCATACAGGATACACACAACTCAAGAAAGCAAAAAAAGAGACAAAATCAACAGATCCGTCCAATACACCATGGAGTTGTGGATCAGTCATCTCTTCCCTGATTTGAACGCGACGGAAGTAACGCTCTTAAGCCGCATCTTGTACGAAAAGCAACTGCGCTTGACCACTGAAGAGCTGAAAACCATTTTTGCCGCCTATGACAGAATCAGCAAAGACCGCAGCATTTCATTGTTTGGCGAAGACCGCAATACGATGTTCGACATGATAGACAATTTCTTCAATTTCTTAAAAAGCCGGTTGAAATTCACTTAAATCATAAAAGGCCGTCTGAAACCTAAGTTTCAGACGGCCTTTGTCTATTTCAAAATCAATCTAAATCAGAACAAGCCGTGGATCACGCCGTCTGCGTCCACATCGATTTTCTCGGCAGCCGGAACTTTCGGCAGACCCGGCATCTTCATCATATTGCCGCACAACGCAACGATGAAGCCCGCACCGGAAGAAACGGTAATGCCACGCACGGTAATGCGGAAGCCTTCAGGGCAGCCCAACAGTTTGGCGTTGTCGCTCAAAGAATATTGGGTTTTCGCCATGCAGACCGGCATTTTGTCCAAGCCCAGCTTTTCCAGTGAAGTGATTTCGGCAGACGCTTCCGCGCTGAAATCAACATCTTCCGCACCATACACTTTTTGGGCAATCGCACGGATTTTGTCTTTGATGCTCAACTCGACATCGTAGGCAAACTTGAAGTTATTCGGTTGGTTTTCGATGGCGTTGACGACTTTGTGCGCCAAGTCTGCACCACCCGCGCCGCCTTTGCCCCATACTTCGGTCAGAGAAACTTCAACTCCGTGTTCCGCACAGGCTTTTTCAATCATGGCCAATTCTGCATCGGAGTCGGATACGAAGCGGTTGATGGCAACCACCACAGGCAGGCCAAATACGTTTTTCAGGTTGGAAATGTGTTTCAGCAGATTAGGCAGGCCTTTTGCCAACGCTTCGAGGTTTTCTTCTCCGAGGTTGGCACGCTCCACGCCGCCGTTGTATTTCAAGGCGCGGACGGTGGCGACGACGACGGCTGCGTCGGGTTTCAAACTGGCAAGGCGGCATTTGATGTCGCAGAATTTTTCCGCGCCCAAATCCGCGCCGAAGCCTGCTTCGGTTACAGCATAATCGGCAAGGTGTTTCGCCAAACGGGTGGCCGTTACAGAGTTACAACCGTGGGCGATGTTGGCGAACGGGCCGCCGTGTACAAAGGCCG
Source organism: Neisseria perflava (assembly GCF_002863305.2). Classification (NCBI taxonomy): domain Bacteria; kingdom Pseudomonadati; phylum Pseudomonadota; class Betaproteobacteria; order Neisseriales; family Neisseriaceae; genus Neisseria; species Neisseria perflava. Next base: position 1,578,839 of record NZ_CP136962.1, read on the forward strand.
GCGTGCCTTCGATGGTTTGTACCAAGTTAGGCTTAATCGCATCTTTGAGCAATGCCGCCATCGCGCCATTCGCTTTCAAATCTTTGGCGTAAACAGGGCTGCCGTCTTTAGCGTAAGCGACAAGGATATTGCCCAAACGCTCTTTCAAATCGCTGATGTCTTTAGCAAGACAGAATACCGCCATCACTTCGGAGGCAACGGTAATATCAAAACCGTCAGGACGCATCACGCCGTCAACAGGTTTACCCATGCCGTCGATGATGTTGCGCAACTGACGGTCGTTCATATCGACCACGCGACGCCACAGCACACGTTTCGGATCGATGTTCAACTCGTTGCCTTGGTAGATATGGTTATCAAGCATGGCAGCGAGCAAGTTATTCGCCGCACCAATGGCGTGGAAGTCGCCGGTAAAGTGCAGGTTGATGTCTTCCATCGGCAACACTTGGGCATAGCCACCACCTGCCGCGCCGCCTTTAACACCAAACACCGGACCCAAAGAAGGCTCGCGCAGGGCGATAACCGAGTCTTTGCCGATATGGCGCAATGCATCCGCCAAACCGATGGTTACAGTGGTTTTACCCTCACCCGCAGGAGTCGGATTAATGGCGGTAACCAAAATCAGACGGCCTTGTTTTTGCGGCAGCTTGAATGCTTCGGCAGGATTGATTTTGGCTTTGTAATGACCATAGGGCTCGATGTTGTCAACGTTCAAACCCAGCTTGGCGGCAATTTCACCAATCGGGCGCATGGTGGAAGACTGGGCAATTTCAGCATCGGTTTTGAAGCTCATGATTTTCCTTTATTGAGAGAGGGAAAGGCCGTCTGAAACAATATAATAAAGACGGCTGGAAGAAAAAGAATATTAGTTCTATTATAGCGTTTTCCAAAGACAAACCGCAGTGAAAATTTCGATATTTCATCAACAAGCGGATTCATATTGTCAACAATTTGAAACAAAGGAATAAAATATGAGCAGTAACGCATGGCTGTTTTGGGCATTGGCATCGGCAGGCTTCGCCTCATTGACCGCCATCTTCGCCAAAATGGGTTTACAGGGCATAGATTCGGATTTCGCCACCTTTATCCGCACCTTGGTCATCCTCGCCGCTTTGGTATTGTTTTTAACCTACACCGGCAAATGGCAGGGCGTGAACGGCTTTACCGGCCGCAACTGGACATTCCTCATCCTATCCGGCCTCGCTACCGGCGCATCTTGGCTTGCCTACTTCAAAGCCCTGCAACTGGGCAACGCCTCACAAGTCGCACCCGTCGACAAATTCAGCCTGGTCTTGGTCGCCCTGATGGCCGTCGTTTTCTTAGACGAACGCCCAAGCACGCAGGAGTGGATAGGCTTAGGCTTGGTAACGGCAGGTGTGTTGACTTTGGCTTTGAAACGATAAAGATTCAAAATACAAATACCTCACAATCAGGGTAACCTATATTTTGATAGCCCCAAAATTACCCATACTTTTTCAGGTAACATTTTTCTCACAAATTTGTATTTAAGGAATGCAAAAAGCATTCACGCCATAATGTTCCCAATGATTTATGGGAGCAAATTATGGCATTCATCACAAAGTACAATTTCAAGCGCATTCACGCTAATCCCGAAACAGTTGGCAAAGGCTTGATGATGGAAAATTGCGAGGAATTGCTGTATCCGCACAAAAAAATTGATTGGTTCAGCGATTTGGAGGCAACCCGTTTATTCCTATGCAAAATCTTATTGCTGGAACCGGGCCACGCTTTATTTGCCCAAATGATTCATCAAAAGTGGCTGAAAATTTACACACCGGCAGATAACTTTCGCCGTGCCACCAAACCCAAAGCCCCAAGCTATCATATCAATAAAGCTTGTGAAGGCTTACACCAACCTTTCCGTGATTTCGAGCTACCTGTCGGCTTTGTAGAAATATATGGTGAAGCAGGTGTTATCCGTTTTCGTAAATGGCTAAATTTCGATGTCTTGGAGCACGATCCCGAGCGTTTCAAAATAAAATGCGAAGCCTTGTGGCCTCAGGTTTCTTGGCATTCTGTACTATTAGAACGCAAAGAAAATAGTGGTGTGCACGTATTTGATTATTCTACCGAGGAAGAGATTCATGGCTACATCAATTATTTGATGGAGCAATATACCCAATGGCTGAATAATGTATTGAACGATACAGAGCGTAAATCCGTAGAAACGTTCAAACGTCGCAGCACGCAAAAAGGCTTGTCATTTCCAGGCATGGACAATCAAGCCTTAAATAAATTGATGGCAACATTCCAAAGGGAATTCAAAAATCGGATGACCAATGCCCTTTTAGCGTATTACTACAAAGTAGCAGAGAAAAACCATAGTGATGACGTAAATAAGGAGGTATTGGAGCATTTAGGCTTCAAACCCTGCGGTCATGTGGATTGTTTGCTTCACAAATTGTCCCTTGATGACTTCTAATGCCATGATATCTTATCCATCTAATTTTAGTCGCCCTGATGGCCGTCGTTTTCTTAGACGAACGCCCAAGTATGCAGGAATGGATAGGTTTAGGCTTGGTAACCGCAGGCGTATTGACTTTGGCTTTGAAACGATAAAGATTGGAAGATCAAAAAGGCCGTCTGAAAAATTTCAGACGGCCTTTGCTTTGCTTCAAACAATCAGCTCAAAATTAATTTGAACCGACTTTGATTTTTTGCCACAAGTTGACAGACAGTTTTTTCGCATCTGCGCTCATTTGAGGCATAACGAAACCGTCTTTCATGTCTTGCTCGTTTGGGAAAATAGAACGTGTGTTCACCAGCTCGGCAGGCATTTTTTCGCGTGCAGGTTTGCTGGCCGGTGCAAAGGTTACGGCGATACCGTTTTTCGCGGCCACTTCGGGATCAAGCGTGTAGTTGATGTATTTGTGGGCATTAACGATGTTTTTCGCATCGGCCGGAATCAACCAAGATTCAATCCAGAAGCCCATACCTTTCGGCGTCAATACTTCGACGCCGACATTGTTTTTCACTTCTTCAGAACGCGCTTTGGCCAAGTTCAAGTCGCCGCCGTTACCTGCCGCCAAGCAGATATCGCCGCGCGCCAGTTCGTCAATGATGGAAGGGCTGAAACGTTTTACATCAGGACGGATAGACTTCAACACTTCCGCCGCCGCTTTCAAATCTTCAGGATTCGAGCCTTTAGGATCTTTACCCAAGTAGTTCAACAAGATTGGGAACATTTCGCTCGGTGTATCCCACAAAGCGATGCCGCAAGATTTCAGCTTGTTGGTGTATTCAGGTTTAAACAGCAAATCCCAGCCGTTTTCAGGCAATTTTCCGCCCAAAAGCTCCTTGCCCTTCGCCGTAATCGCAATCGTATTCACGCCTGAGAAATATGGGACGGCGTATTGGTTGCCCGGATCGGCGGTTTCCAACATCTTCAGCAATTCAGGGTCGATGTTTTTATAGTTCGGAATCAGATCCTTATTGATTTTTTGGTATGCACCTGCCTCAATTTGACGTGGCAGGAAGGCAATACCGGGCACAACCAAGTCATAGCCGGATTTGCCGGTCAGCATTTTGGCTTCCAGCGTTTCGTTGTTTTCATACAAATCGTAAGTCAGCTTCAAATTGTTGGCTTTTTTGAAGTCTTCGACTGTACTTTCGTCAACGTAGTTTGACCAGTTGTAGATATTCAAAGTATCGGTAGCGGCTGCCTCGGCATTGGCAGCAGGCGCGCTGCCTGCTTGAGGTTGCTCGGCTTTTTTCTCGCCACCGCCGCACGCGGCCAAAGACAATGCGGCCAATACGGCTAATACAGATTTTTTCATACGGGCAGATTCCTGATGAAAGAGTGGTTAATGTTAATAAATAAGAAACCCTGCACCCCATAAACACCCCGGCGCAGAGTTAGGCTATTGTAATGGAAACGTAAGCAAACGCAAAGCAATATCCATCTGATTTTTATTGAAATAAGGCAAAGCAACACCATCTTTTTACCAAAAGCGTTGCACCGGCTGTCGTTTTTGGGCAAAATACGGCTGATTTGCGCGCGTTTATAGAGAAAAAGCTTGCATATAAGGAAATCTGTCTTTAAAATTGCGCGTTTACAGAATTTATTTTTCAGGAGATATTCAATATGGCAAACAGCGCACAAGCCCGCAAACGTGCCCGCCAGTCGGTTAAACAACGCGCCCACAACGCCAGCCTGCGTACTGCATTCCGTACCGCTGTGAAAAAAGTGTTGAAAGCAGTTGAAGCCGGCGACAAAGCTGCTGCTCAAGCAGTTTACCAAGAATCCGTTAAAGTCATCGACCGTATCGCTGACAAAGGCGTATTCCATAAAAACAAAGCAGCCCGTCACAAAAGCCGTCTGTCTGCTAAAGTAAAAGCTTTGGCTTAATACTGACGCAGATGCCGGAAATCCTGACAACTAAAGCAGGATAATCGAGCTGATACGATGCCCCTGAGGTCTTCCCTTTCAGGGGCATTGCCGTATTCACCGTCCAAACCGACTAAACAAAACCATTTACCCTTTCATCAGGCCGTCTGAAAAACAACGGAAACTCTCATGAACAAGATGTTGAAACATTCCCTAAGTATCGGATTCATTGCCGCAGCCCAGCTGGCCGCCGCCGATACCGCCCTACACTGCACCACCATTCAAGACAACGCCACCCGTTTGGCGTGTTACGACAACATCTACTCGGCGCAACTCCCCCCTCAATCCCCACTGCCGCAAGCGCAAACCGAAACCGCCAAAACACCAGTTGACCTCGAACAAAGCGTCCGCAAGAGCATCGAGAAAAAAGAAGCGGCCATCGTATTCGACAACCCTACCCATCCGAATATTTCAGACGACGTATTAAGCGAAACTGCCGACAGCTACACACCTTTAAGCCTGATGTACGATTTGGATAAAAACGACACACGCGGCCTGTTGAGCGTACGCGAGCACAACCCTATGTACCTCATGCCCGTTTGGTACAACAGCAGCCCCAACTATTACCCGGAATCCCCCAGCCGCGGCGTAACCACACAGGAAAAATTCAGCGAGCAAAAACGTCTCGAAACTAAAATGCAGGTTTCCTTCAAAAGCAAGATTGCCGAAGATTTATTCAAAACCCGTGCCGACGTATGGTTTGGCTACACCCAAAAATCCGACTGGCAAATCTTCAACCAAGGCCGCAAATCCGCTCCGTTCCGCAACACCGACTACGAGCCCGAAATCTTCATTACCCAACCCGTTAAAGCAGACCTGCCTTTTGGCGGCAAACTGCGTATGGTTGGCGCAGGTTTTGTTCACCAGTCCAACGGTCAAAGCCGCCCCGAATCACGCTCATGGAACCGGGTTTACGCCATGGCAGGCATGGAATGGGGCAAGCTGACCGTTATTCCTAGAGTTTGGATGCGTGCCTTCGACCAAAAAGGAGACGACGATGACAATCCGGACATCAACAAATACATGGGTTATGGCGACTTAAAAGTCCAATACCGCCTCAATGACAAACAAAATGTTTATTCCGTCCTGCGTTACAATCCGAAAAGTGGACGTGGCGCCGTTGAAGCGGCCTATACTTTCCCCATCAAAGGCAAACTCAAAGGCGTTGTCCGCGGCTTCCACGGCTACGGCGAAAGCTTGATTGACTACAACCACAAACAAAACGGCATCGGCTTCGGCCTGATGTTCAACGACTGGGACGGCATCTAAATGACCCCATATTGTTTCAGACGGCCTTTGCAATCAAGGCGGCCGTCTGAAACAATAAAACAAAACAAGCCATTCGTTTAAAATACTCGTTTCCTAGCGTCCAAACGCGTATAATGCAAAGTTTGGGCAAAACTTGCCGGAATGAAACAAAGATGACAGAAGCCGCAGCCGAAAGCGGAAAAATCGCCAAGGCTTTAAAGAAATACCTGATTACAGGCGTACTGGTTTGGTTGCCGATTGCTGTAACCATCTGGGCGATGACCTACATCATATCCGCCGCCGACAGACTGATCAGCCTATTGCCGGAAAGCTGGCAGCCCCAGCATTTCTGGGGATTCAACATACCCGGTTTGGGCATTGTTGCCGCCACAGTCGTCTTGTTCGTTACCGGCGTATTTGCCGCCAACGTATTGGGCAGACGGATTCTAGGCGCGTGGGACAGCCTTTTGGGACGCATTCCCGTCGTCAAATCCATCTACTCCAGCGTTAAAAAAGTTTCCGAATCCCTGCTCTCCGACAGCAGCCGCTCGTTCAAAACCCCCGTACTGGTTCCCTTTCCGCAACCGGGCATTTGGACGATAGCCTTTGTTTCCGGCCATATCCCTGCTAAACTCAAAGGCAGCCTGCCGCAAGATGACGACTATATTTCCGTTTACGTACCAACCACACCCAACCCGACCGGCGGCTATTACATCATGGTGAAAAAAAGCGATGTGCGCGAGCTGGACATGAGTGTGGATCAGGCATTGAAATATGTGATTTCACTGGGCATGGTCATGCCGGACGACTTACCGGTTAAAGCCCTACCTGCCCAAAAACCGTCTAAAGACGGTGATACCGAACACAACAATTAAGGTCTTCTTTTTTTTCAGACGGCCTTTCCTTCTTTTCAAATTGAACAATATAAAAAGGTGATTTTATGCGTACCAACTATTGCGGCCTTATCAGCGAGCAATACTTAGACCAAACCGTTACCGTCAAAGGCTGGGTACACCGCCGACGTGACCACGGCGGTGTAATTTTTATCGACCTGCGCGACCGCGAAGGCATCGTTCAAGTCGTTATCGACCCTGACACTCCGGAAGCATTTGCCGCTGCCGACTCTTCCCGCAACGAATACGTTTTGAGCATTACCGGCCGCGTACGCAATCGTCCTGAAGGTACAACCAACGACAAAATGATTTCCGGCAAAATCGAAATCCTTGCCAAAGAAATCGAAGTCTTGAACGCTGCCGCTACGCCTCCGTTCCAAATCGACGATGAAAACATCAGCGAAAACGTTCGCCTGACCAACCGCGTTATCGACTTGCGCCGTCCTGCCATGCAACGCAACCTGCGCCTGCGTTACCAAGTGGCCATGGGCGTTCGCCGCTACTTGGACGCACAAGGCTTCATCGACATCGAAACGCCGATGCTGACCCGTTCCACTCCGGAAGGCGCGCGCGACTACCTCGTACCAAGCCGCGTTCATCCGGGCGAATTCTTCGCTCTGCCGCAATCTCCGCAATTATTCAAACAACTGTTGATGGTTGCCGGTTTCGACCGTTACTACCAAATCACCAAATGTTTCCGTGACGAAGACTTGCGTGCCGACCGCCAACCTGAATTCACTCAAATCGACTTGGAAACCTCGTTCCTGAACGAGGATGAAATCATGGACATCTCCGAAGGCATGGCCAAACAAGTCTTCAAAGATGCTTTAAACGTAGATTTGGGCGACTTCCCACGCATGCCTTACTCTGAAGCCATGTTCTACTACGGCTCTGACAAACCGGATATGCGCATCAACTTGAAATTCACCGAGTTGACCGACCTGATGAAAACGGAAGAATTCAAAGTCTTCCGTGGCGCAGCCGACATGAAAGGCGGCCGCGTAGTCGCTCTGCGTGTACCTAACGGTGCGAAATTCAGCCGCAAAGAAATCGATGAATACACTAAATTTGTCGGCATCTACGGCGCGAAAGGTCTGGCATACATCAAAGTAAACGATGTGAGCAACCTCTCCAACGGCGAAGACAGCGGCCTACAATCTCCAATTGTGAAATTCCTGTCTGAAAACGCCCTGAAAGAAATCATCGCGCGTACCGGCGCGCAAAACGGCGACATCATCTTCTTTGGCGCAGACAAAGCCAAAGTCGTGAACGAAGCCATCGGCGCACTGCGTATCAAAGTTGGCTTGGAACACGGCAAAGACAACGGCTACTTCGTAGACGAATGGAAACCTTTGTGGGTTGTCGATTTCCCAATGTTCGAATACGACGAAGAAGCCGACCGCTACGTTGCCGTACACCATCCGTTTACCGCGCCTAAAGAAGGTCATGAAGACCTGATGGTTTCCGACCCTGCAAACTGCCTGGCTCGTGCCTACGACATGGTATTGAACGGCTGGGAAATCGGCGGCGGCTCTATCCGTATCCACCGTGCAGACGTACAAGAGAAAGTGTTTGCCGCGCTGAAAATCAGCCCTGAAGAGCAACAAGAGAAATTCGGCTTCCTCTTGGACAATCTGAAATTCGGTGCGCCTCCTCACGGCGGCCTTGCATTCGGCCTCGACCGTCTGGTTACCCTGATGACCGGTGCCGAATCTATCCGCGACGTGATTGCCTTCCCGAAAACACAACGTGCACAATGTCTGCTGACCAATGCACCTAATGTGGTCGACGACAAACAGCTGCGCGAGTTGAGCCTGCGTCTGCGTCAGAAAGCAGTTGAAACAAAAGAAGCGTAATTTATCGGCTTAACCTTTAAAATATCAAGGCCGTCTGAAATTTTTGAAATTTCTTTCAAACTTTTCAGACGGCCTTTCTGTATTTTAGTCGTTTATATATAATCAACTAATAAACTGTTTTATTTTAAATGTTCACTTCAATGACGTTAGAGTATAAAAAACAACCGTTTGTAAGAAAAACAAACAAATAGGCTCCACAAGCAATATCATGACTGTTACAACAATAAAGGAACCCAACAATGTTTCTGATACTGACGGGGCTGATACTGACTTTTTTTGTTTTGTTGTTTATTATTACTTCAATTATTCATAAAAAACAGTTTGCCTATAACACACACCAAGACTATAACTATCCCTCCCTCCCCTCTACCGCGCATGCTACCCTCAAGGGTGGCAGCCTGACTTTACCTGCCACTATCAGCGGGCAAGATACCGTCATTGCCAAAATCCGTATCAAATCCACTTGGGCAGGATTGCTGGTATTGCCTTTTGTTGAAACCATTTCATCCAAAGGCAAATGGAAGCAATATTTCGAATATGGCGCAAAAGGCGTGCGCTATATCAATCTGAGCGACACCTTCTCCGACAGCGACAAAACCATCCGCTTGGAAGGCAAATACCTAACCTTGTCCGATCAAGAAATCGAACTCTCTGTTTACCCACGTGAAAACCTAGATGGGAAAAAAATCCTTGTCCTCGCGCCTCATGCCGACGATGCCGAACTCAGCGCATACGGTTTGTACGAAAAACACGCGGCCAATTCAATGATCTGCACCTTAACCGCCAGCGAAGGCGGCAGCTTTCACTATGGCAATCTTTACAGCACATGCGACTGCGATACTCAGGCACAATATCTGCAAAAAGGCCGAATGCGCGTTTGGAACAGCCTGACCGTTCCCCTTTTGGCCGGTGTGCCGTCTGAAAACATCCTGCAACTGGGCTACTTCGACAGCACTTTGACCGCCATGCGCCAAAATCCGGAAACAGAGATTAAATCGACCAAAATCGATACAACCGACGTCGATATTTTCCGTCGTGCCAATACCTCCCCATTGGCGAAACACTTCAAGCCCGGCTCAACTTGGAACAGCTTGGTGGACAACCTTGGCTATCTGATAGAAACGTTCCAGCCGGATATTATCGTGTCGCCGTCCCCAAATATTGATGCGCATCCCGACCACCAACATACTGCGCTGGCCGCCATCGAAGCCCTACGCAAAATCGATTACCGCCGTGGCAATCTGTTTTTACACACCATACATTATCTGAGCGACGACTTCCCTATCGGCAAAGTAGGTTCCTCCCTCAGCCTGCCGCCATCCACCGAGCAACCGTTTTACTTCCAAAGCATCTATTCCCATCCTTTAGATAAAGAAGAGCAAAACCGCAAACTCCTCGCCCTTGATGCCATGAACGACATCCGCCCCAATTCAGACGGCTATATGCGTTGGAGCACCATGATATTCAAAGGCCTAAACAAACTGCGGCACCACATCCTCCATCTCGACAAAGACTTGGTCAACCGCTTTGTTCGTAGCAACGAATTCTTCTATACCGTCCCCATCAGCGACTTGTACCAAGAAGATACACTGAAACAAATCACTTATCAGGGCAAAGCCCAATAAACCACAAAGGCCGTCTGAAAAGATGTTTCAGACGGCCTTTATCACACCAAATCAAAACAATAAAATCACCGCATTACAAACGAAAAACACCAAGCCCAAATCCAAACGCGGCAACCCAAGTTATAATAAAACCCTTCCCATACGTCCCACATCATCATGCCGATTTACTTCATCGCCGATTTGCACCTGAGCGAATCCTATCCTCAACTGACCGCACTCTTCCAGAAATTTATGCAAGAAAAAGCCGTTCATGCCCAAGCCGTATACATTCTTGGCGACCTTTTCGATTTTTGGATCGGCGATGACGAAAACAGCCCTTTGGTGCAAACCATCAAGCAAACCATCCGCAGCCTGACCGAGCGCGGCGTCGCCTGCTATTTTATCCATGGCAACCGCGACTTCCTCATCGGCAAAACCTTCACCCGCGATACCGGCATGACCTTACTGCCCGAGTACGCCGTGATCGACCTATTCGGCACACCCACCCTACTCTGTCACGGCGACACCCTTTGCACCGACGACCATTCTTATCAAAAATTCCGCCGTACCGTCCATCAAAAATGGCTGCAACGCCTGTTCCTGCTCCTGCCACTCACACTCCGGCTGAACATCGCCACCAAAATCCGCAAGCAGAGCAAACAGGACAAGCAACACAAAACCGCCGACATCATGGACGTTAATCCAACCTTTACCCACGAAACCGTCCAACGCTTCCACACTCCCCTGCTCATCCACGGCCATACCCACCGCGAAAACATCCATCGCAACGCCGATTACACCCGCATCGTACTTGGCGACTGGCGCAACAATTACGCCTCCATTCTCGAAGTCGATGCCGAAGGCTACCGTTTTATCGCCTTATAAAACATCAGGCCGTCTGAAACCGGTTTCCCGATTGTTCAGACGACCTGACTGACAAATATTCTCAAACAGTTTACGCAAACCAACCGCGTATCCGCTCCAAACCACCAAAGCGCACGCACGCATCCGCATTCGCTTCAGTTTTCGGTTTCGCCCGATAAGCAATGCCGAATCCCGCCTCCCGTATCATCGGAATATCGTTCGCACCATCACCCATCGCCACCACCTGCCACGGAGCCAAACCCAGACGCTCACGGTATTCACGCAATAAATCCGTCTTAGCCTGCGCATCGATAATCCGCCCTTTCAGACGGCCTGTCAGCTTGCCGTTTTCCACTTCCAACACATTCGCAAAATGGAAATCCAAGCCCAAACGCCGTTGCAGGCGTTCCGTAAAAAACGTAAATCCGCCCGACACCAGCATAAACTTCACATCATTCCGTTTGCACGCTTCCAACAAAAATTCCGCGCCCGGCGACAGCTGCAACACATTCTCGTACACCTCTTCCAACACGCGCTCGTCCAAACCGGCCAGCAAAGCCACACGCTTACGCAAAGACTGCTCAAAATCCAGCTCGCCGCGCATCGACTGCTCCGTAATCGCTGCCACTTCATCCTTCAGCCCAACACCGGCCGCAATCTCATCTACACACTCAATCGTAATCAGCGTCGAATCCATATCGCTGACAATCAGTCCCAAATCAGCAAAAGCCACATCCGGCAACACCGCACCATCTATCTGCTGCGCAATCAACGCCGCACGCATCTCGTCCGTCAATTCAAAATCATCATCAACCGGCACACGCAACACCGACTTCCCTGATGACGCAGACACCAAACCGCCAAACGCCGACCAGTCGCACGCGCCCAAATCCCTATGTTGCAACACCAAAACTTTCTTCATCTCATTCTCCTCATACCCCAAAACCTTTGCAAACATATCGGGTACACATTCAGCCTAAAACCCCGAAACCGTATTTTTGCAAAGGCCTTAAAAAAACCAAAACAGCATTATAGCCGAACAACCCCGGCAATTTTCAGACGGCCTGTAAACAAATTCAGCTCTAGCTACCAATCCCTGCATCAACTAACCAAGCAATTACTCAAAAATTTGATTTTAGGCAAGCCGACTAAAAATTTTTGCCAGTAACAGGCAACTTCTGTTGATTTTTCTTACAGTTTCGATATAGTTACTTATAGCTAGTTTGGTGCTACTCCTTATATCTAGCTTTCATTGCATTACCACCTCCATTCGTTGCCAACGGCTCCCCTTCCGATGGCAACCTTTTTTTGGCCCGATGGTTTAACAATATCAAAATTGAATGAAATAAATGATTTGAAAATTTATATTTAAAAACAAACCCTTCCTTATCTGCGCACGCATTTCATGCCTTTCAGCTATTTTATCAATCAGTTTGAAGAAGGCCTCACTTTAGCTCAACTCGGTTAGTCAGAAGGTTTCAGCTTTTCCCCCCGACCGACTCAATCAATATGGCAATGTACACATACATCAGAGTAATGCTCAGAGTATGGCTACTCCCAATCACTGATGCCTGCCGTTTTAATTGTCCTTAGCCTACCCTCTATTACCATCATCTCAAGATTCAATCCCTATCTGATAGTTCACTGAATTTGAATGAAAAAATTATTTAACCGTTAAAATGTGCAAAACGCTTGCTTTCAATCCTAACAAAAGATATAGTACTAAGTAACTAGTTCTTATTAATGAGAGCTATTCCTTGGATACTTGCCTCCGGTCCTCCAACCCGGGGGCATTTTTTTACATTTTTATTTTGTGTTCGTATGGATAGGATAAAGACGAAACACCCACCACAAATCAACAGACAAATCGAACCGCAAACTGCGTTTTCCAAACGCTCAGGCCGTCTGAAACCCGCTATCGAATATTATTCATGCCATATTTCAGACGGCCTGTTTAACCCTCTATTGCAAAGCTTGGCACAAGCAGCGCTGACTGACGGCAATTAATTACTATATAATCAAACGCATTGTTACCCCTACAAAGGAGCCACACCATGACCACAAAAATTAAAATTGGTATCGTCGGTGCAACCGGTTATACAGGCGTTGAATTGTTGCGCCTGCTCAGCAGCCACCCCAACGCAGAGGTTACTGCCGTCACCAGCCGAAGCGAAGCCGATATTGCGGTTGCCGACTACTTCCCCAGCCTGCGCGGCATTTACGACCTTGCATTCCAAACGCCCGAAGATGCAGGGCTTGACCGTTGCGACCTCGTGTTCTTTGCCACGCCCAACGGCGTGGCCATGAAAGAAGCACCAGCCCTTGTAGAAAAAGGCGTACGCGTGATTGACCTGTCTGCCGACTTCCGCATTCGAGACATCCCCACATGGGAAAAATGGTACAAAATGACCCATGCCGCGCCGCAACTCGTTTCCCAAGCGGTGTACGGTTTGTGCGAACTTCACAAAGACGACATTGCCAAAGCCATGCTGGTGGCCAATCCGGGCTGCTACCCTACCTGCGTTTCCCTGCCCTTATTGCCGCTGCTTCAGGCTTGCCGTCTGAAAGCCAACGCGCCTCTGATTGCCGACTGTAAATCCGGTGTTTCCGGTGCAGGCCGCAAAGCCAGTACCCACGCCCTATTATGCGAAGCAGGCGACAACTTCAAAGCCTATGGTGTCGGCGGCCACCGCCATCTGCCTGAAATCCGACAAACCCTGTCCGGACTGCAAGACCATGTTTCAGACGGCCTGATTTTCGTGCCACACCTTGTTCCGATGATACGCGGTATGCACGCCACCCTATATCTGCACCTGCAAGAACATACCGATCCTGAAGCTTTGCTGCGCGAATACTACCGCGACAGTCCTTTTGTCGATATTTTGCCTTCAGGTTCGACACCTGAAACCCGCAGCGTGCGCGGCGCCAACCTTTGCCGTATCAGCGCTCAAAGAGCGCCCGATCAAGACGATGTGTGGATCGTTCTTTCCGTCATCGACAACTTGGTTAAAGGCGCAGCCGGTCAAGCCGTGCAAAATATGAATATCATGTTCGGCCTGCCCGAAACCACCGGCCTGACTAATGCACCATTAATGCCTTAATACCATTCTTATTCAAAATACAAGGCCGTCTGAAACAATGATTTTTCAGACGGCCTTTATCGATTCATTCACAAACATCACTCATACACCACGCCGGCAAGCATTTCTTCTTCATTCAAGTTGCCGTACTGTTGCTCCCAATCGTGGGTAGCCTCCACCATATCGCATTCTTTCGCAAAAGCCAGCAGCCTGCCGTCCATCTGATCCAAACTCAAGCTGCCCAAGCGTTCGCATTCCGAAGCCGTCAAATTACCGTCCGCTTCATGCGCTTCCGAAGATCCGAAAGGCAGGGCAAAAAAACCCAGTACCAACGCCAGCAGCACCCAAAAAATATTTTTACGCGAACGAGTCATTTCACACCTCTCATCATAATCATATAGCAGGTTCAAGTCAGAAAAACTAAACCAAATAAAACCAAACTAAGAAAAATCAAATATAAAACTAGAAATATCGATTTATCTAAGACAAAACGAATAATACTAAGAAAAAATAAAATATGCAATACTTTTTCTTAGATTGAGTAATTTTTTTCTTACAATTTTATAAAAACTAAGGTAAAATACACTCAAATCGTCCAAACCATATAAAAAACATACCTCCATAAAGGCATAAACATGGATACCTTTAAAGACCGCCTGGCTTTCTTATGGAAAGATGAAGCCCGCCAAGCCAAAATTGCCGCCGATATTGATATGACCATCGCCGGATTCAGCCGTATCTGGAACGAAGGCGGCCTGCCGAAATCGGAAACGCTAAAAAAAATCAAACAACTTAAAGGCTGCAGCATAGACTGGCTTTTGACAGGCGAGGGTTCTCCCTTTCCTGATTCCGAAGCCCCAAAAGCCACGGCAACCGACACACTGGGTAATCCAGTCGATATAGACGAATTTGTCTTCGTACCGCGTTACGACATCCAGGCCGCGGCTGGACACGGCCAGCTCGTCGGCGACGAACAGCCTATGTTCGCCATGGCGTTCCGACGCTATTGGATTGAAAATTATGTGACGCGCGACATCAAAAATCTTTCCGTTATCTCAGTCAAAGGCGACTCGATGGAAGGTGTACTGAATGATGGCGACACCATCCTCATCAACCACGGCCAAACCATGCCGCGCGACGGCCTCTATGTTTTGCGCCTCAACGAAAACCTTTTGGTCAAACGCCTGCAACTGATACCCGGCGGCATCGTCAACGTCATTTCTGCCAACGAAGCCTACCCTACTTTTGAAATCGACTTGAAAAACCCGACCGACGATGTTGCCATCATCGGCCGAGTCGAATGGTTTGGCAGAAGCATCTAAATCTGACATACTGGCGCTTGAAATTTCTGCCATGCCCTCCATGTAAGCAGGCAGACCTGTCTGCACAAACTTGCCTTGACTAACGGTTTGCGCGACAATAGTAAAAATATTCATATAAAAGGAATCACATCATGTCAGACGAAAGCCCTATTATCTTTACTGACAGCTGCTGCACCAAAGTTGCCGACTTGATTGCCGAAGAGAACAATCCAGATTTGAAATTGCGCGTATTCGTCAACGGCGGCGGTTGCTCCGGCTTCCAATATGGTTTTACCTTTGATGAAATCAAAAACGACGACGATTTTGAAATCCAGAAAAACGGCCTGACGTTCTTGGTTGACCCGATGAGCTACCAATATTTAGTTGGTGCGGAAATCGACTACACCGAAAGCCTGCAAGGTTCTCAATTCGTCATCCGCAATCCGAATGCAGAGACAACTTGCGGTTGCGGTTCGTCCTTCTCCGTATAAACAATCCGTTTTTGCCACAAAAAACAGGCCGTCTGTATCTTCAGACGGCCTTTTGTGTGAATTTATTTTAAACAATATCAGATTTACCTTATAATAATAATATCGGGCGTGAATATTTACTCTACAATAGACATAACATTGGACATGCATATTTCCATATAAATAAAAAATTATTGTCCAGCCGATTAACGACACAAAGGCAAACCGTACTTGGTCTGCCTGAGACTGCAGCCTCTG
The DNA here is from genome assembly GCF_002863305.2 of Neisseria perflava. Taxonomy (NCBI): domain Bacteria; kingdom Pseudomonadati; phylum Pseudomonadota; class Betaproteobacteria; order Neisseriales; family Neisseriaceae; genus Neisseria; species Neisseria perflava. The sequence goes on from NZ_CP136962.1 coordinate 1,594,821, forward strand.
TTCCGGCTCGTATCAGAAGCCAAGACAGCTCAAACACAATAACAAAACCTTAGGCTAAACCCATTTGGTTGACGCAGTCGAAATACTCATGGGATATCAATGAGCAAACAAGAAAAATTTTTCGACGTATACGTTTCCTATCCGCCGAACACGGATAGGGAGCTCATCCACGCCTGCCTGTATGAGAACCTGCCTGAAAACGAAGTCGAGAGCCTGATTCAAGCCTTGGCCGAGCGTCCGCAAGCCATTGTGGCCGAGAAATGCACCCAAGACGAGCGCGAAAATGCGCAGCATTACTTCAGCTATTTGGGTTTGGACGTGATCGTCCGTCAGTCTATGGAATTGGAAGCAGTTGAAGAAGAAACTATGTCGGCAGCCAATACTCCCGCCCCTATCCAATGCCCCGTCTGCATGACGATTATTGACGAACTAGATGCACAGGAATGCAAAACCTGTCACTTTGATTTGACAGAAAAAAATGAGCTGGCCATCCAGCGTAAGCGCATTGAATGGCAGGAAAAAATCTCTTTCGAGCATAAAAAACAAACCGAAATTGCCCACAAGCTCAAATACGAACGCGAGCAGGAAGAGAAAAAACTGCGCAAAAAAATCCGTGCCGAGTTGGAATCCCAACTACGCGAAGAGTTAGACCAAAATCCTGAGCTGGCAGCACTTGCAGCGAGGAAGAAAACACAGTTTCTGCTTACAATGGCCATCGTATTCGCCGTTTTGAGCCTGCTTGCACTCGGCTATATTGCTGCAAAATTCTTCTAAACTGATTTCAAAACTTAAGGCCGTCTGAAAAACAGATTTTCAGACGGCCTTTTATATTTATATTGATTGCATCATTCCAATCAAGCCTCTTGCACATCCACATCCACCGACCATCTGATTTTGCCGTCGCGGTTTTGCTGCAACACCTGCACCCACAAACTCACGGCACGATGCAAATCTTGTCGAGATGTCGATTCGAGGAAGATTTGCGCGCGTTCGCGTTCGGCGAGGCGCACCATCAGCATGGGGGCGGCACCAAACTGGGAAACACTTTCAGGCAAAAGCGGGGCGAGGGTTTCTTTGGCGGCGTTGAGAAACTCCATCGCATCGGCAACGCGCGGCGCGTCGGCGCGGATGGCCGTCTGAAAACCGAAGGGCGGCATGGCGAACATTTGCCGTTCGTTCAATTCGTTTTCGGCAAACACGGCGTAGTCCTGCACTTTGACGGCGGCGAAGACGGGATGTTCGGGCAGTTGGGTCTGTATCAACACCTTGCCGGGTTTGTCGGCGCGCCCCGCCCTGCCGGACACCTGCATCAGCTCGGCGAACAGCCTTTCCGGCGCGCGAAAGTCCGCGCTGTACAGGCTGCCGTCGGCGTTCAACACGATAACGAGGTTGAGCCGCGCGAAATCATGGCCTTTGGCAAGCATCTGCGTGCCGACCAGAATGTCGATTTTGTCGTTGGCGATGCGGCGGTACAAATCCGCCCAGTCGTTTTTGTGCGCCGTACTGTCCCTATCGACGCGGACGACGGCGGCCTTGGGCAGGAAGGCGCGCAGTGTTTCTTCGACGCGCTGTGTGCCGTGTCCGACAGCGGTCAGGTCTTGGTTGCCGCAGTCGGGGCATTTGTACGGGATGGGTTCGCGGTGATCGCAGTGGTGGCAGCGCAGTTGGCGGGCGCGTTGGTGCAGCACCATTTTGGCGGAACAGTTCGGGCAGCCGAAGGTATGGCCGCAGTCGCCGCAAAACAGCGCGGGCGCGAAGCCGCGCCGGTTAAGGTACACCAGCGACATGCCGCCCGCTTCAAAGTTCTGTTTTAAAAGCTGCAAGGCTTGCGGCGAGAAGCCGTTGTCGAGTTTCAGACGGCCTACGTTGAGGATTTCCACTTGCGGCAGTTGCGCGGAAGCATGGGCGCGCTCGGTCAGTTGCAGCAGGCGGTACGCGCCGCTTTGCGCCTTGTGCCAACTCTCCAAGCTGGGCGTGGCACTGCCCAACACGACGGGACAGCCGCTCTGCTTCGCCCGCCACACCGCCAAATCGCGGGCATGGTAGCGCAATTCGTTATCCTGTTTGAACGAGCCGTCGTGTTCCTCATCGACCACAATCAGCCCGACATCATCCATCGGTGTGAACACCGCCAGCCGCGTGCCGATGACCAATTTCGCCTGCCCCAACATCGCGCGCAAATAATCCTGCGTGCGCTTGCCTGCCGCCATCTGGCTGTGCAACACGGCGGTCGGTACGTCGGCAAAACGGTTTTCCACCCGCTTCAAAAGCTGCGGCGTGAGGTTGATTTCGGGCAACAGAAACAACACCTGCCGGCCCTGCGCCAACACTTTCGCCATCGCATCGAAATACACCTCGGTCTTGCCGCTGCCGGTGATGCCGTACAGCAGAAACGGCTGAAATTTGCCGAAGGCCGTCTGAATTTCATCGGAAGCCTGTTGCTGGTCGGCATTCAACACAAATTCAGAGTGCGAAGCCTGCCCGTGGTACGACCTCAATACAGGCTTCGCCACTTCCGTCGTTTCAATCCAACCCTGCTCCGCCCAATCTTCGATTAATTTCGCCGCCTGCGCATTTACCTGCTTCAACGCCGCCATCGTCATTCCACCCGACAGCAGCGCGTCCCACAAAGCCGCTTTTTTGTTGAACCGAGCCGGCGGCGGCGTTTGTGCCCTGCCCACTTCGTTCAAAGCATAAAACAACGGCGGCTGCGGCATTTCCACCGCGCGCGTTTCCTTCAAACCTTGCGGCAATGCGGCAAATACAGCCTGCCCGGTCGGATAGTGGTAATAACGCGACGTAAACGCCAACAAATCACGCCAGCTTTGAGGCAACGGCTTTTCTTCCACAAAGGCCGTCTGAACACTCAAAATCCGCGCCGCGTCCATATCGGGCGCAATATCCGTTTCCCACACAATCCCGACCACGGTTTTATTGCGAAAAGGCACAAGCACCCGCGTTCCCGGAGGAAGCGGCTCGGAATGCGAATAAGTCAAAAGGCCGTCTGAAAGCGGCACGTTTACGGCAATACGGTGGTAAATCATACAAACAATCAAATCATTTTTTCGTATTTTAACAGCCGAAAGCTATTTTCAGACGATAAATTGAGCCTCAATACAATGCAGGCATGACAGAGGTTTGATACAATGCCTTACTTTTAACACACGCAAGTCTCTCGCATGAAAACCAAGTTAATCAAAATCTTAACACCGTTTGCCGCCCTTCCTTTGTTGGCATGCGGTCAACCTGCCGTATCCAACGCCAACGCCGCGCCTGCGCCGGCTGCCAAAGCGGAAGCGCCTGCCGACAAATCCGTTGCCGCTTCCTTGAAAGCGCGTTTGGAAAAAGTCTATGCCGCCCAAGATTTGAAAGTTTTGAGCGTCAATGAAACACCGATTAAAGGCATTTACGAAGTTGTCGTCAGCGGCAAACAAATCATCTATACCGATGCCAAAGGCGACTATATGCTCGTCGGCGACCTCATCAACGTCAACACGCGCCAAAGCATGACTGAAGAACGCGCCGCCGATTTGAACAAAATCGACTTCGCTTCCCTGCCTTTGGACAAAGCCATCAAAGAAGTACGCGGCAACGGCAAACTGAAAGTCGCTGTTTTCTCCGATCCGGACTGCCCATACTGCAAACGCTTGGAGCATGAGTTTGAAAAAATGACCGACATCACGATTTATACCTTCATGATGCCGATTCCAAGCCTGCACCCTGATGCCGCGCGCAAAGCCGAGCTGTTGTGGTGTCAGCCTAATCCGACCCAGGCATGGATCGACTGGATGCGCAAAGGCAAACTCCCAAGCGGCAAAGCAAACTGCGAAAACCCTGTTGCAGAAACCACTTCATTGGGCGAACAATTCGGCTTCAACGGCACGCCGACCCTGGTCTTTCCTAACGGCCGCAGCCAAAGCGGTTACAGCCCTATGCCCCACCTCAAAGAAATCATCGAGAAAAACCAGTAATACAGGGTTTAATCTCCATCAAGGACGCTTTACGCGTCCTTTTTTCATGTCGCCCGCCATCAACTGCCTTCAGACGGCCTCGATACAGACAAAGATAAAAAAGGACGTGTCCAACACGTCCTTTTTTCCCTTTACCTTACAGGTAGAATTTTTCAATTACTTTCAGGTTTTCGTCCAATTTGTACACCAGCGGCTGACCGGTTGGGATTTCCAAGCCCATGATGTCTTCGTCGGAAATGCCTTCGATGTGTTTGGCCAAAGCGCGCAGGGAGTTGCCATGTGCCGCAACCAATACACGTTTGCCGCTCAAGATAGCCGGAGCGATTTGGTCTTCCCAGAAAGGCAGGACGCGCTCGAGGGTAACTTTAAGGTTTTCGCCATCGGGAATAACATCGCTAGGCAGGTTGGCATAGCGGCGGTCATTGTGGGCGGAGTGAGGGTCTTTAGGATCAAGCAGCGGAGGCAGGGTGTCGTAGCTGCGGCGCCAGATGTGGACTTGTTCGTCGCCGTATTTTTCTGCGGTTTGTTTTTTATCCATACCTTGCAGCTGGCCGTAGTGGCGTTCGTTCAAACGCCATGATTTGATTTGTGGAACAAACAGTTGGTCGGATTCTTCCAAAACGATGTTACAGGTTTTGATGGCACGGGTCAGAACGGAAGTAAAGGCGATGTCAAACTCGTAGCCCTTCTCTTTCAGCTTTTTACCTGCTGCCGCGGCTTCTGCCAAACCTTGCTCACTCAGCTTGACGTCGCGCCAGCCGGTGAAAAGGTTTTTCGCGTTCCATTCGCTTTGTCCGTGACGGATGAATACTAATTCCATGATAGTTTGCTCCAATGAAGTTTGGGAAAAGGTATTTATAGCACACTTTGCCACCGCGCTGATAACGTCGGCGGTTTCTTTTGATATGTTGCAAGTTTGCTTCTAATCTTCAGACGGCCTTGTCGGAAGGTAAACATCAAACCGCGTGCTTTTGCCGGTGTATTGATAAGCAGGTTTGCGCCCGTCGAGAAACTCACCCAAGCGCGGACGTTTGACGACAATGCGTTTTTTGGCGGTATTCAATGCTGCGTCCAATAACTCGGCTTCGTCTTGTGCCGAGCCGACCAAGTCGTGAAAGTAAGCCATTTCTTTTTTCACAGCGGCGGTTTTGCGACGCTCCGGATACATCGGGTCGAGGTACACCACATCGGGCCTGCCGTTTTGAGTAGCCAATTTCTGCATCAAATCAACGGAATTGCCGAAATGCAAAATAATGCGTTGGGCAATCTCCCGTGTCTCTTCACTTTGCCCCGCCCTATTGAGGCCGTCTGAAAGTAGACAGGCAACCGCAGGATTTTGTTCAAAAGTGTGTACATTCAAACCCAACGAGGCAAGCACGAAGCTGTCGCGTCCCAGTCCGCCGGTAGCGTCCCAGACAGTCGGTTGCGCAGTGTGGTTGACGGCTTTGGCAATCAACTCGCCGCCGCCTTTAGTGCGCCGGTAATGGGCGGCACCGCCATCAAAATCAACGCGGACACAGCCTTTTTCACCGGCGCGGCACAAACTGATGCCGCTTTCGTCAGCGATAAGGAAACTGCCTTCTTCAGGCTGCCGGTCGATAACGGTCAGCCCGAAAGGCGCGGCAATGCTGCGAAGTTCGACAGATGCGGTTTCGTCAAAATAAATCTTGTACATGATGCCCATGTTTCAGACGGCCTTGAAAACTCAGGCCGTCTGAACGTTTTAATTGATGTCCAAGCGTTCCATGCGGTAGCGCATAGAGCGGAAGCTGATGCCCAAAAGTTTGGCGGCTTGGGTACGGTTGTAACGGGTTTGCTGCAAAGCCTGCTCGATGATACTGCGCTCCACTTGGTCAAGGTAATCCTGTATCTGCATGGTACGCGGATCAAACGGTGGAATGGGGCTGTGATTGAGCGTAGTTTCGCGCGTGTCAGGTTCAGCAATATCATCAAAAGAGAAGCCGCTGCGTTCAGCCTTAACCTGTGGGGTATTTTGAATCTGCAAATCATCCACTTGTATCACTTGGCCGACCGTCAGTGCGACGGCGCGTTCGAGGATATTCTCCAACTCGCGGAAGTTGCCGGGATAGCTGTAATGCAACAGGGCTTCTTGGGCTTTCGGGCTGAGTTTGTAGGTTTGATTGCCGTGACGGTGTTTATACAGCAGATACAAAATCAGCGCGCCCAAGTCTTCGCGCATTTCGCGCAAAGGCGGCATGTGCAGGGAGACAACGTTGAGGCGGTAATACAAGTCCTGACGGAATGCGCCGCTTTCAACCAAAGCTTCGAGGTTTTTGTGGGTCGCACAAATAATGCGCACATCCACAGGAGTTTCCCGCGCATCGCCGATACGGCGCACGGCTTTTTCTTGAATGGCGCGCAGAAGTTTGACCTGCATGGCAAGCGGCAAATCGGCAACTTCGTCAAGGAACAAAGTGCCGCCGTCAGCGTGTTGGAAAAAACCTAAACGGTCTTGATCCGCGCCGGTAAAGCTGCCTTTTTTATAACCGAAAAATTCGCTTTCCATCAGGTTTTCAGGAATGGCACCGCAGTTGACGGCAATAAACGGTTTGTCGGCGCGGTCGGACAGCTCATGAATTGTGCGCGCCGCCTGCTCTTTACCCGTACCGGACTCGCCGGAGATATAAACGGGAACAAGGCTGCGGGCCAATCTGCGAATCAGGTGGCGTACTTCGACCATTTGCGGCGAAGTACCCAACAGGCGCGGCATATCGTCCTCGCCTTCCAATATAGGTGCATCTTGTTGCAGAGCAGGATTGATGCTGCCGGCTGAAAAACGCTCTTTTAAGGAATTGAGCCCTTCCGGAACAGTCAAAGGCCGGTTAAATTCGCTCTGTACGCTCTTAGGAGGCGTAACGACAGGCTTGGCCGGCTGAGGTTCGGGTTTATACAGGGCGGCAGAAACAGGCGCAGGCTGTGATTTGACTTTTTCAGACGGCGTGGGTTCGGCAGTATTATCGGAAACCGATACTGCCGATTTAACCAATGAACGCAACTGAGACAGCGTAATCGGTTTTTGCAAATAATCAAACGCCCCTGCTTTCAAAGCTTCAACGGCTTGGTCGGCATTGCCGAAAGCCGTAATCACGGCGACAGGCGTGTCGAGCATCAGTTCATCAATGTATTGGACAACCTCGAGACCCGAGCCGTCTGGCATACGCATATCGGTCAACACCAGCGAATAATCGTTGTTGTCCAGCTTGTCTTTGGCTTCTTCAACACCAGCCGCAGTATCGACGCGCAGACCCATTTTCATCAGGGTCATTTCCATTAGGTCGCGGATGTCTGCCTCGTCATCGACAACCAAAACCGGCTCTTGCAATTTATTCATCCTGCGCTTGCTCCTTCGGTAAAATCAGTTCAAACCCGTTCATTTCAGGGTGATAATGCAGCTGCCCCATATTGGCGTGTGCCAACTCGCGGGCGACGTAAAGCCCCAAGCCGGTGCCTTGTTTTTCGGTGGTGTAAAACGGCTCAAACAGATGATTTCGTACATCGGGCGGCACGCCTTTGCCGTTGTCCGCCACTACGATAGAAATGTGCATCCTGCCGCTAGAGCGGATAAGGACGGTAATGGCGTTTTCGTCCTGACGGCTGTGTCGCCAAGCATTGTTGCACAAGTTCCACATCACTTGCTGCAAGTGCATGGGGTCAACCAATACGGTCAGGTTGTTGCCGTCCATATTCATGCGCAGACAGCCGATGGCATCGGGATTGTTCAAGGTAAATTCCTGCTTGAACTCCAACCAGAATTTCATCAGGTTAATCGGCTGGCGGCTGATGTTGTCTCGTTTGTTAAGCAGGGATACGTCTTCCAACATCTTGTCGATACGTTGGATATTGCTGTCGATGATGTTGTAGAGCTTGGCCTTGAGCGGATCTGCCTCGTCGCCCTCTTGCAACAAATCGCTGGCATGACGGATGGCGGACATCGGGTTACGGATTTCGTGGGCAAGGTTGGCAGTCAACTGTCCGAGCGAAGTCAGCTTGGTGGACATGGCCTCCGCAGCCACTTCACGCAATGAGCGGACGTATAACATCAGCAGCTCGGTTTGCTCCTGAATCAGCGGAACGGCACGGACGTGCATGGCGTGTTGGAAAATATGGATATCGGTTTCAAAAGGTTTGTCGGGTTGACGCTGCCAGCGTGCCACCAGTTCGCCAAACACGATTTCCTGCTGATCGATAATCAAGCTGGGGAAATAGATTTTTGCCTGTTTGTTAAACAGCCACACGCGTTGGGTCGCATCAATCACCACAACCGCTTCCTGCACGCGGTTCAAAACCAAATGGTTCAAGCCGCTGATACGGCGGTAAGCCAGTTGATGGCGGCTGGCGGACTCCGTGGCCTGCTCCAGATAACGGGCGGCAAACGATGTCAGCATCGCCACCAGATAGCCTGCGCCGATCAGCATCAAAGAATTCAACATTGATTTCGCGTCCCAATTAAACGAATCGAAACGCATACTGCCGTCTAAAAACAGGTTCAAAATAAACAACATTGCCGTATAACCTGCATACAGCATGGGATAATGTCCATAACTGAGCAGACACGAGGTTGCAACAAACGGCAAAACCAAAATCCCGAAACCGGAAGCAGTACCGCCGGAGATATACACCAAAACCATCATCATGGTGATGTCGACCACGGCACTGGCATTGGGCAAATCCAAAGACTGCCACTGCCAGCCCGGGCGGAACACAGAGAGCATAATTAGGAAGAAATACAGCGTTACCCAGATATAAAACTCAATGTCCGGCAACGAAACACCAATCAGGTTGCCGCCCGTGTAGCTGCCGAAAGCGTGCAAAACCAAAAGCGGTAAGACGATGGCTATTCGGGCAATGTTGATTACACCGGGAATCCGCTCCCTCAGATTACCCAGTTCTTGAAGATTGGCTCTGTTCATAAGTGAACCTTTTTTTATTATCATGCAATGTCGTATAAATTTAATTTATTTAGATATATTTGTTTTTGTTTCAGGACAAACTTTTCAGACGGCCTGATATTTCCAATACCTTCCCTTTTTTGCCGCGCTTGCCGTCAATGTCGCAAATGCGCAATTTTTCCTGATGTGCGGCGCCGCGCTTGCCGACGGTTTCAACGATAAATTCCGCAGCCGTGGTCACGAGGACGTGTTCCAAAGACGCGCCGTCGGTCAGCGACATCAACTGCAAACCGCGTCCTTTAGGCATGACTTTAAGTTCGCCGATGGAAAACGCCAAGAGACGGTGGTCGCTGCTGGCCAGTACGACTTTGCAGTCGGGATTGATGAGCGAGGAGGCATAGACGGCAACCGGCGGCAGGACGGTTTCGCCGCTATCCACGGTCATGACCACTTTACCCGCTTTCACGCGTCCGACCATATCGGCCAACTTGGTAATGAAGCCGTAGCCGCCGCTGCCTGAGAGCAGGTAATGTTGTTCGGGCTGGCCGGTGAGCATGGCGACGGGTTTCGCGCCGTTTTGCAACTCGATTAACGATGAAACCGGTACACCGTCGCCGCGTCCGCCGGGGATTTCGGCGGCATCGAGCGTGTAGGTTCTGCCCAATGAATCCAAGATGACGACAGGCAAAACGGTGCGGCCTTCAAGGGTTTGTTTGAGGCGGTCGCCTTCTTTGAACGCGGTCTGGCTCAAATCAAGGTTGTGTCCGGCACGGCTGCGTATCCAGCCTTTTTCCGACAGAATCAGGGTGATCGGCTCATCGGCGGTGGTCTGCGTCAGCACGGCGCGTCCGGCTTCTTCCACCAGCGTGCGGCGCACATCACCAAACTGCTTCATGTCCGCCTGCATCTCTTTGATGATCAGCTTGCGTTTTTCATTTTCGTCGCCCAAAAGGATATTCAGACAGCCTTGTTCTTCTCGCAATTCGTTCAATTCTTTTTCGAGTTTGAACCCTTCCAAACGCGCCAACTGGCGCAGGCGGATTTCCAAAATGTCTTCCGCTTGGATTTCGGTCAGCCCGAACGCCGCCATCAAATCAGCTTTCGGGTCGTCTGATTCGCGGATGACTTTAATCACTTCATCAATGTGCAGAAAGACTTTCAGACGGCCTTCGAGGATGTGCAGCCGTTTTTCCACTTGGTTCAAACGGAATTTCAGACGACGTGTTACGGTCACGACGCGGAAATCCAGCCATTCCTGCAAAATCGTTTTCAGGTTCTTCTGCGCAGGGCGGTTGTCCAAACCCATCATCACCAAGTTCATGGACACATTGCCTTCCAGCGAAGTCTGCGCCATCAGCGTGTTGATGAATGTATCGGTATCAATGCGGCTGGATTTCGGCTCGAACACCAGTCGCACGGGATGCTCGCCGTCGGACTCGTCGCGTACGCGGTCGATTAAATCCAGCATCAGTTTTTTGGTGTTGAGCTGGTCTTGGTTGAGCTGCTTTTTGCCTGCTTTCGGTTTCGGGTTGGTTTGCTCTTCGATTTCGGCAAGGATTTTGGCAGAATTGGCGTTCGGCGGCAGCTCGGTCACAATCACGCGCCATTGTCCGCGTGCCAATTTCTCGATTTCATAACGTGCACGCACGCGCACGCTGCCCTTGCCGGTTTCGTAAATTCGGCGCAATTCGTCCGCCGGCGTGATGATTTGACCGCCGCCGGCAAAATCGGGAGCGGGGATGTATTGCATCAGGTCGACGGTTTCCAGCGTCGGTTTTTTTAACAGCGCAATCGCCGCCTGCGTGACTTCGTTTAAATTGTGTGACGGAATTTCGGTCGCCATGCCCACTGCAATACCCGACGCGCCGTTGAGCAACACCATAGGCAGGCGGGCGGGCAGGTGCAGCGGTTCATCAAACGCGCCGTCGTAGTTCGGCACGAAATCCACCGTCCCCTGATTGATTTCGGACAACAGCAATTCCGCAATAGGCGTCAGCCGCGCTTCGGTGTAACGCATCGCCGCCGCTCCGTCGCCGTCGCGCGAACCAAAGTTGCCGATGCCGTCGATTAAGGGATAGCGCAAGGTAAAATCCTGCGCCATGCGAACCATCGCCTCATAGGCAGAACTGTCGCCGTGCGGGTGGTATTTACCCAAAATCTCACCAACCACGCGCGCCGATTTCACCGGCTTCGCGCCCGCCGTCAAACCCATATCGCGCATGGCAAACAAAATACGTCGTTGTACAGGCTTCTGGCCGTCTGAAACTTCAGGCAGCGCGCGACCTTTGACCACGCTCATGGCGTATTCGAGATAGGCGCGTTCGGCGTATTGACCTAACAGCAAGTAGTCTTCGCCGATAGGAGATGGGCTTGGAGCGGAAATGTGTTCTGTCATCAGGATGGTAAAACGAAATAAATTAAAGAAGGATATTGTAAAGCAAAATCGGTAGTCATAGCCAATTTGAGTGATAAACGGTAGTGCAGCGACAATAAGACTTTCCTAATCAGCTCAGCAAATGGAATCCGTTTCGACAAAAAAGGCCGTCTGAAACCCTTTCATGTTTCAGACGGCCTTTTCATTTTGGTTTTAAATCAAAACTTCGTTATTCTGCAGTAGCCGGTTTGGCCGCAGTTTTAATGGTTAAGGTCAACGCGGCGGCGATGGCGAGGAAAACACCGGCAAAAGTCATCGCGTTGGTAGGGTTTGAACCCAAGAAGGTTTTGTACACCCAGCCGAAAGATACGGTTTCAATCAGCATTGGAATCACAATCATCATGTTCACAATACCCATGTACACGCCGTAACGTTCTTTCGGAATAGAACCGACCACAATCATAAACGGCACGCCCATCATACTTGCCCAGCCGACACCGAAACCAATCATCGGCGCAAACATCAGATATTTGTTGCCGATGTGCGGAATGGTGAGCAAGGCCAGCGCGGCAAGGGTAACAGCAAAGGCGTGAACATATTTGGCGGCGTATTTGCGCGCCATCCACATCAGGCCGAAGGCGGAGATAAAGGTTACAACGTTGTAAAAACCGTTTACCAGGCCGGTCCATGCAACCGCTTGGCTATACGCTTCGGTATTTTCAACGGTCGAATCCCAGACGGATTGGACGATACTGTGGGAAATATATTGCCAGTAGATAAAGAGCGCGTACCATTGGAAGAGATACACCAAGGCCAGTTGCCACAGGGCAGTCGGCATTTCGCGCACGGCAACGACAATATCTTTAACAGCATGGGCCGGACCGCTCGGCTGGGCTTTAATGGCCGCCATTTCTTCAGGGCTGGGCTCGCGTTCGGCCGTTGATAAAACGGTAACCAAAACCGAACCGATGGAGCAGACCGCACCAATATAAAACGAACCGAATACCCAATACGGAATGCCCGCTTCGGAGGTTTGTTGCAACCAGCCGATTTGTTGGAAGATGTAGAGGGAAACGTTGGCCAGGGTAATGCCCAAGCCGGTAAACACAGACTGCATCAAGAAACCGGTGGATTGTTGATGTTCAGGAACGGTATCAGCAATAAAGGCACGGAAAGGTTCCATTGCAGTATTGTTACTGATGTCCAAGAGCCACAGCAGCAATACGGCCACCCACAAGGCGGTAACGTGCGGATAAATAAAGAGGCAGAGGCTGCAACCGATGGCGCCGATCAAGAAGTACGGACGGCGGCGGCCCAATCCAGGCACCCAAGTGCGGTCACTCATCGCACCAATCATCGGCTGCACCAGCAAACCAGTAATCGGGCCTGCCATATTCAAAATCGGCAACTGGCTCGGATCGGCATGAAGAAAGCTGAAAATCGGATTAATCGCAGTTTGCTGCAACCCGAAGCTATATTGAATACCGAAGAAACCGAAGTTCATCAGCATAATCTGGCGAAGTGTCATCGCCACTTGTGGGGAGATTTTCATAGGAAGGCTACTCCTGGGTAATAAACTATGGAAACAACAAACTCCAATTTCAGCGGTATGACGCTTTTATTGTATTTGGGCTGCCCTTTTTACTGAGGCAACTCCGTTTTCAGACGGCCTTTATTTTGGCCGTTTACATGAATCTTATTTTGATGTGTGTTTATGTTGTTTAAAGCTTATTATTTTCAGGCCGTCTGAAACTATTTATTAATCACAGACTGACGCCAGATGGTTTCCCCAACGACCTTGACTGTCTGAACCGCACAGGTCAGATGTTCGATGTATTGGAACAGCAAATCCGCCGCCATCGCGCCCATACGCAGATACGGCAGTTCAGTACTGGTCAACGGCGGAAACAGCGTCTCCGCAATCGCGCTGTGGTTATCATATCCGGCAACAGAGACTTGCTCGGGAACCCGCACGCCGCGCGTCCTCAAAATCCCGTACACGCGCACTGCCATTTCATCGTTACCGCAGCAAATTACCGTCGGCGGAAGCGGCAAAGACAGCAGCTTCAAAATAGCCGAAATCAAAGACCCGCTGTCGTTACTGAAGTCAGGATAACCAGTTTGCACCAAATCAGGATCGAAGACAATATCCGCATCAGCCAAAGCACGGCGGTATCCGGCCAATCTCAATCTCGTCGCTTCCACGCCCGGCTGCAAAGTCACATAAGCAATCCGTTTGTGTCCGCTTTGAATAATTCGGCGCACCAAGCCATACTGCCCTGCTTCGTCGTCCGGCAAAACCGACGGCGTACCTGCCAAATCAAAACAGTTGACCAACACCATCGGGCAACGGTTGGGCACTTCCGGCAGCAATACTTCCTGATGGAAACCTGCCACATATAAAATCCCCTCGGCACGATGTTCCATAAAGGTACGGATCAGCGGCTCCATCTGACCGGGCTGCCCCGGCTTGTTGTCGATGTCGGCAATCATCAAAATCTTGCCTTGTGCGCGAATCTGCTGCTGAATGCCCTTAATCAAGAACATATCCGGTATGCCGTGTCCGCCCGTATTCTCGCCTGTCCGCGAAATGGCGCCGGTAATCAGACCGACCAATCCGGAACGGTGTGAGCGCATAATCCTTGCCGCAGAAGACGGGATATAGCCCAAAGCAGCAATCGCTGTTTCTACTTTGGAACGGGTTTTATCACTGACCGGCGCATCGCCGTTAATCACCCGGCTGACCGTCTTGGGAGATACCCCGGCATAAGCAGCGACATCATAAATTGTAGCCATCTTACGGACCCGCCCCGACAAGATTTCAATAATGTTACATAGGATAACACAGCAGACATCGGTGTCATACCCCCTTTTTTACAGAAACTTGATGATAATCAACCATTTCTATTGCATTTTGCATACATTTCTTAAGCAAAACCAACCCTACCACCTCCCAAAAGTTGTGCAAATTTGTTAAACTACAAACAACTATAAAAAGCAGAAAATAGATACCCTGCTTGTTTACCGTTACATACTAAGGAAACAAGATGTCCGCATACTCAGACGCATGGCAGGCCTTGGAAGCCCATCATGCCGATACTCAACGTGTCACCCTGCGCGAACGCTTCGACGCAGATGCCGAACGTTTCAACAATATGCACGAAATTCTGCATGGTTTGTTATTTGATTACAGCAAAAACTGCCTAGATGAAAACACCCTTGATTTATTGTGCCAACTGGCCGAAGCGGCCGATTTGCCACAATATATGCAGGCCATGAGCAACGGTGAAAAAATCAACACCAGCGAACACCGCGCCGTCCTCCACACTGCCCTGCGCCTGCCTGCCAATGCCAAACCTGTTTACGTTGACGGCGAAAACATCGTGCCCAATGTTCATCATGAACTCAACCGCACCCTCGAATTCGCACGCCAACTCCTAGACGGCACCCACGCAGGCATTACCGGCAAACCGATTACCGACTTGGTTCACATCGGTATCGGCGGCTCCGATTTAGGCCCGCGCATGGCCACACAGGCTCTACAACCCTATTGGCAAAACATCCGCGTCCACTTTGTCAGCAACTCCGATGATGCCGATCTGACCCAAACCCTTCTCGGCCTCAACCCCGAAACCACCATATTCAGCATTGCCAGCAAATCGTTCCGCACACCGGAAACCCTGCTCAATGCCTATGCGGCGCGTACTTGGTACCGCGATGCAGGTTTGCCTGATTCCGGCATCTACCGCCACTTCTGCGCCATTTCCGCCGATGTGGCCGCAGCCCAAAACTTCGGTATCTCCCCCGACAAAGTCTTCGCCATGTCCGACTGGGTCGGCGGCCGCTATTCCGTCTGGTCGCCCATCGGCCTGCCGCTGATGGTTGCCGTCGGCGAAAAAGCATTCCGCAAAATGCTGACCGGCGCACACGCGATGGACACCCATTTCTTCGAAACACCATTCCGTCGCAACATTCCCGTCCTGATGGCGCTCATCAATGTTTGGTACAACAACTTCCAACATTCAGACGGCCAAACCGTTGTCCCATACAGCCACAACATGCGCCTCTTTACCCCGTGGCTCAACCAGCTCGATATGGAAAGCCTCGGCAAACAGCGTACTTCAGACGGCCAACCCGTTTCCTGCACCACCGGCGGCATTGTCTTCGGCGATGAAGGCGTCAACTGCCAACATGCCTACTTCCAGCTTCTGCACCAAGGCACGCGTCTGATTCCCGTCGATTTCATCGTCCCCATGACCACAATCTACGGCAACCATCGCCAACACCGCTTTACCGTTGCCAATGCCTTCGCCCAAGCCGAAGCGCTGATGAAAGGCAAGACCTTAGACGAAGTGCAAATCGAATTGGCCGCCCTGCCCCAAGAAGAACGCGACCGCCTTGCACCGCAAAAAGAATTCCCGGGCAACCGCCCGAGCAACAGTCTGCTCATCGACAGCCTGACGCCTTTCAACCTCGGCATGCTGATGGCCGCTTACGAACACCGCACCTTCGTACAGGGTGTGATTTGGCGTATCAACCCCTTCGACCAATGGGGCGTAGAATACGGTAAAGAACTGGCCAAAACCATCGAACCCGAACTCGAACGCGGCACACCGGCACACGACAGCTCCACCAACGGTCTGATTGCCTTCTACCGCAACTGCAACGCAGCATCGAAGGCCGTCTGAAAATAAAATATCCGTAAGACAAGCACTCTGCCTGTCTTACGGACATTTCAAAACCTGATCGGCTTGTTCCAACAAAAGGCTGTCTGAAACTTAATTTGCTAAAGTTTCAGACGGCCTCTCATTATTCGATAAAGATAACAGAAGTTCATTCGCCATATCCCCCATCTTTGCTACAATATCCCTTTTCTTTTTTATTGATTTCACTATGACAACCGCACCCCAATCCGGCACTTGGCGCAAGATTTTCTCGCGCAGTATGCTGATTTGTATCTTTACAGGCTTCACTTCGGGGCTGCCGCTTTATTTCTTGATCAACCTGATTCCAGCATGGTTGCGCAGTGAACACGTCGAGTTGAAAACCATCGGCCTGATGGCACTTATCGGGCTGCCTTTTACTTGGAAATTTATCTGGTCTCCCGTCATTGATTTGGTCAGATTACCTTTTTTAGGACGGCGGCGCGGCTGGATGCTGGTTACGCAAATTGGTTTGCTGCTGACCTTGCTCATTTACGCCTTCCTAAATCCTGCTCAGCATTTATATGTAATTATGGGCTTATCGTTGGTGGTCGCCTTTTTTTCTGCCAGCCAAGATATTGTATTGGATGCTTTTCGTCGCGAAATTTTGTCAGATGAAGAATTAGGCTTAGGCAACTCTATCCACGTCAACGCCTACCGTATCGCCGCTTTGGTACCCGGCTCGCTCAGCTTGATTTTGGCCGACTTGATGCCTTGGCACAATGTATTCATCATCACGGCGCTGTTTATGTTACCCGGCCTGCTGATGACTTTGTTCTTAGCCAAAGAACCCGATATTCCACCATCTGTGTCGCGTACATTTGCCCAAACAGTCTCTGACCCTTTCAGTGAGTTTTTCTCCCGCAAAGGCATCAAACAAGCTGTATTGGTGTTGCTGTTTATCTTCCTCTACAAACTGGGCGACAGTATGGCGACTTCTCTGGCAACGCCGTTTTATTTGGACATGGGCTTCAGCAAAACCGACATCGGCCTGATTGCCAAAAATGCCGGTTTATGGCCTGCTGTCATTGCCGGTATTGTAGGCGGCATTTGGATGTTGAAACTCGGTATCAACAGGGCTTTGTGGGTTTTCGGTATAGCCCAATGGGTAACGATTCTAGGCTTTGCCTGGCTGGCGGGTTTCGGTAAATTTGAAACCATTACCCTGACGGAACAAATGATGCTTGCGGCCGTGATTGGTGCAGAAGCAGCAGGCGTAGGTCTGGGTACAGCGGCGTTTGTTGCCTATATGGCTCGTGAAACCAATCCTGCATTTACGGCCACACAATTAGCCCTCTTTACCAGCCTGTCAGCCGTTCCACGTACATTTATCAATGCTTCGGCAGGCTATCTGATTGAAGCGATGGGTTACTTTAATTTCTACTGGCTGTGTTTCGCTTTGGGCATACCGGGCATGTTGTTGCTGTTTAAAGTGGCACCATGGAATGGCGAAAAAGTGAGTAACTAGATTGCCAGTCTAAAACATATAGCAAAACAAAAGGCCGTCTGAATGGTTCAGACGGCCTTTATCATACAAACATTTTATTCTGCTTCAGGTTTGACAGTGCTGCGGACATCGCCGCTTTTTTCTTTATGTTTCAAAACAGCGCGGTCGAGTTTGTCCATCAAAACATCAATCGCAGCGTACATATCCTGTTCAATCGCTTCAACGTGCAAATCTTTGCCTGCCAGATGGACATCGGCTTCGGCTTTTTGGCTGACTTTTTCCACCGAGAGCGTGATGGTCACGGAAATGATGTTGTCGGCGTGGCGGCTGATTCGTGCCAACTTGTCGGAAACGTAGTTTTTGATGGCTTCGGTAACATCAAAATTCAGACCGGTGATTTTCAGATTCATGATACAGCTCCTTCGGTTGGTTAGTCCGTCAAAACGGATCGGAATATATCTACTCGGTAAATTTTCGTTTGTGTGCCGGCGGGATGTCTAATGATTCTCTATATTTAGCCACTGTACGTCTGGCGATTTCAATGCCGCGTTGTTTTAATAATTTGACGAGGGCCTCGTCCGAATAAGGTTTGCTGCTGTCTTCACTTTCAATCAGCTGGCTCAAGACAGCTTTGATTGCGCCTTGGCTGAACCCTTCGCCCTCATCGTCGGCATTGACTGCCTGTGTGAAGAAATAGCGTAACGCAAACAGGCCGCGCGGGCAAGACAAATATTTCTGGTTGGCGGCGCGCGAAATGGTGCTTTCCGCCAAACCCAATTCGGCAGCGGCATCTTTCATCAGCATGGGCGACAGGCCGATTTCGCCGAAGATGAAAAAATCTTCCTGATTTTTGACAATATACTCGGCAAGGCGGAGGACTGTGCTTTTGCGCAGTTCCAAAGAATCAATGCGCTGTTTGGCTTCGCTGATTTTTTCCTTCCACTCCGGCGCACCCTCTTCCGCCGATTTCATCAGGTCGCAATATTCCTGATTGAGCTGCAGCTTCGGCCAGGCCGCTTCGTTGCTGATGACTTCCCAGCCGTCCTTGCCCTCTTTCACCCAAACGTCAGGCTGAATATAAGGCGTGGGGGTGGCAGAAGCGAAGCCGTAAGCCGGATAAGGATTCAAGCCGGCAATCATATCGAGTGCGGCTTCTATGGTTTCACTGTCGGCCTGGGGATAAAGTTTGCGGAAACGCAGAACGTTTTGTTTGCGGTTTTTGCCCAAATCTTGAAGCGAACTTTGCACCAAATGCGCGGCCATTTGTCTAGCCGGAGAAGCCGGCAAACGCATTAATTGCAGCATGAGCGACTCGGTCAAGTCGGCCGCAGCCACGCCGGGCGGATCAAAGGTTTGCAATACATCCAGCGCATTTTGCAGGGCTTCTTCGTCCAGCATCCATTCCAACGGCGTGTGGTCGATGATTTCTTCGAGGCTGTCGGTGAGGTAGCCTTGTTCGTCCAAAAAATCAATCAAGACGTGAACATAGGCCGCTTCCACTTGCGAGAGCGGATGCTCGCACACTTGGGCATGCAGATAGTGTTTGAAATCCTCTTCTTCGGCGATGTTGCTCCAAATATCTTCGGCATCGTCGCCGCTCAACTGCTGACCTGCGCGCGGCATGGTTACCGCACGGTTGAGTCCGCTATCGGCAAACTCATCGGTTTCCGGACGCTCAAGCAGAGGATTGTCTGACAACCAGTCTTCCACTTCGCGCTCAAGCTCAAGACCCGACATCTGCAAGATGCGCAAAGACTGCTGCAGCCGCTGGTTGAGCTGCTGGGTCTGTTTGAGTTTAAGGACGAGTGAAGACATAATGTTTGATAGTAAATGTGCTTTATGGATTTCAGACAGCCTGTATCTGATGGGCCGTCTGAAAATATCGGATATATTGTTTATATATTGGATGATTATTTCAATATATTATTCTTTTATCAACCGATAAATGAATTATTCGACAGTAGAGATATTTTCTAATTTAAAATAAACGCAATACGTCGAGTAAAAAACATGGTAACAGGCTTCCCGTGATAGGTAGCGGGTTGAAATTTTGTCTGCAAAACCGCTTTTCGTCCTGCAGCATCTAAACGCGAGTATCCACTGCTCTTTTTTACCCATACGAATGCTTTGCCATCTATATTGATAAAGACATTTAATACCACAGTCCCTTCCTCACCATTCTCTGTAGAAAGCTCTGGATAAGGTGGGGGAGCAACTTGGACAGGTTTCGTCTTTATCTCTTCTTTGAATCCATTTGGCACAGTATAAAAGAATCTGAATTTTTTAAGGCTTTCCAGTGTCTTACAATCCGTTTGTTGGGTTTTCTGATTATAAGTACACTCTTTATAAGGCTCGACTTGTTTTGGCAAACCTACTTCTTGAGCAAGTTTCAACAATTCCAGCGCATCCACTTCCCAATGGAGGCTTTTTCCCAATTTACCCTCTTTATCCACGATAGCTGTCGCCGTTACGATACCGGTTATCGGCTTGCCATTTTTATCTATCACGCCTTGGCGCACACCCATATTCTGCAATGGCAGTTCTGGCATTGCATGCACGGCAGTAGCTGCCAAAACGGCAAAGGAAGACAAAAAAATTCGTTTCAACACAGATACACCTTTTCAGACGGCCTAAACTCAATATTTGAAGTTTTCACCCAAATAAACCGAACGGACTTGTTCATTGTTGACCAAATCATCCGGCTTGCCTGAAGCCAATACCGTACCATCACTGATGATGTAGGCACGGTCGCAGATGCTGAGGGTTTCGCGCACGTTGTGGTCGGTAATCAATACGCCGATACCGCGTGATTTGAGGAACTCGATGATTTTCTGAATATCGATGACGGCAATCGGGTCAACGCCGGCAAAAGGTTCGTCCAACAAAATGAAACGCGGCTGCATGGCCAACACGCGCGCGATTTCGACACGGCGGCGTTCGCCACCGGACAAAGACGGCGCAGGGTTGTTGCGCAGGCGTTCAATGTTCAAATCGGCCAACAGTTTTTCAAGTTCGGCATCAATGCGGCTTTTGTCTTTCATGCTGATTTCCAAAATGGCGCGGATATTTTGTTCCACGGTCATTTTGCGGAAAATCGAGGCCTCCTGCGGCAGATAGCCGACGCCGAGGCGGGCGCGTTCGTGAATGGGCAGGTGGCGCAACTCTTGGCCGTCCAGCATCACGCTGCCTGCATCGGCGGCAATCAGGCCGACAATCATGTAAAAGCTGGTGGTCTTACCCGCGCCGTTGGGACCGAGCAGGCCGATGACTTCGCCGCTTTCGATTTCAAGGGAGAAGCTTTTGACGACTTGGCGTTTTTTGAAACTTTTTTGCAGGTTTTGAACCACAAGACGGCTGTTGTTTGCGCTCATATTCTGTTGACTTTCGATATTGACCTCAGGCCGTCTGAACCTTTTTCAGACGGCCTTTTTGTGTGTTTTCTTATTTGTTTTTCTGCGTGCTGGACGGCTGGATGACCACGCTGACGCGGCCGGATTTGGCGGCGGATTTCACACCGGATTTGGCGCTGCCGTTGATGGTATAAACCTCGGTTTTGGTGTTGTAAGTGATGACTGCACCTTCGGCCACATCGCCGCCGCGCTGTACTTTGGCATTGCCGGTCAGGGTAACCAGACTAGCTGCGGAAGAATACGTTACAGTATTAGCTTGGCCGTTGACCACGCCTTTGCCGCCGTCCAACTCTTGGCTGAATTTGACGGGCGAGCCGGTGGCTTTCATCAACTGCTCGCTTTTGTCGTTGCGCGAAACGGTCACGCTGCCGGCACGAATATTGAGCGTGCCTTGTTTGATGATGACGTTGCCGGAAAAGGTGGTGCTTTGGTTGTTTTGGTCAAGCGAGCCTTGGTCGGCTTCGATTTGAATCGGCTGCTTGCTGTCGCTTTGCAGGGCAAAGGCCGGGCTGGCGGCAAAAACGGCAACAAGGGCTAAGGTTTTACAAATTTTTTGTATCATAAATTGTGGCTTTCACTTTGGAAGGGAAATTCAGCAAACCGGTTTTGTGGTCATAAGTCATGCCGTTTGCCTGACCGCCGGACTGTCCGTATTGGAAAGTAACGGGACTGTCGGTATGGGCGTATTGCGCTTCGGTATCGACATTCAAACGTTCGGTTTTGACGATGCCAGCCAAACGCTTGGCATCTGCCGCTTTGTTTAAGACAACATTCTGTTCAAAAACGACTTTTTTGTTTTGAATATTGTACGCGGCCTTGTCGCTGCCGACTTCGTACAACAGGCTGCCGTCGCGGTAAAACGAAAGATGCGGTTTGTCCAAATGCACATCCGCGCTATTCGGATATTGAACGGCATCGACCGCGCTCAGATTTTCTTTCAGACGGCCTTCTTGGTCAAAACGTTTGCCGTTGATGCCTTTCATCGAATATTGCGGCTCATTCGGATTGAGGACGACTTCTTCGACTTGTACTTCGCTGATGCGGCCGAGCCACGCCGCCAATGCGCCGAGTGAAACGGCCAACACCAGCGGAAAGGCGATTCCGTAACGCCATCTGATTTTCATCGTACATACTCTTTCAAAGCAGGTTCAAGCGTACCTTGCGCCTGCATAATCAAATCGCACACTTCACGCACCGCACCTGCGCCGCCGGAACGTTGGGTTACATAATGGGCGTATTGCAACGTAAACCAATGCGCTTCGGGGACGGCGACCGCCAATCCGCAACGTACCATCACGGGCAAATCGACAACATCGTCGCCGACAAAGGCGCACTCATGCTCCTCCACACCGGCCTGTTCGCGTAATTGGGCATAGGCGGCACGTTTGTCGTGAATGCCTTTGAAGTAATAGTTGATACCGAGCTGCTTCACGCGGATACCGACGGAAGGCGCATCGCGGCCGGTAATAATTGCAGTTTGCACACCGCCGGCCTGAAGCATTTTCAAACCGTGTCCGTCCAAAGTGTGGAACGATTTGATTTCTTCGCCGTTGTCACGGATAAAAATGCGGCCGTCGGTCAAAACGCCGTCTACATCCAGTATCAGCAGTTTGATACCTAAAGCGCGTTGTTGCAGGTCGGAAGAGAGGTTTTGCATAAGGTTTCCTTATTTCAGACGGCCTATTCTAGCATAAGGCCGTCTGAAAACGTTTTTGCCGTCAATTCAGACAATTCGTGCCATCAATAAATCATGCATGTTCAAAGCACCAATCAGCACGCCGTTTTCTTCGACCACCAGCAAACCGTTCACATGGCCGCTTTGCATGGCTTTCAAAGCTTCGGTGGCAAGGCGGTCGGCGGAAATGGTTTTCGGCGAAGCGTGCATGATGTCGTCCACTTTTAAACCGGCAAAGCTGTCGCGTTCTTGAAACAGACGGCGCAAATCGCCATCGGTAAATACGCCTTTCAGACGGCCTTCGGCATCGGTTACCGCCAACATGCCCAAGCCTTTTTCACTCATGCGGACAATGGCTTCTTTCAACGGCGTACCCAACAAAACGGCAGGCAGGGCTTCGTCTTTGTGCATAATATCCGCCACGCGCAGCAGCAGTCGTTTGCCCAAGCTGCCGGCCGGATGGCTTAAAGCAAAATCATCCGGCGTAAACGCACGCGCCTGCAGCAATACCACCGCCAGCGCATCGCCCAATGCCATCACGGCGGTCGTACTGGAAGTCGGTGCAAGGCCGAGAGGACAGGCTTCTTTGGAAACCGCCGCGGTAATATGGATATCGGCATGGCGCGCCATGGTCGAAGTCGGATGGGCAGTGATACAAATAAGCGTGATGTTTTTGCGTTTCAACGCCGGAATAATTGCTGCAATTTCATCGCTTTCGCCGGAATTGGAAATGGCAACCACGACATCGTGGTCCACAATCATGCCCAAATCGCCGTGCGCCGCTTCGGCAGGATGGACGAAAAACGCAGGCGTGCCGGTGGAAGCCATGGTTGCCGCCATTTTGCGGCCGATGTGTCCGGACTTGCCCATACCGGTAATGACGACCCTGCCCTTACAGTGCAACAATGCTTCCGCCGCACGGACAAAATCATGATCCAAAGCCGCCGCAATTTCACGCAAACCTTCGGCTTCCGTATCCAATACATCGCGCGCCCAGTCGAGATAAAGTGTGTTTTCCGCCATCAAAGCCACCTTTCGTGCTTGAATTTAGGTTTGTTTTGCCCAAATTAATCGGCTGTAAACTGTTCAAATTCATCGAATCGGCGTAGCATTACCGCCACTTCACAAACAAACCTATTATGTAAAAGGAATCAGAGATGACTATTTTATCGGACGTTAAAGCATTAGGACAACAAATCTGGTTGGACAATCTCTCCCGTTCGCTGGTACAAAGCGGCGAATTGGCAGAAATGCTGAAGCAAGGTGTATGTGGCGTAACTTCCAATCCTGCCATTTTCCAAAAAGCCTTTGCAGGCGATGCCCTGTACGCCGATGAAGTAGCCGCGCTTAAACAGCAAGACCTTACCCCGAAACAACGCTACGAAACCATGGCGGTTGCCGACGTACAAGCCGCCTGCGACGTATGTCTTGCCGAACACGAATCTACCGGCGGCAAAACCGGCTTCGTCAGCCTCGAAGTTTCGCCTGAATTATCCAAAGACGCACAAGGCACGATTGAAGAAGCGCGCCGCCTGCACGCTGCCATCGGCCGTAAAAATGCCATGATTAAAGTACCGGCAACCGACGAAGGTATCGAAGCGCTTGAAACCCTTGTTTCAGACGGCATCAGCGTCAATCTGACCCTGCTCTTCTCCCGCACCCAAACCCTCAAAGCCTATGCGGCCTACGCGCGCGGCATTGCCAAACGTTTGGAAGCAGGACTCGACGTTTCCCATATCCAAGTTGTCGCCAGCTTCTTTATTTCCCGTGTTGATGCCGCATTGGACGCCACCCTGCCTGAACACCTCAAAGGCAAAGTCGCCATTGCGCTGGCCAAAGCCGCTTATCAAGATTGGGCGCAATATTTCGGCAGCAGCGAATTTGCCGCACTTGCCGAAAAAGGTGCCAACCGCGTACAACTTCTGTGGGCATCTACCGGCGTGAAAAACCCTGCCTATCCTGACACTTTGTACGTTGACAGCCTGATTGGCGCCCATACCGTCAACACCGTTCCCGATGCCACACTCAAAGCCTTTATCGACCACGGCACCGCCAAAGCCACTTTGACCGAAGGTGTGGACGAAGCCCAAGCGCAGCTTGCCGAAACCGCAAAACTTGGCATCGATGTCGAAACTTTGGCAACTCGTTTGCAGGAAGACGGTTTGAAACAATTTGAAGACGCTTTCGCCAAACTACTGGCTCCCTTGGCTTAAGCGGATTAAACGGACGGCCGAGAAACTTAAATCATTTTGACAAGTCTCAGGCCGTCTGAAACCCAAATTCGGGCGTGTACGGCACGCCCTTTTCTATCACGATTTAAATACCGTGCAGGCCATACTGCCCCTGCCCTACAAAAACCACCCTGCCATGTATATAGGACGTTTCGCCCCCAGCCCTACCGGCCTGCTTCATATCGGCTCCCTACTGACCGCCGTCGCCTCCTATGCCGATGCGCGCGCTCATCAGGGCAAATGGCTGGTCCGCATTGAAGACCTTGACCCCCCGCGAGAAATGCCCGGCGCCGCTGCCGACATTTTGCGCACGCTTGAAGCTTTTGGCTTTGAGTGGGACGGCGAAGTCGCCTATCAAAGCCGCCGTTACGACCTATATCAAGACACCCTCGACCGCCTCAAAGCAGCCGGGCTGGTGTATCCCTGCTATTGCAGCCGCAAAGACTGGCAGGCTGCGGCAACACATGGCGCAGACGGATTTGTATATAACGGCCGTTGCCGCAATCCTCAGCAAAGACCCGACACGCAAAACAAAACGCCGGCATGGCGTATTCAAGTTCCCGATCGCGTGATCAGTTTTTCAGACGGCATTGTCGGACATTACGCACAAAACCTGGCACACGATATCGGCGATTTCGTCCTGCTTCGTGCCGACGGCTATTGGGCATATCAGCTTGCCGTGGTTGCCGACGACGCCGACCAAGGCATAACGCATATTGTCCGCGGTCAAGATTTGCTCGTTTCCACGCCGCGCCAAATCTATCTGCAACAATGCCTCGGCGTTCCCACACCGGCCTACGCCCACCTTCCCCTATTGACCAACAGCCAAGGGCAAAAATGGTCGAAACAAACCCTTGCCCCGGCTTTGGATTTGAATCAAAAAGAACAACTCCTACGCCAAGTCCTAACCTATCTCAACCTACCCGATGCACCTGCTGTGAACCGTCCTCAAGAATTGCTCGATTGGGCGGTGGCACACTGGCAAATGGACAAAATCCCAAAATCGTCCATTATCACAGACTGAATTAGCACGATTACAACAAA
The DNA here is from genome assembly GCF_002863305.2 of Neisseria perflava. Classification (NCBI taxonomy): domain Bacteria; kingdom Pseudomonadati; phylum Pseudomonadota; class Betaproteobacteria; order Neisseriales; family Neisseriaceae; genus Neisseria; species Neisseria perflava. The sequence goes on from NZ_CP136962.1 coordinate 1,620,586, forward strand.
ATTACTCTAGGTATTACAATATTTCATAAAATTATGTAAGTAATCTTCCGATTCATCCCAAACCATGCCCAAGAAGCGAAAAATCATGTATATTTCAAAAATTTCCTAAAATTGTCACAAACTGATAATTTCAAGGTTGTAACAACATACGGCTGACGCGTTATTGAGGATGACAAAGCGCGGCAGATCTCCCACGATACGACAAAAAGAATACCGCTATGCCAAGTGCCATTATTGTAGAAGACGAAGTATTAGCAGCAGAACGCTTACGTGTATTATTGGAAGAGTGCAATGTCGTACTGCTCAACGTCTTTCACCATGCCATGCCAGCATTGGAGTGGCTGAGCGTCCACGAAGTCGACATCGTTTTTGCCGACATCGGCATGCCGGAAATCGATGGTCTCGAATTTGTCGAACGCATTAAGCGTACCGCCAAACGCCAGCCGGAAATTGTATTCACCACAGCCTACGAAGAACACGCCCTGCGCGCGTTTGAGCTAGCTGCCGCAGACTATCTGCTCAAACCAATCAAAATGACCCGCCTGCAAACCGCGCTTGACCGCATCATCGAGAAAAACCGCGAAAAAGCAGACAGTTTCACCCATTTCAAAGTGTACAACCGCGAGCGTATGGTTGAAATCCCCTGGCAGCAGGCGCGTTACCTGATGGCGGAACACAAAACCGTCTATCTGTTTACCGGCGACGGTCAAAGCTTCGAATTACCGAAAACATTGGTTTACTGGGAAGAATTGCTGGGCGACAAAGTCATCCGCATCCACCGCAACGCCCTCGTCTTCCGCCACACCCTCGACAGCCTGATTCGACTGGACGATGACGAGAACGACGAATCCGTATCCACATGGGGCGCAAAAATTCTTGATATTCCGACCCCGCTGCCCGTCAGCCGCCGACAACTGTCCACCCTGCGGAAAATCATTAAAAACAGCATCTAAAATGCACTCCTTGACTGGCTCTTTTTAAATCAAAGGCCGTCTGAAAAGATATTTTCAGACGGCCTTTTAACTTCCCAAAACCAATAACAGAAAGCAGAAAAAGAAACGACTAGAGCTTGCCGTTTGGCTTTATCCAAGCTTTCAATTTGATCAAACCTTGTTTTGCCCTCAAACAAACTTTTCCATTTTTTAATCCAGCATCTCTCATTACTACCACTCAACAGAGAAGGCCGTCTGAAAAATTCAGACGGCCTCGATATCCAAGCCTTACCGATTAAAAGAACAATTCGCGCCAGCTGATGCGTTTGAGTCCGCATGTCCGGCCTTGTACTTCTAGGCTGACCAGTTGGTTAGACAAGAGACTGCGATCACCTTTAGTTGCAAAACATTTATTGTTTGGCACACTCGGCGTAGCGTTCAACTCCTTATCCGTACCCGTGCCGCCACTATCGCCATCGGCAGTGACCGGAGAATCGTCGGCTTTGCTGGAATTCATATAAGTAAAGTTGATAACGCCATCAAAAGTCATACCGTTGGCGTAATAAATCTGGCCATTATTCTCGCGCTTGATAAACTGACGATCCTTAGCGGAGATACGAGCATCACGCAATCCCAAACGGCCGCCGTTTTCAGCATTTACGCCCAGAATAATCGTTTTCGCTGTCGTTTGTGTGGACGTGCTGTCCGGCAAACAAACATCGGTACTGGAAGAATCAGTATGAATTGTTTTGCTTTCATACTTACGAATGGTTACAACGGCTGTACGCAAAATCATCGTCGGTTTGACAGTCACACGTTCATTCGGACCTAAAGTCAGACTCCAGCCTTTTTTGCCTTCACCAACCTTATTGTCGCTGACATAAATGTGTTCGCCGTCACTTTCTCTGGTTTGCTGTTCCAACTCACTGCTGTTTGCCAAAACTGCTTTGTCAGATACATCGTCGTAAATACCGTAAACGGCATTGATTTGGCCGTTGGTATTATTCAATTCATTCTGATAAATCTCGCTACCCGTACCAAAAATGACGACATACTTGTCTTTACTGCGGCGTGATACCGCAGGCGCAGACGTAATCGGTTGATTACCCGATCCTTGGAAAATCATTTGCGCAGACCATTTGGACGGTGTTTCACCACTCAAGTCAAAGCGGAACATATTGCCGTAACGGTCGCCTGCATAGGCAATATCGACAATACCGTCAAAATCGGTGTCTACCAAAGTGGGCGTAGAGAGGCCGCCTTTGCCATTCGGCGCAGGAATTTTAGCCAAGAGATTACCAGCACTAGAAACATTTTTACCGGCATCTTGCGTACCAGCTTCTTTACCTGTCATATCATAGACATATAAAGCCGTTTCATTGTCGGTACTGTTCACATCTTCAGTACGATAGCCGCTGGCCAAGAAACCTGCATAGCGCACATCAGATTTGAGATTGACCGGAGTGGTATCGCGCTTGATGGAAACACGACCGATTTGTGTCGAACCAATGGTATAACCCAGCTTATTGTCAGAGCCTTTTTTTGTTTCAAACAAAGGCACAGTCGTATTCCAACTACTACGATCACTGTCAGCCACTGCACCAATATTCAACGCATACGCACCACGTCCGCCCTGACCCATCGCACCAAACATAAAGGTTTGTTTATCCGGTGTTTGACGGAGAACAAAGCCACCATTGACCATATAGCGGTGTGGCGTACTGGAGCCATAACCATCTCGTGCAATATCTTTCAGAACTTTGCCCAAAGTTGTTGCTTGACCTTTATCGTCCTCGCGCTCCATGCCTGCCGGAATATAGCTGAGTTTCAAGTCATAAGGATTGCTTGACGTATCATTACGACGGAAAATATGTACCATGCCGTCATTGGCAGCGGCGACCAAAAACTCTTGGCGGCCTTTAACTTTATCCTTATCCCCAATAGCTGCAACCGAACCGTCTAAAATATCGCCCAAATTACGTTCATCTTTACTTGCATCATTAGGGTCAGTCGGACGGATACGATAAGACTGGCTATAACCTTTTGCCTCTGCATCCGCTTTGATGGCTTCATCACTCCCTGCTCGGCCAGTCCATTTCAGCAATGCATTTTTCCATTCCAACTTATCATCTTTCGCACTGCCGTCTGAAATGCCAAAATCGGCGTTTGAAGCCTCATTATCTGCAACGCTATCGATGAAATAGGTCTTACTGCCATCATTAACCAAAGTAAGACGGTTTTTAAATGATGGCTGGTCAAACTTAGTCGTATCAATAGGCGTACCATTGGGGTTTAATTTATAAAACCGCAACTGACTGCTCCAAGAGCCGGTATTTAAATGAACCGTTGCCGCCATATCGGGAACACCCATACTGGTCGTTGCCGGCGCAGTAGAGGATACTCCTTCAAATTTCGTATTCTTACTGTCATTTTCAATATTATCGACGATGGTTTTGAAAGCATCGAGCAACTTTTCAGGTTTTGCGGCATTAAAATACCAGTCTGGGCGACTGGCACCCTTTTCCAGATACTCCTTCCCGACTGGAGAGATTCCCTCACCAAAGCCCACGGTAAAAGTCTGAACCAATTGCTTGCTATAATCTACGCCTTTAGGATCGCTTGGATCACCATCCCAGCTCTTGCCGGCAGCATCTTTGCCATCTTTTTCTGTTTTGATGTCTTTTTCTGCCAAAGTCTGACTAAAGAAACGCATACCGCGTTTCTCATTACCATAGTTTCTATCCCAATAAGGAACAAAGGGGTCGCCAAGGCCTTGGACTTTTCGTTTACCATCTTTTTCACCTAAAAGCACCCAATTTCCTGAAGCATCTTTTGCATATTCAGCATATTGACATTGAAACTTTTTCTCCCCTTCAGGAGTATTCGATCTTGGGTCATAAATCGGCAGATCAAAATATCCTTCAAGGCCGTTTCCTGAAAAATATTGTCCTTGCTTATGTTTATCTTCATAAGCTTTTGCTTCAGACGGCCCGAAATATTGGTATGCAAGTGTATTTGCACTACTCTCAATACGACGATAATAGTTTGAATAGTAATAATCTCGATCATAGTTAAAGTTAGTATTAGGAGATAAGCGAGGATCCTCGCCCGGAACCTGGTTACTACAACTCATATTGGCATCACCGTCCGACATCACAATCACATAAGACTTCTGACAACGGTATTTGATATTTGGGATGACGAAATTTTTGACGACTTCATAATAACGGCGCGTTGTCGGCGTAGCTTGGTAAGCCAACATCTCATCTACTTTTTTACTGACATATTCCCAGTTTCGATCGACAGAACCATCCGTAAAGCCTTCAGAATCCTTCATATCACCTTTACCTTTGGTATCATCGGGTCTAGGCAGTTCTGTATATGCGTAAATAGCATTATTCTCTTGCCTTTTTTTCTCATCCCATTTCAAATACCGAGGATTATTGTGTAAAGTCTGCAAGCCCCAGTTAAACTGATCTTTGTATTCACGCAAAACCTGCTTTAATGCAGATTTGGCAATATTGATCTTCCTGTCTTTATTCGGAACATTATAATTACCCCCGGCATTAGCCAACATACTGCCCGAGTCATCAATCAAAAACATAATATTGTGTTTGACTTTGGGTTGGCCGCTGACGTCGGTTTTGTTTTGCAGGTAAAAAGGAGTTTGGGCAAACTGCTGCGTATTTGCCTGAACGGAAATGCTGATGAGTGCTAAAGCGGAAGCGACGCTTGCATAAATGAGGCGATGGCGGCCTGATGGAGCGTTTTGCATAATGTGTTCTTTTTTCATCGGATAATCTCAGCTAAAAATGACGTTGTTTTTATTTTTTATGAGGTTACGATTCTAGCATAAACAGCCAGTTTCATGTTTGATTCGGCTGAATTTCCCTACACCTGCATTTCAAACACAACAAAAATGAAACAATCTGCCTGCTCAGTTTTAAGACGGCCTGACTGAATATTTAGTTCAACCTTATTCATCAAGCATTCCAAAAGCAAGGGACTGTACCATAAAGATAAAACGTTTTTAAATTATCGATTATTTGCTCTATGCTTGAAATTCCTATCATTTTGACTTAAAATACACTGCTTCTACGGCATAGACCGCTATGTCTGAAAAAGCACGTTACACAGCAAAATCAAAGCTGCGGAGCGTGTTTTTTTTTAGCCGAGATTTCCGAAGGCTGTCTTTTTTGTAAACAATTTTTATTTTTCAGACGGCCTGACCCATTTTTTTTCGAACCGATCATCATCAGGCAAACAGGATTCCATCATGACCACTCCGGCTCTTCTCGTTCTCGCTGACGGCAGCGTATTTCACGGCACATCAATCGGTTACGAAGGTTCGACTTCCGGCGAAGTCGTGTTCAACACTTCCATGACCGGCTATCAGGAAATCCTGACCGACCCTTCCTACTGCAAACAAATCGTTACCCTCACCTATCCACACATCGGCAACACCGGCACCAACGCCGAAGATGAAGAAAGCCGCAGCGTTTACGCCGCCGGTTTGATTATCCGCGACCTGCCCCTCTTACACAGCAACTTCCGCGCATCCGAAAGCCTGCACGACTATTTGGTACGCAACAAAACCGTCGCCATCGCCGACATCGATACCCGCCGCCTGACCACCCTGTTGCGTGAAAAAGGTTCACAAGGCGGTGCAATCTTGACCGGTGCAGATGCCACCATTGAAAAAGCACAAGAACTGATTGCCGCATTCGGCAGCATGGTCGGCAAAGACTTGGCAAAAGAAGTTTCCTGCACAGAAACTTACGAATGGACCGAAGGCGAATGGGAATTGAGCAAAGGTTTCGTTACCCCTTCCGAACAACCTTACCACGTCGTCGCCTACGATTTCGGCGTTAAAACCAACATCCTGCGCATGCTCGCCTCACGTGGCTGCCGCCTGACCGTTGTTCCCGCCCAAACCAGCGCGGAAGACGTGTTGGCACTCAATCCTGACGGCGTATTCCTGTCCAACGGCCCCGGCGACCCCGAGCCTTGCGACTACGCCATCAAAGCCGTACAAAAACTGATGGAAAGCGGTAAACCGATTTTCGGCATTTGTTTGGGACACCAGCTGATCAGCCTCGCCATCGGCGCAAAAACCCTGAAAATGCGCTTCAGCCATCACGGTGCCAACCACCCCGTACAAGATTTGGACAGCGGCAAAGTCGTCATTACCAGCCAAAACCACGGTTTCGCCGTCGATGCCGACACCCTGCCCGCCAACGCACGCATTACCCACAAATCCTTGTTCGACAACACCTTGCAAGGCATCGAGCTGACAGACAAACCCGTGTTCTGTTTTCAAGGCCACCCCGAAGCCAGCCCCGGCCCGCAGGATGTCGGCTATCTGTTCGACAAATTCATTGACAATATGAAAGCGGCGAAGCAATAAAGCGAATTTTTCAGACGGCCGTCAAATCCGGCAGGCCGTCTGAAAATCAAGCGATTCAAAATCCTGTAACTCAAGTCAGAAAGGAAACCCCATGACTGAAAAACAAATGCGCATCCTCTCCGTTGTCGCTACCCTGACCGCCGTCGGTATGTACGTTTCCTATATCCCACAAATCCAAAACAACCTTGCCGGCAACCCCGGCTCGCCGTTGCAACCCCTCGTCGCCGCCATCAACTGCACATTATGGGTTGCCTACGGCTTTTTAAAAGAAAAACGCGACTACCCCGTCATGCTGGCGAACGCCCCGGGCATCATTTTGGGTTTGATTACATTTATCACTAGTTTTTAAGGAAGTTTTCAGACGACCTGTGCAACATAAAAACGCAAAAGGTCGTCTGAAAAAAGATTGTCCTAACATCAACAGCGGAATTTTTCAGGTAGCCTTTATCGCAAGACAGATGGAACAAACGCCGCGAGCGTTTTTTTCAGACGACCTTTGAACCCGTCGGTAGGGTGTGTGCCGCAAGGCACGCACGCGGTGGGTTGAGATTTCAGGGAAAATAGAGAATGCGTGCGTACCGCACACACCCTACCATGCGGGCTACGGCTTGCTATACATTAAACAGGAGCAAATAATGAATCCAATAATGGGCGGTAACATCTATTCTGCGACACTGGATGGCTGGGAAATTTCTTGGGAAAGTCAAAAAGAATATCGACACTGGTGTATTCAGAAAAAATCAAATAATAACAGAACATTGTTAGTCATTATGTTCAACCCAGGGAGCTTGAGTGGCGATGGGAAAAATTTATCTGGAGATACAACTCTTCGTATACTTCGTGAAGTATGTGGCAATGCAGGATTTAATCAGGTCATTCTAAATCTTTTTGATTACGCCAATCCCCAAACCGCACCTTTGTTCTCAAATTGGGAGAAACGTGATTTAAATAGCAACCTGATATTTGAACATCTTTCTGAATTTAAATACGATAATTATATTATGGCATATGGAAGCTATCAGTCAGATCTATTATATGAGAAGGATATTTTGGAGCGTATCAATTTAATACAAAACATGCTAAAAAAAGATAAAGAGATTGAGTTGCCAAGAAATCAAAATGGAACACCTAAACACCCAACTGTATGGCAGCGACAAAAATTAAAACCCGATATTACTAGAATATTATCTAAGTATAGAGAAAATTAACTGAAATTATAGAGAGTCATAACATGCCCAAACGTACCGACCTAAAATCCATCCTTATCATCGGCGCCGGCCCTATCGTTATCGGTCAGGCCTGCGAATTTGACTATTCGGGCGCACAGGCCTGTAAGGCTTTGCGTGAAGAAGGCTATAAAGTCATTCTGGTGAATTCCAATCCCGCCACGATCATGACCGACCCTGAAATGGCCGATGTTACCTACATCGAGCCGATTATGTGGCAGACGGTGGAGAAGATTATCGCCAAGGAGCGGCCTGATGCGATTCTGCCCACGATGGGCGGCCAGACCGCGCTGAACTGTGCGCTGGATTTGGCGCGCAACGGCGTGCTGGCGAAATACAACGTCGAGCTGATCGGTGCGACCGAAGACGCGATTGACAAGGCGGAAGACCGTGGCCGCTTTAAAGAAGCGATGGAAAAAATCGGTTTGTCTTGCCCGAAATCTTTTGTCTGCCACACCATGAACGAGGCTTTGGCAGCGCAAGAACAAGTCGGCTTCCCGACGCTGATTCGTCCGTCTTTTACCATGGGCGGTTCGGGCGGCGGCATTGCCTACAATAAAGACGAATTTTTGGCAATTTGCGAACGCGGTTTTGATGCGTCGCCTACGCATGAGTTGCTGATTGAGCAGTCCGTCCTCGGCTGGAAAGAGTACGAGATGGAAGTGGTGCGCGACAAGAACGACAACTGCATCATCATCTGCTCGATTGAAAACTTCGACCCGATGGGTGTTCATACGGGCGACTCCATCACTGTTGCGCCTGCACAAACATTGACCGACAAAGAATACCAAATCATGCGTAATGCTTCGTTGGCAGTGTTGCGCGAAATCGGCGTGGATACCGGCGGCTCAAACGTGCAGTTTGCGGTAAACCCTGAAAATGGCGAGATGATTGTCATTGAAATGAACCCGCGCGTAAGTCGTTCTTCCGCGTTGGCATCTAAAGCAACCGGCTTCCCGATTGCGAAGGTGGCGGCGAAACTGGCTGTCGGTTTTACGCTGGACGAGTTGCGCAACGACATTACCGGCGGTCGCACTCCTGCATCATTCGAGCCTTCCATCGACTATGTCGTGACCAAAATTCCACGTTTCGCCTTTGAAAAATTCCCTGCCGCAGACGACCGCCTGACCACGCAAATGAAATCTGTGGGCGAAGTAATGGCAATGGGTCGTACCATTCAAGAAAGTTTCCAAAAAGCCTTGCGCGGCTTGGAAACAGGCTTGTGCGGCTTCAATCCGCGCAGCGAAGACAAAGCGGAAATCCGCCGCGAACTGGCCAACCCAGGCCCTGAGCGTATGCTGTTTGTAGCCGATGCGTTCCGTGCAGGCTTTACTCTAGAAGAAATCCACGAAATCTGCGCCATCGATCCTTGGTTCTTGGCGCAAATTGAAGACTTGGTGAAAGAAGAAAAATCAGTTTCAGACGGCCAGTTGCAAGACTTGGATTATGCCGCTTTACGCCGTCTGAAACGCAAAGGTTTCTCTGACAAACGTTTGGCACAATTGTTGAACGTAAGCGAAAAAGAAGTCCGCGAACACCGCTACGCGCTGAACCTGCATCCGGTTTACAAACGCGTTGACACCTGCGCCGCCGAGTTTGCCACCGAAACCGCTTATCTCTACTCCACTTACGAAGAAGAATGCGAATCCCGTCCTTCCGACCGTAAAAAAGTGATGATTCTCGGCGGCGGCCCAAACCGTATCGGTCAGGGTATTGAATTTGACTACTGCTGCGTTCATGCCGCACTCGCCCTGCGCGAATCCGGTTTTGAAACCATCATGGTCAACTGCAACCCGGAAACTGTATCCACCGACTTCGACACCAGCGACCGCCTGTACTTCGAGCCGCTGACCTTGGAAGACGTATTGGAAATCGTCCGCACTGAAAACCCATGGGGCGTGATTGTTCATTACGGCGGCCAAACCCCGCTCAAGCTGGCCAATGCCTTGGTGGCAAACGGCGTGAACATTATCGGCACATCTGCCGACAGCATCGACGCCGCCGAAGACCGCGAACGCTTCCAAAAAGTGTTGAACGACCTCGGCCTGCGTCAACCGCCTAACCGCATCGCCCACAACGAAGAAGAAGCCCTCGTTAAGGCCGAAGAAATCGGTTATCCGTTGGTTGTCCGTCCTTCTTACGTACTCGGCGGCCGCGCCATGCAGATTGTTCACTCTGCCGAAGAGTTGCAAAAATACATGCGCGAAGCCGTACAAGTTTCCGAAGACAGCCCTGTATTGCTCGACTTCTTCTTGAACAACGCCATCGAAGTGGACGTAGACTGCGTTTCAGACGGCCAAGATGTCGTTATCGGCGGCATCATGCAACACGTCGAACAAGCAGGTATCCACTCCGGCGACTCCGGCTGTTCATTGCCTCCATACTCTTTGAGCGAAGAGATTCAAGACGAAATCCGCCGCCAAACCAAAGCCATGGCATACGCACTGGGCGTGGTCGGCTTGATGAACGTACAGTTTGCCGTACAAGACGGCGTGGTCTTCGTACTGGAAGTAAACCCACGCGCCAGCCGTACCGTACCGTTCGTATCCAAAGCCACCGGTGTACCGCTTGCCAAAGTCGGTGCACGCGTGATGGCAGGCATTTCGCTGAAAGAGCAAGGTGTAGAAAAAGAAGTCATCCCGGACTTCTACGCCGTTAAAGAAGCCGTGTTCCCATTCATCAAATTCCCGGGTGTGGACACCATTCTCGGCCCTGAAATGCGCTCTACCGGCGAAGTGATGGGCGTGGGCGCAAGCTTCGGCGAAGCCTACTTCAAAGCCCAACTCGGCGCAGGCGAACGCTTGAGCACAACCGGCAAAATCTTCCTTGCTGTACGCGACGAAGACAAACCGCTCATCGTCAAAACCGCACAAAACTTCCAAGCACTCGGCTACGGTGTCTGCGCCACACGCGGTACCGCCGAATACTTGAAAGAACACGGCATCATCGTGCAAGCGGTCAACAAAGTACAGGAAGGCCGCCCACACATCGTGGACGCCATTAAAAATGGCGAAATCGCCCTGGTGGTCAACACCGTCGGCAGCACAGTACAATCTGTTACCGACAGCCACAGCATCCGCCGCACCTCCCTCACCCAACGCGTACCGCAATACACCACCATCGCCGGCGGCGAAGCCATGAGCGAAGGTGCAAAAAGCCGCGAACACTTGGGTGTGTACAGCGTACAGGAATTGCATGGCCGTCTGAAAAACAAAGCCTAATCAATCCTATCGGATTTAAATAGCTAAAAGGCCGTCTGAAACCTAATTGCTCAGTTTCAGACGGCCTTTTCATATTTCAAATTCCAACCGTCTGTCCATCAAAACAACCTTTTCTGCCATCTCCAAACAAGCAATAACAACATGAAATATAATTTCGTTATTGATTGGATTCATACGACAAAATTGTTGTTTTTTCATCATAATCCAAAAATATCGAGTTTAACGCCTATTCTCCTTGCTTTATAATGGCCGTCTGAAATAAAAATACAATTAAAGCAGAAGCATGTCTTTGCAACTTAAGCAGATTTGCATAATTAGATATATGCTTTAATCATAATAATGATAAAATAATACGGCTTCCTCTAAATTAAAGGGAAAACTGCACAAGAAACGGAAAATAAAATGAGTGTCGGATTATTGCGTGTTTTGGTTCAAAGCCAGACCATCTCAAATCAACAAGCGGAACATTACAACAGCCTTTTACAATCGAGCAAAGAAATCCTGCCCAACCTGTTTTCAGACGGCATCATCTCCCCTAAAGCTTTGGGAGAGTTAGTCGCGCGCGTATTCAGCTATCCCCTTTTGGATTTGCACTACTACCCGCGCAATAATGTAGTCAGCGACATTCTGACGGAAGAGCAAATGGTGCAAAACCGTTGCATTCCGATTTTCAAACGCGGACGCAAGGTTTATTTCGCCGTATCCGATCCGACCCAAATCCAAAACTTTCAAAAAATCGCTTTTGCTTCAGGTTTAAGTGTCGACTTGGTCGTAGTTCCCGACGACCAGCTCAGCTCATTGCTGGAATGGCTGGGTCAACGTTCAACCACCATTCTGAAAGAAATCAACGACGAACATGAAGCAACGCAGCAATCGCAATCGCTTTATATCGACAATGAAGAGGCTGAAGACGGCCCTATCCCTCGTTTCATCCACAAAACCCTATCCGATGCCCTGAACGCGGGCGCATCAGACATCCACTTTGAATTCTACGAACAAATGGCGCGCGTCCGTTTCCGTGTGGACGGACAGTTGCGTGAAGTCGTACAGCCGCCTGTCGCCGTGCGCGGCCAGTTGGCATCGCGCATCAAAGTAATGGCGCGTTTGGATATTTCCGAAAAACGCATTCCGCAAGACGGCAGAATTCAAATTGCCTTCCATAAACACGGCCGTCCGATTGACTTCCGTGTCAGCACTTTGCCGACATTGTTTGGTGAAAAAGTAGTGATGCGTATCCTAAATTCCGATGGCACATCACTCAATATCGACCAGCTCGGTTTAGAGCCTTTCCAAAAAGAAATGCTGCTTGAGGCCATTAACCGCCCTTACGGCATGGTATTGGTTACCGGTCCGACAGGTTCGGGCAAAACCGTTTCGCTCTATACCTGCCTGAGCATTTTGAATACGGAAGATGTGAACATTTCGACGGCAGAAGATCCGGCCGAGATTAACCTGCCGGGCGTCAACCAAGTCAACGTCAATGAAAAACAAGGTCTGACGTTTGCCGCCGCACTCCGATCCTTCTTACGTCAAGATCCTGATATTATTATGGTCGGTGAGATTCGTGACTTGGAAACCGCCGACATCGCCATTAAAGCCGCCCAAACCGGCCACATGGTTTTCTCTACCCTGCATACCAATAATGCACCGGCCACGCTGTCCCGCCTTTTGAACATGGGTGTCGCGCCTTTCAACATCGCCAGCTCGGTCAGCCTAATTATGGCGCAAAGGTTGTTGCGCAGACTGTGCCCGAACTGCAAACGTGAAGTTGAGCGCCCGCCGGTTCCGGCATTGAAAAAAGCCGGCTTTACCGATGCGGACTTGGCTCAAGATTGGAAACTCTACCGCCCGGTTGGCTGCGACAGCTGCCGCGGCAAAGGCTTTAAAGGCCGCGTCGGTATTTATGAAGTCATGCCGGTCAGCGATGAAATGCAAAAAGTCATTATGAACAACGGTACAGAAGTTGATATCATGAACATGGCCTATCAGGAAGGCATGGTAGACTTGCGTCGTGCTGGCCTCATGAAAGTCATGCAAGGCCTGACCTCGTTGGAAGAAGTGACTGCTCATACCAATGACTAAACTGCCATATTTTCGAAAATTAAAATAAAGCGGCACGGGGAAACAGTCCGCTTTATTTCTTACTAACAAGGGATAACTCATGGCTCAAGCAGAGCAAAAAAGAAGTCTGTTCGGTTCAAGAAGCAAAGGCAAGCGTTTTACATTTGAAGGAAAAAACATCGAGACCGAACGTCTTGTCCGTGGTGAAGTAGTTGCCAAAGACGAAGAAGAAGCACGCAAAAAACTCCAACGCAGAGGCATTCGTCCTTTACGTATCAGCAAAGTCAAAACCGCACGCAAACGCCGTATTACACAAGAAGACATCACGGTGTTTACGCGCCAACTGGCAACGATGATGAAGGCAGGCTTGCCGCTGATGCAGGCTTTTGAAATCGTTGCTCGCGGCCACTCCAATCCGAGCATGACCGAAATGCTGATGCAGGTTCGCTCCGATGTCGAACAAGGTAGCGCATTGGGTAAATCGTTCTCCAAATATCCAAAATATTTCGACCGTTTCTATTGCAATCTGGTCAGCGCAGGCGAGTCCGGCGGCGTATTGGAAAGCTTATTGGACAAACTGGCTGTCTATAAAGAAAAAACCCAAGCCATTAAGAAAAAAGTCAAAACCGCACTGACCTATCCGATTGCCATTATCGTGGTGGCGATTGCGCTTATCTTCATCATGATGATGTTTGTACTGCCTGCCTTTAAAGAAGTCTATGCCAATATGGGTGCAGAGTTGCCAAGCCTTACCCAACTTGTCATGAGCTTGTCTGATTTATTCGTCGACTACGGCTGGATTATGATCATCCTTTTGATTGTTTCGGCCTTCGGCCTGTACAAACTCCATGAAAAATCGCCTACTTTCCAAAAACGAATCGATGCTTTGATTTTGAGACTGCCTGTTTTTGGCACCATCGTCCGAAAAGCGACCATCGCCCGTTGGGCGCGTACGACCTCCACCCTCTTCGCAGCCGGCGTTCCTTTGGTGGAAGTATTAGATTCAGTTGCAGGCGCATCCGGCAATATTCTCTATGAAGAAGCCACTCAAGACATCCGCGCCAAGGTAACCCAAGGCCTGTCGCTGACATCCAGTATGCAAAGTACAGATATGTTCCCCAATATGGTGATCCAAATGGCGGCCATCGGCGAAGAATCAGGCTCTTTGGATGATATGCTGAACAAAGCAGCCGAATTCTACGAAGATGAAGTAGATAACTCCGTCTCCCGCTTATCTGCCTTGATGGAACCTATCATCATGGTGGTATTGGGTTCGCTCATCGGTATTTTACTGATTGCCATGTATCTGCCGCTGTTTAACTTGGGTAATGTCGTAGGTTGATATGCTTGATAGTATTTACTCTGCCATCGACGCCCTCTCCGTTCTTGCGCCATTCGCTATTCCTTTAGCCGTTATTTTGGGATTGCTGATTGGCAGCTTTCTGAACGTTGTTATTTATCGCACGCCGATAATGATGGAACGCGAATGGACACAATTTTCCAAAGAGCATTTGGGTATCGAGCTGACAGACGAAGAAAAACAGCCATTTAATCTGCGTAAACCGGATTCACGCTGCCCCAAATGCAAAAGCCCAGTCAAACTTTGGCAAAACATCCCCATCCTCAGCTATGTTTTCCTGGGCGGGAAATGCCACTCCTGCAAAACCGCTATCGGCATACGCTATCCGCTGATTGAGCTGCTGACAGGTGTCTTATTCGGTATTGTCGCATGGCAATACGGCTGGTCATGGGCAAATATTGGCGGATTCATTCTGACTGCCATATTGATTGCGCTGACCTTTATCGATGCCGATACTCAATATTTACCCGACAGCCTGACTCAGCCCCTAATTTGGATCGGCCTGCTGTTTAATCTGAATGATACATTCGTACCCCTGCATTCAGCCGTTTTAGGCGCAATCGCAGGCTATATGAGCCTTTATACTTTATGCGCCGTCTATAAACTTCTGACCGGTAAAATCGGCATGGGCAATGGCGACTTCAAACTTTTGGCCGCGCTCGGTGCATGGCTGGGCGTAGGTATCTTGCCTGTTCTGATCTTCATAGCTGCCTTGGTCGGACTGGTGGGCGCACTCATTGCCCGCGTCGGCAAAGGCCAATATTTTGCTTTTGGTCCCAGCCTTGCTGTGGCAGGATGGATTATTTTGGTTGCCAATGCACCTATTACCCAACTGGTACAATGGTGGCTCGTACAATCAGGATTCCGATAATGACATTATGGATAGGCTTGACCGGTGGTATCGGCAGCGGCAAATCATCTATTGCCCAAATGTTTGCCGAACTTGGCGTACCCATTATCGATGCCGATGCCATCAGCCGTTCACTGACCGCTGAAAACGGCGAAGCCCTTCCAGCCATCCGCCAACTTTTCGGTGATGAGGTTTTTGACAGCGAAGGCCGTCTGAATCGTATGGCTTTACGGGAAGAAGTTTTCAGACGGCCTCAATCAAAAAAACAACTAGAAAATCTGCTTCTACCGTTAATCTTAAACAAAATCCAACAGCAGAAACAAAAACTTGCTTCCTCTACTTACGGCATTGTCGATGTACCGCTTTTGATTGAGAATCCGGCATTTAAAGCGGAAGCCGACCGCATTTTAGTCGTAGATGTTCCAGAGTCCGTCCAAGTCGAACGCGTATACCAACGCAATGGTTTTTCAGAAGAACAAACGCGCCAAATCATGGTCACCCAAGCTTCTCGATGTGACAGACTGCTGCATGCCGACGATGTATTGGACAATACCCATAGCATGGAAGAAGCAAAAATCAAGGTTGCCCGTTTGCATCAATACTATCAATCCATTGCACAATCACTGAAAGAAACTGCATGACCGCTCCTGTTGTAAAATGTCCGACCTGCCACAAAGAAGTCGTTTGGAACACTGACAGCCCCTACCGCCCTTTCTGCAGCAAACGGTGCAAACTCATTGATTTAGGAGAATGGGCGCAAGAAAAATACACTGTTTCATCGGAAGACGACCCCTTTTCAGATCTGTTGGACGGCAAATAAACTGCGCCGCTTCCTTCAGCCTATCCAAAACAGGCTCAAAACAGTAAAATACCCTCTTTATTCTAATCTATTCCATCCACCATGCTCACCTTCCAACAAATTATTTTCAAATTACAAAACTATTGGGCAGACAAAGGCTGCACCGTTATCCAACCTTTCGATATGGAAGTCGGTGCCGGTACTTCGCATCCAGCCACCTGCCTGCGTGCATTAGGCCCGGAGCCTTGGTTTGCCGCTTACGTTCAACCCAGCCGCCGCCCCAAAGACGGTCGCTATGGCGACAACCCCAACCGCCTGCAACACTACTATCAATTCCAAGTTGCGCTCAAACCAGCTCCCGCCAATATTCAAGACCTCTACCTCGACTCCTTGCGCGAATTGGGTATTGATCCTAAAGTACACGACATCCGCTTTGTCGAAGATGACTGGGAAAACCCTACTCTCGGCGCTTGGGGCTTGGGTTGGGAAGTTTGGCTCAACGGCATGGAAGTAACCCAATTCACCTATTTCCAACAAGTCGGCGGTATCGACTGCTCCCCTGTACTTGGTGAAATCACCTATGGTATCGAGCGTCTCGCCATGTATCTGCAAGGCGTGGAAAATGTGTACGACCTTGTTTGGGCAAAAACCCTTGATGGCAACATCGTGACTTACGGCGATGTTTATCATCAAAACGAAGTCGAACAATCCACCTACAACTTCGAATACAGCGATGCCGATTGGCTCTTGCGCCAATTCAACGACTATGAAGAACAAGCCAAACGCCTGCTTGCAGTTGAAGACAGCAGTCTTGCCCTGCCTGCTTACGAGCTTGTACTCAAAGCCGGCCACACGTTCAACCTCTTGGATGCACGCGGCGCCATTTCTGTTACCGAACGCGCAACCTACATCGGCCGTATTCGTGCACTGAGCCGTATCGTTGCTCAAAAATTCGTTGAAAGCCGCGAGAAACTGGGCTTCCCATTGCTTAAAAACCAATAAGCCTGCATATACTTACCACGCCGCCCTTTGATACATTCAAGTGGCGGCGTTTCTATTTTCAGACGGCCTTGACGTCGATGCCATTGCAAACACTTCCAGCCTGCTTTCAGGTAAAATAAGCCCTTTACTACATAAACCGTCTGAAAACATGAGTTCATCCTCTCCTGCAAAAACGCCCTTTTTCTTACTTTCCCTCGTTGCCATCATTCTTGACCAACTGAGCAAATGGGAAATCTTGAAACACTTTACCGAAGGCGAACGCCTCAATATCATTCCAGACTTTTTTGACCTGACACTTGCCTATAATCCAGGCGCGGCATTCAGCTTTTTGGCCGACCAAGGCGGCTGGCAAAAATTCTTCTTTTTAGGTCTGGCAGTCGTCATCAGCCTGTATTTGGCCCGTGCTATCTGGCGTGATGAGTTTGGCCGCTGGGGCAAATTGGGGGCGGCCATGATTATCGGCGGCGCGATTGGCAATGTGGTTGACCGTCTGATTCACGGCCACGTTGTCGATTTTCTGCTTTTCTATTGGCAAAACTGGTTTTACCCAGCATTTAACATTGCCGACAGCTTTATCTGCGTTGGCGCAGTTTGCTTGGTATTAGATGGTTTGCTGCACAAAAAAACACCTTCAAACGACACAAAGGCCGTCTGAAAACGGAACACACATGACTCAAAAAACCATTATCCTTGCCAATCCCCGCGGCTTCTGTGCCGGCGTTGACCGCGCCATCAGCATTGTTGAACGTGCACTCGAAGAGTTCGGCGCGCCCATTTACGTCCGCCATGAGGTCGTTCACAACAAATTCGTCGTGGACAATCTGCGGGCAAAAGGGGCCGTCTTTGTCGATGACTTGGCGGATGTCCCAAAGGGCGCAACGCTGATTTACTCTGCTCACGGCGTATCCAAAGCTGTACAGGAAGAAGCGGCACAACGTGGTTTCCGCGTTTTTGATGCCACCTGCCCTCTGGTAACCAAAGTCCATAAAGAAGTAGCCCGCCTCGATGAGCAAGATTACGAAATCATTATGATCGGCCACAAAGGCCACGTCGAAGTAGAAGGCACGATGGGACAATTGCCTCCGGGTAAAATGTTTCTGGTTGAGACAGTGGAAGATGTAACCGGACTGAACGTCAAAAATCCTGACAAACTTGCCTACGTCAGCCAAACCACTTTATCGGTAGATGAAACCAAAGACATTATTGCGGCCTTAAATCAACGCTTCCCCAATATCCGCAATCCGCACAAAGAAGACATTTGCTACGCCACAACCAACCGCCAAACTGCCGTTAAAGAATTGGCCGAAGAATGTGATCTCGTGATTGTTGTCGGCTCGCCCAACTCTTCCAACAGCAACCGCTTGCGTGAAGTAGCCGCATTGCGCGGAGTCGATGCCTATATGGTCGATAATGCTTCCTACCTAAAAAAAGAATGGTTTGAAAACAAAACCAAGGTCGGTGTTACTGCCGGCGCATCCGCTCCCGAAGTCTTGGTTCGAGAAGTCTTACAAACCATTCAAGACTGGGGACATGAGACCATACGCGAAGGTGAAGGTGCAGAAGAAAGCATTGTATTTGTCTTGCCCAAAGAATTGCGTCGTGAGGGCGAAAACAAGCAAATCCTAAATAAAGGGTAAGTTTGTTATTTGCTTTATTTGAACTTAAGGCCGTCTGAAAACTTTCAGACGGCCTTAAGTTTATTTTGCTAATAAAAAAGACCCGCCTTTAAGGCAGGTCTTTTCATACATGATCCTGATTATTTCTCAGAAGTATGTTGCTGACGGCGCAAGATAGCCGGAATTTCAAAGTCATCCAGTACAGACTGGTTGCTGAAATCAGCCGCAGTCAGATTCATAGAACGGATATTGCGGTTGGTACGAACCAGGCTTTCAGCACTGCTTTGGCTTTGAGCTTGAGGCGCTTCTTCCGCACCGCGTACCAATTGTTGGGTACGGGCAGCAGCACGCAGTTGGTTGTCAGTACCGTTTTCTTTCAAGCCGGTAGCAATAATGGTAATACGGATAGCGTCTTCGCTCATGCTCTCGTCTTCGGCAGCACCAAATTTGCATTCCACTTCAGGGTGTGCATTTTGGTTGACGATACGCATAATCTCGTTGAACTCAGACATTTTCAGGCAACCAGGAGCAGTGGTAATGTTTACCAATACGCCGCGTGCGCCATCCAAAGTAACGTTATCCAAGAGCGGGCTGGAGATAGCTTGGTCGGTGGCCAAACGGGCACGGTCGATACCTTGTGCGAAACCTGAACCCATCATGGCGATACCGCGATTGCTCATCACAGTTTTCACGTCGGCGAAGTCCAAGTTGATCATGTCGCTCGGGCAAGTCACCACTTCAGAAATACCGGCAACCGCATCACGCAGTACATTGTCGGCTGCACGGAAAGCTTCACGCATGGTCACGTCTTCGCCCAAGGCAGTCATCAATTTGTCGTTCGGGATAATAATCAGGGAATCGACGCGCTCTTTGAGTTGATCCAAACCTGCTTGAGCGATATGTACGCGTTTACCTTCGTAAGCAAACGGACGGGTTACAACTGCAACGGTCAGGATACCCATTTCTTTAGCGATTTCAGCCACAACAGGAGCAGAGCCGGTACCTGTACCGCCACCCATACCGGTAGTGATGAACAACATGTTTGCACCGCGGATGGCATCTTCGATAGCTTCGCGATCTTCTTGGGCTGCAGCACGGCCGATTTCAGGATTTGCACCGGCACCCAAACCGCGAGTCAGGTTTGTACCCAATTGAATGCGTTTAGCCGCATTGTTTTTAGCCAATGATTGCGCATCGGTATTGGCACTGATGAACTCAACACCATGGATAGTGTTGGCAACCATGTTGTTGATGGCATTACAGCCGCCGCCACCCAAACCGATAACTTTAATAACAGCAGGGCTTGTTGCTGATTCTGCTACGTCGTAAACAAATTCCATTCAATAATCCTCCGCGCCCCGCTTTATAAGGACGGTTCAAAAATAACTCATTATCCGTATTATATAAGAAGTATCCAGATACTGGCAAAAATCTTCTTACCATTCGGCTATCGGCGTTATATTTTTACTACATTTTTTAACAGAAAATATACAAGTTTTAAATTATCCACTTAGCAATTATTTAAAACCGTTTAATTCCACTTAAATATTCAGGACAAACGGTTGTTACACCACCTGCCCTGAAAACTTTTATCAGAAATTGTCTCTGAAGAATCTTTGGATTTTTTCCCACAGACCCATTTTTTTGCCTGAATCATTCAGTGCAATCGCACCGGTTCGGCTGGTTTGTTCACCCTCTTCTGCAGCATAGGCCGTCTGAAGCAGGCCAATTGCCGTTGAATAGCGTGGATTGCGGATACGCTCGGATACGCCACCCATTTCTTGTGGAACACCGATACGTGCAGGCAAATTAAAGACTTCTTCCGCCAACTCAACAATACCGGTCAACATAGAAGCACCGCCGGTCAAAACGATACCGGAAGTCAACACTTCTTCTGGGAAGCCGGAACGGCGCAATTCGTTCAGCGTCAATTCCAAAATCTCTTCTACGCGCGGGCCGATGATTTCAGCCAATACGCGGCGTGAAATTTGACGTGATTGACGGTCGCCAACACTAGGAACTTCAATCATTTCATCCAAGCCGTCCATAGTTGGAATGGCAGCACCGTAATGGATTTTGATGTACTCGGCAGCACTGTGCGGCGTACGCAGGGCTTGCGCCAAGTCTTTGGTAATCAAATCGCCGGCAACGGGAATAACTGCGGTATGGCGGATGGCGCCATTGGTATAAACCGCGATGTCGGTTGTACCGCCACCGATATCGATGACGCACACGCCCAAATCTTTTTCGTCTTCAGTCAAAACGGCGTGACCGCTTGCCAAAGGCTGAAGCATGATTTGATCCATTTGCAGGCCACAACGTTGGATGCATTTTTGGATATTTTGCAAAGCAGTGTTCGCACCGGTAATGATGTGTACACGGGTGTCCAAACGCACGCCGCTCATGCCGATAGGCTCTTTCACACCGGGTTGGTTGTCGATGATGTACTCTTGAACCACGGTATGTAAGATATTGTGATCAGGCGGAATATTGATGGCTTTGGCTGTTTCGATGGCACGATCGATGTCGGCTTGCGATACTTCGCCATCTTTAATTTTGACCACGCCTTGTGAATTCAGGCTGCGGATATGGTTACCGGCAATACCGGTGACAACGTGGGAAATTTTGGTATCTGCCATCAGCTCGGCATCTTCTACCGCCTGACGAATGGCTTGCGCAGTGGCGTCAATGTTGGTCACCATACCTGCACGCAGGCCGCGTGAAGGGCTTTGGCCCAAGCCGACAATGTGGATTTCATTATCTTCCCGAATCTCGCCGATTAAGGCGATGACCTTGGACGTACCAATGTCTAAGGCACTGATATATTTATTTTGTTGTTGTTCCATAATTGCTCGTTCGCTATGTTGTCTGACTGACGGTTTGATTATTTTTGAAACAAGATTGCTTCACGTCTAATCGGCTATTCACTGTCGGAAGGATTTTCAGACGGCCTGTAACGGACTGAAAAACCATCCTTATAACGCATATCGACATAATCGATACGACTTTGTTTTTTACGCAGCAACGATGGCCAAATCTGGGCAAACTGCTGCAAACGTTTGATTTCGTTTTCACGCCCCAAGCGCACGGTAATGCCGTTGTTCAATACAAGCAGCCATGCCGACCGCGGCGTGTAGATCAATTCTTTGATGGTCAGTTTCAACGGACTCAAAATACCGGAAAAGTCCGCATAATGTTTGACCATGTCTTTACCTGTCCCCTGCTGCCCTTCAAATATAGGCAGGTCCTGTTTCAGACTTGCGGCAAACACATTGCCCTTACTGTCCACCAAGCCGCCAGCGCGCCAGTGTGCAACCGGCACGCGCTCGGTCAGGATAATTTCCACTGTTTCCGGAAAACGGCGGCGTACCATTGCCGAGTCAATCCAAGGCAACTCCTGAAAAGCGGCCTGCGCCGAATCAATATCGGCACGGAACATATTACCCCTGATTTGCTCTCGTGCAACAATTTGCAATTCTTTGCCGGAAGCATATTTCAGCTTGCCCTGAATGGCAATCTGTTTCACAGGAAAATATTTGGAATTGTAAAGCCAAGCTATGCCCGAACCTATCAGTAAAAAGGCCATCAGCAACAATAGCCGGCGGGTCAGCCGACCCAGTGCGCCTGCATCATCCCACATGAGCGGTCTTCAAAATCTCAATACATAAATCAGCAAAATCTACGCCGGTATGGGCTGCAGATTTTGGCACCAAACTGTGGCTGGTCATACCGGGCAAGGTATTGATTTCCAAAAGATACAGCTTACCGTCCGTATCTTTTAGGAAGTCCACGCGCGAACAACCGTCCGCACCAATCGCCTGCGCGCCACGCACGGCCAGTTCGCGCATCAGGTTTTCCTCATCCTCACTCAAATCTTCCGACGGGCATTGATAAACCGTATCGTCGCGGTTGTATTTAGCCTCGTAGTCGTAAAACTCAGTAGCTGGAATAATATGAATGCTCGGCAGGCCTTTGCCGTTCAATACCGGGCAAGAATACTCGCCGCCGCCGATAAAGCGTTCGGCAATAATTTCACCCTGCAAATGTTTCAATTCTTCGTAAACGCTTTTCAGACGGCCTTTTTCTTTTACTTTTACCACACCGACGCTGCTGCCTTCCGCGGCAGGTTTCACAAACATCGGCAGGCCCAATTTTTCTTCAACAGCATCAAAGTCGCTGTCGTCATGCAATACGGCAAACTCAGGAACAGGCAAGCCCACAGCCTGCCAAATCAGTTTGCAGCGGTATTTGTCCATACCCAGCGCGGAAGCGGCCACACCGCTGCCGGTGTAAGGAATACCCATCAGTTCCAACGCGCCTTGAATTGCGCCATCTTCGCCGAAAGTGCCGTGCAGAATATTGAAGGCCGTCTGAAAACCTTGTGTTTTCAATTCAGACAACGGGGTTTCTTTGGGATCGAACGCATGGGCATCGATGCCTTTGCTTTTCAAGGCAGCCAAAATAGCGGCGCCGCTGTCCAGCGAAACTTCACGCTCGCTGGAAAAGCCACCCATCAATACGGCCACTTTGCCTAAATTCTGCATAATTTCTACTTTCTTAAATACTGATACAGGCCGTCTGAAATATTGTTCAGACGACCTATGTGTCCTCAAAGGCCAATATGTCTGTTTATTATGATTGTTTGGACAATTCCACCAATGCAGACGGAACTCGGTTGATGCTGCCGGCACCCATATTCAGAACAACATCGCCATCTTGCAAAACATTCAGCAGCATTTGCGGCAGGTCAGCAACGTTTTCGCAGTAAATAGGCTCAAGTTTGCCCAATACTCGGATGGCGCGCGCCAAGGCACGGGAATCGGCTGCAGCAATCGGCTCTTCGCCTGCGGCATAAACTTCGGTCAACACCAGCGCATCAACGGTATTGAGGACTTTGGTAAAGTCTTCAAACAAATCGCGTGTACGGGTATAGCGGTGCGGTTGAAAAGCCAAGACCAAGCGTTTTTCAGGGTATGCACCGCGCGCAGCGGAAAGGGTTGCCGCCATTTCGACAGGATGGTGGCCATAATCGTCTACCAGCAAAGCAGTTCCGCCGTTTGGCAATTTAATGTCACCATATTTTTGAAAGCGGCGGCCGACACCTTCAAAGCCGAGCAAGCCTTTTTGGATCGCTTCAACTGATGCTCCAACTTCCAGCGCAACACCGATAGCCGCCAGCGCATTGAGGACGTTGTGGCGACCGGGCATATTCAAAACAACTTCAAACGGCTCTTGCTCATGTCCTTTCATTTGAACATGAACGGTAAATTTCATTTGCGCGCCAACGTTTTCAATATCGGTTGCGTAGATATCGGCAGTATCGTCCAAGCCGTAAGTGGCGTAAGGTTTGCTAATTTTCGGCAAAATCGCGCGGACATGTTCGCTGTCGATACACAAAAAGGCTTTACCGTAGAACGGCATACGGTGGATAAAATCGACAAACGCCTGATGCAGTTTCTCAACGCTGTGACCGTAAGTGTCCATATGGTCTTCGTCGATATTGGTCACGACGGACATAATCGGCGTCAGATACAGGAAAGAAGCATCGGATTCGTCGGCTTCGGCAACAATGTATTCGCCTTTACCCAAACGGGCGTTGGTACCAGCGGCGTTGAGCTTGCCGCCGATAACGAAAGTCGGGTCAAGTCCTGCCGCGCCGAGAATAGAAGCGGTCAGGCTGGTGGTTGTGGTTTTACCGTGCGTACCGGCAATGGCGATACCATCACGGAAGCGCATCAATTCTGCCAACATCAACGCGCGCGGAATCACGGGAATCTGCTGCTCCAACGCGGCAACAACTTCAGGATTATCTTTTTTGACGGCAGTAGAGGTAACAACCACGTCGGCGCCATTGACGTGTTCGGCAGTATGACCTGGGTAAACTTGGATGCCGAGAGCGCTCAAATGCTCAGTAACGGCATTACGCGCCTGATCCGAACCGGAAACTTTAAAGCCCAAATTGTGTAAAACTTCGGCAATACCGCTCATGCCGACGCCGCCGATTCCGACAAAATGGATGTTGGTCACTCGATTTTTCATCATAACGTTGCGTTCCGGTTGGTTTTTAGTGCGTAAAGGCGTTATTTTAAAGGGCTATCCGCTTCTGCGCTATGCTTTTATTGTAAAGGAATTTTAACAAAAGCAATAAAGGCCGTCTGAAACGCCGTTAATCAACTTTTCAGACGGCCTTTAATCGAAGTCTGCCTGCTTATTCAGTGCAGGATATGGCAATTTCCGCCACATCGTCCGCACTGTGCGGTAACGCCAAGGTACGGGCATTTTTCGCCCACTTCAGGCATTTTTCACGGTTTAATCCGCCGAGGATTTCGGCCAGTTTTTCTGCCGTCAGTTGGGTTTGCGGCAGCAGCAAACCAGCTTCGGCCTGCACCATAAAGCGCGCATTGGCTGTTTGATGATCGTCCACTGCGTGCGGATATGGCACCAGCAATGCACCCAAACCTGCAGCCGTCAACTCGGCAATCGTCAGCGCGCCGGCACGGCAAATCACCAAATCGGCATCGCGGTAGGCAGATACCATATCGGTAATAAATTCAACGTACTCGGCTTGCACACCCAATGCATCATAATCCGCCTGCAGGTTACCCAATTTATTGCGGCCGGACTGATGATACATTTGCGGACGGGCAGCCTCAGGCAATAATGCCAAAGCTTGCGGAACGGTTTTGTTCAACACATCCGCACCCAAACTGCCGCCCACCACCAAAACTTTCAGACGGCCTTGACGGTTTTCAAAGCGTTCTTCAGGAACAGGCAATGCCGCAATATCGGCACGGACAGGATTACCCACCAATCCGCCTTCATGCTGGAAGGCTTTGGGGAAAGCGTACAGGACACGTTTTGCCCAACGCGACAGTTGACGGTTGGACAAACCGGCTACGGCGTTTTGCTCATGAATCACAATCGGCACCCCGGAAATTTTTGCTGCCAAGCCGCCGGGGAAAGTAACGAAACCGCCAAAACCGATAACGCACTCGACACGGTGTTTCTTAATAATCTGTTGCGCCGCACGGACGGTTTTATACAGCGTAAACGGCAACATCAGCTTGCGCTTGATGCCGTTGCCACGAATGCCTTTAATGGCCAGCGTTTCCAAGCGTATGCCGTATTGCGGCACGATACGCTCTTCCATCGAATCCTGACTGCCCAGCCAAATCACATGATGGCCGCGCTTTTGCAGCGACTCGGCAACCGCCAATGCAGGGAAAATATGGCCGCCCGTACCGCCGGCCATCAGCATAAAAGTTTTACCGCTCATGGTTTTACTCCACCGAATAACCGCGCATTTTTTGGCGGTTTTCATAATCAATGCGCAATAACAAAGTAACGCACACCAGCATGATAAAGACAGCCGAACCGCCGTAAGACATAAACGGCAAAGTTAGACCTTTAGTAGGCAGGATACCGATGTTCACACCGATATTGAAGAAACTTTGAATACCAATCCAAATGCCGATGCCGTTGGCGATGTACGCGCTGAACATCAAGCCCGAATCACGTGCCTGTTTGCCGATGGAAAACGCGCGCCACACCAGCCAGCCGTAGCAGAACACCAAAACCAGCATCCCGACAAAGCCGAATTCTTCACCGATAACGGCAAAAATAAAGTCCGTATGCGGCTCGGGCAGGTAAAAGCGTTTACCCAGGCTCGCACCCAGACCCTCGCCAAACCAGCCGCCGCGCACAATAGCCATCAAAGACTGCGTCAACTGATAACCCTTGCCCAAAGGATCACTCCATGGGTTCAAAAACGCCGCCACACGCGCCATACGGTAAGGTGCAGCCCAAATCAGCAACCCCATTCCGCTCAATACCGTCAACACCAGCACGGCGAAATATTTCCACGGGAAGCCTGCCAGAAACAGCATGCCCATAGTAATCACGACAATCACGACAAACGAACCAAAATCCGGTTGCAACATAATTAAAATCAAGCTGATGGCAATCGACACAATTGGCCACAACAGAGTTTTGAACTTGATGGCGCGTTCCTTGACCCGCACCCTGGCCTCCGCCTTAAACGGGCAGGACAGCAAATCACCGATACCCGAAAATAGGGATGACCAGCCTAAAGAATCCAAGCCACGCAACATTTCTTCACGGCGCGTAAACAGGCTGGACAAATACAAGACCGTCGCCAATTTGAAAAATTCAGTCGGTTGCAGGTTGAGCGGTCCGATATGAATCCAGCGCGTCGCGCCGTTAATCTCACGGCCGACAACCAGCACCACCGCCAACAGCAAGCACGAAACAGCAAAATAAAACGGAACAATCCGCCGCCAGAAGCTCATCTTCAGCAGGAAAAGCGGCAAGCATATGGCCACCGTAAACAGGATAAAGATTGCCTGCTTAGACACAAAAGAAAACTGGCTGTCCCCTTCCGATGCCGCATACACAATAGAAGCCGAATAAATCATTACCAGGCTGAAGACCGTCATTAAGACGACCATCCACAAGAGAGAAACATCAAACTTCCGACCATCGCGCGCAATCGGCCGGTCAAGCATTTTGGAAAGACTAATCATGAAAACATCCGTAACGGCTTGAATAAAATATTCAGACGGCCTGCTAATGGGCAAGAAGGCCGTCTGAAAAAATGAATTAACGTTATTTTAAAGGTTTATTTCCAAACCAACAATTCAGAATCTACGGTTCAAAAAAGAGAAAGCGTGTTGACCTATCCTTAGGAAGGATTGGCGGCTTATTTTAGATAAAAATCCCAGTATCAAGTCCCCTGCCCTACCGAGCTTTTCAGACGGCCTAACAAGCAATCGATACCAGTTTTTAACCTACTCTCATCACTTCAGCAAGCATGAAACTTACGGCAGAATCTCAATTTCCGCGTTGTGTTTTACACTGCGGTAGAGTTCGTCGACTTCTTCGTCCGTTACCGCGATGCAGCCATTGGTCCAGTCTTTTTGCAGGTGTTTTTTGCCAATAAAACCCCAGCCGTTTTTCATGCCGTGGATTTTAATCAACCCGCCCGGGCTTTTGCCTTGTGCCGCTGCGTAGGCTTTATCGGCTTCGTTGGGATAGGAAACGCCGAGGTTTTTATGGTAGCCGCTGTTGGGATTACGCTCATTGATGCGGTATTTTCCTTCGGGCGTTTTGCCGTCGCCTTCAAACTGTTTATGCCCGACCGGTTGCTTGCCCAACGAAATGGGATAGGTTTTCAGCAGCCTGCCTTGCGAGTAGGCCGACATGGTGCGCTTGCTTTTATGCACGACCAATCTGTCGATAACTGCATCTTCAGGTAACGGCGCTTCACTTGGCATAGTAACGGTTGTCATGGAACGAATCGGCGCGGCAAACCAAAACACCAAAGCGGCGACAGCCGAAAGCACGACTGCCGCCAAGCCGATTTTCAACCCGACTTTCATCTTTCAGACGGCCTTACAAAGCTTTGAACGCTTCGATAAACACTTCCGAACGGTGCGCATAGCCTTTGAACATATCGAAGCTCGCGCAGGCGGGGCTGAGCAGCACGATATCGCCCGCTTCGGCTTGAGCGTATGCCGTCTGAACCGCTTCTTCCAAAGTAGCGCAGTCGGTTATATTCAGACCGCAGCCGTCCAAATCGCGGCAGATTTGCGGCGCATCGACACCGATCAGGAACACGCCTTTTGCCCTGCCGACAAGCGCGTCGCGCAGGGGCGTGAAGTCCTGCCCTTTGCCCATGCCGCCCAAAATCACGAAGAGCGGATTTTGCAAACCGGCAATCGCAGCGGCAGTCGCACCGACGTTCGTGCCTTTGCTGTCGTCAATAAATACCACGCCGTTTTTCTCGCCGATTTTTTCCACACGGTGCGGCAGGCCTTGGAAGGTTTTGACGTGTTCGAGCAATGCCTCGCGCGGCAAACCGATAGCCTCACACAAAGCGACGGCAGCCATAACGTTGGCGGCGTTGTGCAAGCCTTGCAGCAGGATGTCTTGCGTGGCAATCAAATCTTCATTGCCTTGTTTCAGTTGGCCTGTCT
The DNA here is from genome assembly GCF_002863305.2 of Neisseria perflava. Classification (NCBI taxonomy): domain Bacteria; kingdom Pseudomonadati; phylum Pseudomonadota; class Betaproteobacteria; order Neisseriales; family Neisseriaceae; genus Neisseria; species Neisseria perflava. The sequence goes on from NZ_CP136962.1 coordinate 1,649,055, forward strand.
CGCGTTCCAACCAAAAATCGGCTTCGTGCTCCAACGAAAACCATTTCACATCGCGCCCGGCGCGCTTCATGGCACGACAGAACGTATCGTCTGCATTCAAAACCTGCACGCCATCGCCACGGAAAATCTTGTCCTTGGTATGCGCATAGTCAAGCAAGTCGTCGTAGCGGTCGAGATGGTCTTCGGAGATGTTCAGCACCGTCGCCGCAGTTGGGCGCAGGCTTTCGGTGTTTTCCAGTTGGAAGCTGGAAAGCTCCAACACCCACACGTCCGCCTTTTTGCCTTCGCGCTGCAATTCCGCTTCCAAAACCGGCGTGCCGATATTGCCCGCGATGACAGTATCCAGCCCGCACTTGATGCAGAGATAGCCGACCAAGCTCGTTACCGTGGTTTTGCCGTTGCTGCCGGTAATTGCAATCACCTTGTCGCCGCGACGGTTCACAATGTCCGCCAGCAATTCGATGTCGCCCAACACGCGTCCGCCGTTTTGCTTGAACGCCTCAATATCCGGCTGCCGCTCGCTGATGCCGGGACTGAGCGCAAGAATATCGAAACCATTATCCAACGCATCTTTCAGACGGCCTGTGTAAAACACCAGCCCGTCAAACATCTTACCAATTTGCGACACGCGCTCGGCTTTCAGCTCCGCATCATACGCAGCAACCTCTGCGCCGTTTTTGCGCAGATAGGCAATCATGGAAATACCCGTGCCACCAAGCCCGGCGACGAGGATTTTTTTATTTTGAAAAGTCATTTTGGTTTTGTCCTATGGTTTTTCAGACGGCCTTTGAATAAGGATTCAATATCCTTTCTGATCCAATTTTCGATAAGCATCACAACCTTGTTGTAGTCCGTTATCACAAGCCTTACCAAACCACTCTTTGGCAATCTTATAGTTCTGACGAACACCTTCTCCTTTGGCATACATCACACCAAAATTGTATTGAGCTTGCGCAAACCCTTGTTCTGCCGCCTTGCGATACCACTGCACCGCCTGTACAAGGTCTTGACGGACTCCTTGCCCATTAGCATACGCCACACCCAAATTATATTGAGCATTAGCCAATCCTTGTTCTGCCGCCTTGCGATACCACTGCTCTGCCTGTACAAGGTCTTGACGGACTCCTTGCCCGTTGGTATACGCAACACCCAAATTATATTGGGCTTGAGCATCCCCTTGTTCTGCCGCCTTGCGATACCACTGCACTGCCTGTGCATAGTCCTGACGGACTCCTTGCCCATTGTCGTACATCACACCCAAATTATATTGGGCTTCTGCAACCCCTTGTTCTGCTGCCTTGCGATACCACTGCACCGCCTGTACATCATCTTGACGGACTCCTTGCCCTTGGTCATACATCAAACCCAAATTATATTGGGCTTTTGCAACCCCTTGTTCCGCAGCCTTGCGATACCACTGCACTGCCTGTGCATAGTCTTGACGGACTCCTTGCCCTTTTGCATACCTCAGACCCAAATTAAATTGAGCTTGAGCATTCCCTTGCTCTGCAGCTTGAAGCGTTTCCTTAAAATCCGGCACATTATCAGCCCAAACAGCCTGTGCTAAGCCTAAAGACAGCAGGGCTACCATTATTTTTTTTAATAATTTATTCATTCTAAAATCCATTTCTTTCAAATTATTGTTTCTGTTTTATCCTAGGGTTTCAGACGGCATTTCATAAACCGCTCAATAATCCGATTCTAAACGACGGTAACCGTCACATCCTAGCCGATTACCGTTATTACATGCCATACCGAGCCACGCTTTGGCAACTCTTAGGTTTTGGCGGACACCTTGTCCATTAGCATACATCGCACCCACATTATATTGGGCTTTGACATGACCTTGCATTGCTGCCTTTTCAATCCACTTCACTGCCTGCACATAGTTTTGACGGACTCCTTGTCCATTGGCATACATCACACCTAAATTATATTGGGCTTTGACATCACCCTGCTTTGTAGCTTTACGATACCATTTAACCGCTTCGACATAGTCTTGGCGTACACCTTGTCCGTCGGTATACATCACACCTAAATTATATTGGGCTTGAGCATCACCCTGTTCTGCCGCTTTTCTATACCATTTTGCCGCTTCGACATAGTCTTGGATCATACCTTGCCCATTAGCATACATCACACCTAAATTAAGTTGGGCTTCAGCACTTCCTTGTTCCGCTGCTTTATGGAACCATTTCGCCGCTTCAGCATAGTCTTGATGTACGCCTTGTCCGTTGACATACATTACACCCAAATTGGATTGGGCAGCTGCATCCCCTTGTTCTGCTGCCTTGCGAAACCACCGCACTGCCTCTGCATAATCCTGGCGCACACCTTTTCCGTTGACATACATCAACCCCAAATTAGATTGTGCTCGGGTATCTCCCTGTTTCGCTGCTTTACGATACCACTTGACCGCTTCAGCATAGTCTTGACGCACGCCTTGTCCATCAGCATACATTACACCCAAAATATATTGAGCAGGAACATAACCTTGTTCCGCCACCCACAAAATTTTCTGAACATCAGGAACCTCTTCCGCATACACTGTTTGTCCTATACCGAAAACCAGCAAGGCTACCATCATTTTTTTTAATAATTTATTCATTTTAAAATCTATTACATTCAAATTATTATTTCTGTTTTATCCAAGGGTTTCAGACGGCCTTAGATTCAAAATTCTGTACCATCCAAGTGGCGATACCCCTCGCAGCCTTGCTGCAATCCATTCTGACATGCCTTACCAAACCACTCTTTGGCAAGATTATGATTTTGACGAATGCCTCGTCCGTGATAATACATTAACCCCAAATTATATTGAGCTTCAGCAAGCCCTTGTTCTGCCGCCTTGCGATACCACTGCACTACCTGTGTATCATCTTGACGGACTCCTTGCCCCTTGGCATACATTAAACCCAAATTATATTGAGCTTCGGCAACCCCTTGTTCTGCCGCCTTGCGATACCAATGTACTGCCTGCTTATCATCTTGACGGACTCCTTGCCCTTGAACATACATCACACCCAAATTTAATTGAGCCTTTGCATCCCCTTGTTCCGCTGCCTTGCGATACCAATGCACTGCCTGCCTATCATCTTGACGAACTCCTTGTCCTTGGGCATACATCCAACCCAAATTATATTGAGCTTGTACATCTCCTTGTTCTGTCGCCTTACGATACCAATGCACTGCCTGCTTATCATCTTGACGGACTCCTTGACCTTGGGCATACATCACACCCAAATTATATTGGGCACCCACTAAGCCTTGTTCTGCCGCCTTGCGATACCAATGCACTGCCTGTGCATCATCTTGACGGACGCCTCGCCCATTGTCATACATCACGCCCAAATTATATTGTGCATAAGCATCCCCTTGCTCTGCTGCCTTGTAAAACCACTGCACTGCTTGCGCATCATCTTGGCGGACTCCTTGTCCTTCTTCATAAGCCACACCCAAATTATATTGGGCACCAGCTAAGCCTTGTTCTGCCGCCTTGTGATACCATTTGACTGCTTCGACATAGTCTTGACGGACTCCTATCCCATCAGCATATTTTAAACCTAAATTATATTGGGCAACGGCATCCCCTTGTTCTGCTGCCTTACGATACCATTTGACTGCTTCGACATAGTCTTGACGGACTCCTTGTCCTTGAGTGTACATCAGACCCAAATTATATTGAGCAGGAGCATCCCCTTGTTTTGCAGCTTGAAGCGTTTCCTGAAAATCCGGCACATTATCCGCACAAACCTCCTGCACTAAGCACAAAGATAATAGGATTCTCATTATTTTTTTTAATAATTTATTCATTTTAAAATCCATTACATTCAAATTATTATTTCTGTTTTATCCTAGTTTTTCAGACGGCCTTTGATTCAAAATTCTGCACCATCCAAGTGACGATACGCCTCGCAGCCTTGTTGCAATCCATTCTGACATGCCTTACCAAACCATTCCTTGGCAAGAGTATGATTTTGACGAATGCCTCGTCCGTAATAATACATCTCGCCCAAATTATATTGAGCATCAGCTAAGCCTTGTTCTGCTGCCTTATGGTACCACTGTGCTGCTTGTACGTAGTCTTGACGGTCTCCTTGCCCAGTGGCATACACTACACCCAAATTAAATTGAGCTTTGGCATTTCCTTGTTCTGCCGCCTTGCGATACCACTTCACAGCTTGTACGTAGTCTTGCTCAACTCCTTGGCCATTAGCATACATTACACCCACATTTAATTGCGCAACCATATCACCTTGCTCTGCTGCCTTTCTGTACCACTCAATCGCCTGTACATAATCTTGTCTTACACCTTTTCCGCTAGCGTACATACCACCTAAATTATATTGTGCATCTACATTCCCTTGCTCTGCTGCCTTGCGATACCATTCTATAGCCTGCGTGTAATCCTGACGTCCCCCTTTACCATTTGCATATGCTAAACCCAAATTATATTGACCTGCCGCATCCCCATGTTCTGCAGCTCTACGAAACCATTTTAACGCCTGTGCATAGTCTCGCTCGACACCTTGCCCATTAGCATACAGCAAACCTAGATTTAACTGAGCAGCTGTGTTTTCCTGATCTGCAGCCTTATTAAACCATTTTGCAGCTTGAGCATAGTCTTGATTAATACCTTGCCCATTCTGATACAGCATACCCAAATTATTTTGGGCTCCAGTATCACCCTGTTCGGCAGCCTTACGATACCATTCTGCCGCCTGTACATAATCTTGACCAACACCTTGCCCTAGCTGATACATTACACCCAAGTTAAATTGAGCTTTAGCATTCTCTTGCTCTGCTGCCTTACGAAACCACTGCACTGCTAGCCTGTTGTCTTGACTAATACCCTGTCCATTCGCATACATTGCTCCAATACTTAATTGAGCTTCTGGATCTCCTTGCTCCGCAGCTCTCAACATATTCTTAAAATCCGGAATACTTTCAGCTAAAGCTGCCTGCCCTAACCCAAAGCAAGCCATCACGCCCATTATTATTTTTTTCATCGAAACCTTCATTCTAAAATCTATCACATTCCAATTATTGTTTCTGTTTTATCCTAATTTTTCAGACGGCTTTTAAAAAGATTCAATACCCTGTCTGATCCAATTTTTGATAAGCATCACAGCCCTGTTGCGATCCATTATGGCATGCCTTGCTAAACCATTCTTTAGCAACAGATTGATTTTGAGGAACACCTTGTCCGTAATGATACATAACACCTAAATTATATTGGGCCTCAGAATTTCCTTGCTCCGCTGCTTTACGATACCAATATAAGGCCTGCTTATCATCTTGACGAACACCGAATCCATTATGATAAGCCACGCCAAGATCTGATTGAGCTTTGATATTTTCTTGATCTGCTGCACGATGTAGCCATAGCACCGCCTGTTTAAAATCTTTTTGCACGCCTAAACCATGCATATACCTTGTAGCCACAGTATATTGTGCTTGATTATCTCCCTGCTCCGCCGCCTTTCGATACCATTGGAACGCCTTCTCAGGAGCTTTACCGACACCTAATCCGTTATCATACATAATGGCTAAATTGTATTGGGCATCAAGATACCCTTGTTCTGCCGCCTTTTCATACCATTGAGCTGCTTGATCATAATCTTGTTCAATGCCTTTACCAAAAAAATAGATTGTTCCTAAATCATACTGAGCTTTAGCAAAGCCTTGTGCAGCAGCTTTTTGAAACCAATATTTGGCTTGCTCATAATCTTGAGCAACACCTTGTCCCTTATAATATAATCCCCCTAGATTGCTCTGCGCTTCAACATCCCCCTGTTCTGCCGCTCTACGGAACCAATGTTCTGCCTGTTTATAATCTTTGGTAGCCCCTTTCCCCAAGTAATACATCAAACCTAAATTAAATTGGGATGCAGCATTCCCTTGTTTGGCTTCTTGCTCTGTTTCTGCAAAATTTGGGATATCACTTGCATTAGCCATCTGTCCGAATCCAAACAAAGCAACTGCTATTCTTCTTAACCAATTTTTCATTTTACATTCTCTCTTATATTCTTTAATGTCATAGCAGCATTTTCAAACAGACTTAATCTGAAAATTCCTCAAAAAATCCGTTTACACCGTAGCTACTCAAAATCTGCTGCAATTCCGGTGTGCGCACCCATGGGTCAACCGCCATTGGCGGTATAGGCGGTTCGATACCGTCTTCGTTTTGGTTACGACACCAATCTGCCATGGCAAAAACTTGGATTAAAACCGGCTCGGCAAGTGCTTTGTCGATGTCCAGTTCGCTCATGGCTTGGGCAAAGCAGGCGATCCATTCGTTGCGGACTTGTACGTTGACGGCAAAAGGCATATGGCGGGCACGCAGTTGGGGATGGCCGTATTTTTCGACAAAGAGTTGCGGGCCGCCGAGCCAGCCGCTGAAAAATTCGTAGAGCTTTTCGCGTATCAGGGTCATGTCTTCGCCGTGCATTTGGCGCAAGGCTTGGTATTGCGGCTCAAGTTCCATCAAGTCGTAGAAACGGTCGGTCAGGGTGCGGATGCCGGTTGCGCCGCCAAAAGATTGGTACATGTTTGGGGACTTTCTGTGTGGATTATTGCGGGATTTATTTTGAGACGTAGGATTCAGGCAAGCATGCTTACCTTACATAATGGCCGTCTGAAACTTTCAGACGGCCTTTGGAGATTTAGCGGATTTTAAGGGTACTCAAACCAATCAGCACCAAGACGATGGTGATAATCCAGAAACGGACGACGACTTGGGTTTCTTTCCAGCCTTTTTGTTCGTAATGGTGATGAATCGGCGCCATCAGGAAAATGCGTTTTTTGGTGCGTTTGTACCAACCGACTTGCAACATAACGGAAATGGCTTCGACAACAAACAGGCCGCCCATGATGACGAGGACAAATTCTTGGCGGATGATGACGGCAACGGTACCGAGTGCCGCACCGAGCGCGAGTGCGCCGACGTCGCCCATAAAGACTTGCGCCGGATAGGCGTTAAACCACAAAAAGCCGAGACAGGCGCCGCACATGGCGGTACAGAAAATCACCACTTCGTTTGCGCCGGCAACGTAAGGCAATTGCAGGTATTGGGCAAATTGGGAGTGGCCGCTGGCATAAGCAAAGATGGCAAGACCGGCGGCAACAAGTACAACGGGGAATGCGGCCAAGCCGTCCAAACCATCGGTCAGGTTAACGGCATTGGATGTGCCGACGATGGTCAGGTAGGACAATACCAAGAAGCCGACTACACCAAGCGGCAAGGCAACTTGTTTGAAGAAGGGAACAATCAGGATATTGTTGGCGGAATTTGTCGCAAGGTAGAACAATGCCAAACCAGCGATGATGGCAACGCTGGACTGCCACACCATTTTAAATTTGGCAGACACGCCGTTAGGGTCTTTATAAACCACTTTGCGCCAGTCGTCGTAAAAACCGAGTGCGCCGGTAGCAAGCAGGACGCCTAAGAGAATCCAGATATAAGGATTTGCCCAGTTGCCCCACAAGATTGTGGACACGGTAATGGCGGTCAAAATCAGCGAGCCGCCCATGGTTGGCGTACCGTTTTTGATCAGGTGGGTTTGAGGGCCGTCGGTACGGACGGCTTGGCCGACTTTAAGCGCAGTCAGCTTGCGGATGGTCCACGGACCAAGCAATAGGGAAAACGCCAAAGCAGTCAAAGCCGCCATGACAGCGCGGAATGTGGTGTATTGAAAAATATTCAGACCGGTTAACCAGTTACTGAAATGTGCGAGCCATAAAAACATGGGGCTTCCTTTTTTGTTTTTGTTGTTACAGCGGGCTTATTGCCCAATTAAAAATCAATCGGTATGCCGTCTGAAATTTCAGACGGCCTTATTGAGTAAGATTATTTCTCTACCACGCAAATCGGATAGTTTCCAGGATTCTTTCCGCCGCCCAAGTCCAAGCAGGTATCTTCATAGATAAATGCCTGTACTTTCATTCCGGCATAAAACGCGGCAATCAGCAAACCAGTCAATAGTAAAATCTTTTTCATATTTCAGACGGCCTTTTAAGCAGTTGTTGCTGCCAACGCCTCGACCACTTCTTCCATCTTCATAAAGCGCGAGCCTTTGACCAATACAGTAGCGCGTTCGGGCAAATCGTGGCTCAACACTTGAATCAGCGGATCTTTGTCAGCAAACCACAAACCTTCCGCGCCAAATGTTTCTGCCGCTTCAACGCTGTTATCGCCGACAAAATACGCGGCCTCGATGCCTTTATCCCGTGCATACGCACCAACTTCGGCGTGCATGGCGACTGCCTCATCCTCACCCAATTCGCCCATGTCGCCCATCACAAAAATACGCGGCGCAGGCATAGCGGCAAGCACATCAATGGCAGCTTTCATGCTATCAGGGTTGGCATTATAAGTATCGTCAATCAAAGTTGCATCTTTAATGCCTTGCTTGATATTCAGACGGCCTTTGATATTACTGAAATTTTTCAGACCGTCTGAAACTTCGGTAAGGCTCAAGCCTGCCGCCAAAGCCAGAGCCGCCGCTGCTACGGCATTATGCACATTGTGACGGCCGGGGACCGGCAGTACCACGGCAACACGTTCATTACCACGCACCAAATCAAATTCGCAGGACAACGGTTTCAACTCAATATTTTCCGCATGGACATCGCCACTGGCAACACCGAAAGACTGAGCGTTCAATTGTGCAGTAGCCGCTTCAAATGTAGCGATATTGGCATCTTCGCACGGAATCAACGCAATGCCGTCTGAAAGCAAACCTTCGTAGATTTCACTTTTGGCTTTGGCAATATCACCAACCCCATCAAAACCGCAACCAACATGCGCGCGCAAAGCGTTATTGACCAGAGCGACATTCGGACCGGCGATTCGGGTCAGCAAAGACAATTCGCCAAAATGGTTCATACCCATTTCAATGACGGCATAGCGGTGTTTTTCGTTCAGTTTCAACAAAGTCAGCGGCAGGCCGATATGGTTGTTGAAATTGCCGGCAGTCGCCAACACAGCTTCATCACCGAATCGATGACGCAATACGCCGGCCAACATCTCTTTAACCGTCGTTTTGCCGGAAGAGCCGGTAATACCAAAGACAAACGGATTCACATTTTCACACCACGCCTTCGCCAGTTTTTGCAAAGCCGCAAGCGTATCGTTAACCTTCAATGCGCCTTTCAAAGCCGCACAATCTTCGCGCGAGACTACAACCGCCGTCGCCCCCGCTGCCAATACATCTTCAACAAAGTCATGCGCGTCAAAGCGTTCACCGGCAAGCGCGAAAAATACGTCGCCGTCCTGAATATCGCGGCTGTCTGTAACGATACGCGAAACGGGTTGATTTTCAGACGGCATCGGAAGGTCGAGAGTTTGGCAGATGAAATTTAGGTCTAGTGGTTTCATGGTTTCTTTCGTTTGTTTTTTTCAGACGGCCTCACATAACCATCTGTAAATGTTTCATCATAGATTTAGGCGTAACAAAAGTTAAACCGTACATACTGCCTAATGCCACTGCCTGGCTTTCCTCTAAATCGGCAACCAGTATCACAAAGCGGTCATCCGGCAAATTCAATCGTTTTTTCAAGCGTACATATTTTTCAATGTCTCGTCTGAACTCCCCTGATTTACATTCCACCACAACCGGCTCTTTACCCATCGGCAAAAATACAACATCTAACTCCTGTTTATCTTCATTGTCGAATTTGACTTTTACATTTCGAGCGCAAGAAAAAGCATAATCCTTACCTTTGTGTTTTGCTTCTTCAAGCATTTTGCCCAGCGCAAACCATTCAAGCCAACCACCACAAAAAAAGTGCTTGATGGCAGTAGCACGTTGCAGATTCAAGCGAACAATTTTTTCCTGTTTCTGATAGAAATACTTAGAAAACAGAGTATGGCTATAAAATTGTCGGCATAGATTATTCATTGTTTGCCCATCTTTTTGCGACATTTTGCCTATATCCAAACTAATGCTTGTGTGGTTGTGACTATATGCCCAACTAATCTGCCCCAACATATTTTTAGTAATCTGATAATTGTTGCCTAATTTAATGGCAGCCTCATCAAAAAAACCGCTCATATTGACCGCCTGAAAGTTAAACATCGGCACAATATTGGCTCGGGCAAACCATTGCCGTATTGGTTCATGTTGTTTTTCAGTAGCTAAAATGTCGGTTTCCGATAAATTGACGCCTGCCAGCAGATTATAATTTTGATTTTCCGAACCAGTATCTTGCTGTGTATTTTCCTCCCTGCCGTCTTCCTGTTGCTTCAAAGCCTGCAATTCCCGGTTCACTGAAAAATAACGTTCCAACAATTTACTGACAAAAAATAAAGTGTCGTAAACCTTAACCGGAGCCGTGCATTTTGGACAAGCAATTTCACTCATTCCAGATTCGTAGTAATGCTCATTCATGCAACCGCATTTATTGCAGCGAAAAATACCCATAATATTCCCTTATTATTTGTTTCAAAATTTATTTCAGACGACGTTTGAAAATTTTATCTTTCCTGATTAATCAGCGGATACGGATTTACCGCGCCGCTGGGCAGATACACGCCGTAATGCAGGTGGGCCGGTGTGGTTTTAGCGTTGCCGGTTTTACCGACATAGCCGATGACCTGCCCTTCTTTGACTCGCTCATACAGGCGGATACGGGCAAATTTATTCAGGTGGGCATAGTAATGCCACGCACCCGGCCCTTGAATACCAATAACTTTACCGCCCAATCGGTTGCGCCCGATTTTGGTTACGATGCCGGGCGTGGTACTGCGTATCGGCGTATTTTTCTTAGCAAAAATATCCACACCTTCATGCCTGCGCCCCTGACTGCGCGCCGCGCCCCAAGTATCGTCAAAACGTTTGCCTTTAACAGGATTGGGCAGGCTTTGCTCGGCAGGAGGCTGTTGTGCCCTCAACTGCTCGATTTCGGCAGTAGGACGCGGAAGTTGTTTGGTTGTACAGCCTGCGAATAAAACTACGGCTGCACTGATTAATAAGGTTTTTGTCGGCATTTTCAGCATCAAATCGGTCTCCTTGTTGTCCAGACGGCCTTGTTAAAAAGTCCTCTAAAACAAACAACTGTGATGGGTTTAATGGCTGACGTGCCGTAATGCGTGTGTCGTTTTGCTTTTGTTGTATATGTTTAAATCTTTTTCAGACGGCCTTAAGGTTTCGGGTCGTCTGAACATTTGCGATATGGCTTAACCGCGCTCTGCCAACGCTTTTTCTGCGATTTCAAAATCGGAGAAATGGTGCTTCACGCCTTGTACATCCTGATAGTTTTCATGCCCTTTACCGGCAATCAGAATGATGTCGTTCGTGGCAGCCTGCTCAACCGCATAACGGATGGCGACGGCACGATCAACTTCGACACGTTCAGGATTAGGCACGGCAGGCAGGATGTCGTTGATGATGTCTTGCGGATTTTCCAAGCGTGGGTTGTCGCTGGTTACGACAACTTTATCCGCACCCTGTACGGCTGCTGCGCCCATCAATGGACGTTTGCCACGGTCGCGGTTGCCGCCGCAGCCGAAGACGCACCACAAAGCCGCGCCCTGCGGTTTGATTTCCTGCAAGGTAGAGAGTGCTTTTTCCAATGCGTCAGGTGTGTGGGCGTAATCGACGACGACCAAGGGCTTGCCGCTGTTCATGATGCAGTCCATGCGACCTGAGGCGGGACGGATTTTTGCCAGTACAGCCAATACTTTATCAAGCGGATAACCGTTGGCACAAAGCAAGGCGATGCAGGCGGCGAGGTTTTGTGCGTTGAACCGTCCAAGCAGACGAGTGCGGCATTTTCCTTCGCCCCATGGGGTTTGGAATACGGCTTCCATGCCGTCTGAAGAGGCGGTGAAATCGGTAATGCGGATGTCGGCGTGTTCACTGAAACCATAGCCGTAAACGGCTAAATCGGGACAGTCTTTTTTCAGACGGCCTGCGAGTTCCGCACCGTATTCATCATCGACATTGATGATGGCGTGTTGCAGACCATGCCAGTAGAACAGGCGCGATTTGATGGCACCGTAGGCTTCCATGGTACCGTGATAATCGAGGTGGTCGCGGGTGAGATTAGTGAAGATTGCACTGCAAAACGGCACGCCGTTGACGCGTGATTGGTCAAGGCCGTGGCTGGAAACTTCCATCGCGGCGGCTGTTGCGCCTTGCTGGCGGAAGCGGTAGAGCAGGGTTTGAACATCGACAGGAGCAGGCGTGGTATGCGTGGTCTCTTCCAATGCGCCCCAAAAACCGTTGCCGACTGTGCCGATAATGGCGGTTTTTTCGCCCAACAGATCGGCAGCTTGCGCCAGCCATTGTGTGATAGAGGTTTTGCCGTTGGTACCGGTTACGCCCCAAACTTTAAGGCCGTCTGAAACATTGCCATAAACCTGCGCCGCCAACATACCGGCGCGATGTTTCAGATCTTTAATGCCTTGATTGGGAACGTTCCATTCGGGATTCCATGTGAATTTTCCGTCATCATCCCAAAAAACAAAGGTTGCACCGTTGGCGATGGCGGCAGGAATATAGTTACGGCCGTCTGTATATTCGCCCTGGCAGGCAACGAAAATGTCACCCTGTTTAATTTGTCGGCTGTCTGAATGCAACAAACGCCCTGCTGCGTTTTCACACAGCAGAGGCGGAAAGTTGGTTTCAGCCAAGGGAGTTAACTTGCTGAACATAAACAATGTCTCTTTGATTGTTTGGATTATGACGATACTTTGACAGTAGCGGTATTACTTAAAGGTTTGGTCGGGGAAACGCCCAAGATGTTCAAGCTTCCGCTCATGACTTCTTTGAATACGGGACCGGCAACCACGCCGCCGTAATAGCCGTTGGCAGTCGGTTCGTCGATGGTAACGGCCACAATCACGCGTGGATTTTTAGCCGGAGCAAAACCGATAAACGTACCGACGTGCTTGTTGTCTACATAGCGGCCATTGACCAGTTTACGCGCCGTACCGGTTTTCGCACCTACGTCAAAACCATCCACAGCACCGGCAGTACCGGTACCGCCGGCTTCAGTAACGGAAACCATCAACTCGCGCACTTTTTTCGCAGTAGAGGCTTTGATGACGCGCTTGCCTTTAGGTGCAACCGCTTGTTTTTCAAAGCTGACCGGCAACAATTCGCCGTCATGGGTCAAGACAGTATAGGCACGCGCCAATTGCAGCAGGCTTAATTGCAGGCCATAACCGAAAGACATAGTTGCCTGTTCGATTTTTTGCCATCTGCGCCAGCTTCTCAACAAACCTGCAGTCTCACCAGGAAAGCCTGAATGCATGCGCACGCCTACACCTAAATCGTGATAGAAATCGTACATTTCTTTAGGCGTAAACATGGCAGAAAGTTTACTGGTACCGACGTTGGAAGATTTTTGCATAATGCCGCGCACATCCAAAGTAGGATAAACGTGGGTATCTTGTACGGTAGCCGGACCGATTTTGTAAGGCAGGGTATTAAATGTGTCGGTCGCATCCACTTTGCCTGAATCCAATGCTTTAGCAATGGTAAACGGCTTCATGGCAGAACCTGGTTCAATCATGTCGGTTACAGCGCGGTTGCGGCGCTGTTCGCTATTGGCTTGACCCGGTTGATTCGGATCGTAAGCCGGGCTGTTGACCAAAGCCAAAATTTCGCCGGTTTGCGCATCCAATACCACAACAGTACCTGCTTTGGCTTTGTGATAAGCCACCGCTTTGTTTAACTCGTCATAAGCCAGCGTTTGAATACGCTGATCCAAAGACAAAATCATGTCTTGGCCGTTTTTAGGCACGCTGTTGCGCGGAGAGTCGAGGCTGTCTACGATGTTGCCTTTGTTGTCGCGCAATACGACTTTCGCGCCATCTTCACCGCGCAGGCTGTCTTCACGAGAAAGCTCCAAGCCCTCCTGACCTTTGCCGTCGATATTGGTAAAACCGATAACATGCGCAAACAGATTGCCCATCGGGTAATGGCGTTTCAATTCTTTTTGGAATGCAATGCCTTTAATGCCCAATGCTTTGATTTCTTCTGCTTTCTCGTAGCTGAGTTGACGTTTCAAGTAGATAAAGCCTTTGTCTTTTTTAGACAATTTATTTTTCAAAACTTCAACAGGCACATCAGCAATGGCCGACAATTTTTCCAACTGCTCGTCAGTCGGCATTTCCTCCATACCGGAAGGCATGGCATACAATGATTCGGTAGGCGCACTCAAAGCCAATGTAGCACCATTGCGGTCGGTAATCATACCGCGTGATGCCGGCAGCGGAAGCGTACGCACAAAACGTTGGTCGCCCTGATTTTTCAAAAATTCATGCTGACTGGTTTGCAGATAAACCCCGCGTACCAACAGACCGGTAAATGCCAGCGCAACAGCGCCCAGCACCAAACCGATTCGCCCGTTACTTGTCAGCGGCTTTTTCGTTTTTGTTGTTCCAGACAGCATTTGAGGTTTATATTCGTTCTTAATTAACATGTTGAACTTCTCATGACTTAGCTGCTCAGTGAGCCATCAAATCCCGTAAATCTTGCACCAATGCAAGGCTCTGTATTCTTATTTTTTGCGTTCCAGCATAGCCGTATTATGCGCACCCGGAGGAAGCAGATGTTGCTTTTCGGCCGCCACTTTAATCAACTTGTGGTTTGCCAATCTTGCTTGCTCCAATTTCAGGCGCGCGTAATCCTGTTCCAACTGAATTTCCCGTTTTTGTGCCTTATCCAACTCGATAAAATGCAAACGGGACTGGTTTTGCTTAAACACTACGGCAAAGGCTGAGACCGTCACCAAAACCAGTAATAAAATATTCAACTTACCCATCTCAAACTTTCAGACGGCCTGTCAACAGGACTATCTCTTACGACAGCGTTTAGACGCCATCCCCTACTCAATAACCGAAAATTCGCCACTGCTTCGCTCCGCCACACGCAAAACTGCACTGCGCGCACGCGGATTGGCTTCAGTCTCTGTCGAATCCGGTTTGATTGCTTTGCCCACAGCCTTCAAAGGCGGCTGAGGTAAATCCGCTTCCTTAACCACTGCCCAACGGGGCAATGGCGCATGTTGCGAATATTTTTTAATAAACTGCTTCACAATTCTGTCTTCCAGCGAATGGAACGCAATGACAGCCAAGCGTCCACTCTCTTTCAGACGGCCTGCAACCTGCGGTAAAACTGCCTCTACCTCTTCGAGCTCGCGGTTAATAAAGATGCGAACTGCTTGGAAGGTGCGCGTTGCAGGGTCTTGTCCGCGCTCACGAGTACGGACGTTTTGCGCCACAAGCTGCGCCAACTTGCGGGTTGTATCGATGGGACTCTCCTCGCGTTGCGCAACAATGGCGCGCGCAATCTGGCGACTAAACCGCTCTTCACCATAATTCTTAATTACCTCGTGTAAATCCTGTTCGGATGCGGTTGCAATCCATTCTGCCGCAGACATCCCACGAGTCGGATCCATCCGCATATCCAACGGCGCATCAAAGCGGAAACTGAATCCGCGGCTGCCATCGTCAATTTGCGGCGACGAAATCCCCAAATCAAAAAGCGCACCGTCAATCTTATCGATGCCCAATTCATCCAAGGCCGTCTGAAATGTCTCAAAACCATTGTGTACGACACTGACGCGTTTATCTTGCGCTGCCAGCTCATTGGCTACCGCAATCGCCTCAGGGTCTTTGTCAAAAACAACCAAACGCCCCTGCTCACCCAAACGCGACAAAATCAGTCGGGAATGCCCTCCCCTACCGAACGTACCGTCCACATAAATCCCGTCTTCACGGATTGCCAACGCATCCACCGCCTCATGCAACAAGACAGTAACATGCTGATAATTTTCAACTTTACTCACAATTGCAAATCCGTTTGACTCAATTGGAAAGCCAATTCATCAGGATCGATATCCAAAGCCTGATTCATTTCCTCTTCCCAATGTT
Source organism: Neisseria perflava (assembly GCF_002863305.2). Classification (NCBI taxonomy): domain Bacteria; kingdom Pseudomonadati; phylum Pseudomonadota; class Betaproteobacteria; order Neisseriales; family Neisseriaceae; genus Neisseria; species Neisseria perflava. The sequence goes on from NZ_CP136962.1 coordinate 1,664,941, forward strand.
CGCGGCCCCACAACTCCATACGGTTTGCACGGCCAACCAAAGTAACTTCTTTTTCAAAATCCACGCGTTTGCGCAGATTAGCCGGAATCAAAACGCGTCCGGCTCTGTCCCACTCCAAAATCTCCGCATTGTGCAGCAGCAAATTCTGATACCGTTGTAAAGATTCATTGCCGGCCACTTTCAACTTCAAAATCTGCTCGGCTTTTTCTTCCCAAACGGGCTCGGGATACATCAATAATTTTTTTCGGGAATCCAGTGTGACCACAATTGCAGGCGTATAACGGCGCAGCAAAATATCGCGGAATTTGGCAGGAATCGCCAACCGCCCTTTACTGTCCATACTCAATTCATGAGCACCGCCAAACACATCACACCCCAAATTCGATTAAAATAAAACAGAGTGGGATTAAAAATCCCACCTTCCTAAAATCTTTCGTTTTCACTTCCACGGAACACTTTTTAGGAAAAAGTAACCACTTTCACCCACTATGCCCCACTAACCGACACTATAAGAAATTTTGGCAATCAGGTCAAATCCGTTTCTTATCTGAAATAAAACACTAAACGATTTAAATTCAACATCTTATATATGTAATGATGCATGACATATGGGTTTATTAAGTGTCTCGTTTAGCATTAAATACTATATGTAGTATTATTTATAGTATAAAATACTACATATAGTATTTTTATACTCAATTACCACCCCTCTCATAAGGGGCTATAATATACAAACAAATTCAAATTTTTTACATTATCTAACAGTCATGAAGCCTCAACTCCCCCTCCCCTCCCCTAATGCACAAGCCTCTTCAGCACACTTAACCAAGCTCATAAAAAACGAAATTGAACAACATCAAAACTGGATACCCTTCTCCCGTTTTATGGAGCTTGCCCTTTACACACCTCAATACGGCTATTACAGCGGAGGCAGCCATAAAATCGGTACAGACGGCGACTTCATTACTGCCCCCACCCTCTCCCCTCTATTCGGACAAACCCTTGCCAAACAACTTGCCGAATTACTGCCGCAAACAGCAGGCAATATCTACGAATTTGGTGCAGGCACAGGTCATCTCGCTGCCACACTCTTGCAAAACCTTTCAGACGGCCTAAATCATTACTATATTATCGAACTATCAGCAGAGCTTGCAGAGAGACAACGCCAATATATTCTTAAACATACTTCCCCCGAAGCAGCCACAAAAGTCATCCACCTCACCACATTACCCGAACACTTTGACGGCATCATCATCGGCAACGAAGTATTGGATGCCATGCCGGTTGAACGCTTGATTTATCAAGATGACGGGTTTCAACAAATCGGCGTCAGCCTAAAGAATGACGAGCTAATCGAAGCCATCAGACCATTAGCCCAAGCCGAACTTACGCAAACAGCCGCCTTATACTTCCCTCCCCTTCCCTCATACACAAGCGAGCTGCATCCGGCACAATATGCCTTTATCCAAACCCTGGCCGCCAAATTGCAGCGCGGCGGCATGATATTTATCGATTACGGCTTCGATGCCGCTCAGTATTACCATCCGCAACGTAAGGAAGGCACATTTATCGGCCACTATCGCCACCACACCATCCATGATCCGTTTTTCAATATCGGTCTGACCGATTTGACTGCGCACGTTAATTTCACCGATATTGCACGTGCCGGCACGGAATCAGGTTTGGACTTAATCGGCTACCTGCCCCAATCTTATTTCCTGCTCAATCTCGGCATCACTGACCTGCTGGCACAAATCGGCAGCCCGGATTCGGTTGAATATATCCAAGCCGCTGCCGCAGTACAGAAACTGATACATCAGCACGAAATGGGTGAACTTTTTAAAGTGATCGCTTTTGGCAAAGACATCGATATTGATTGGACAGGCTTTAGCCACGGCGATATTTGCCATAAGCTATAGCCTGACAACCTACTTTTTATTTTTTAAAAACAATAAGAAATAAAAAAAAGCTAAATTAGCGCTTGCCAAATATTCAAAAAAAACTATAATAGCGACTTCACGAAACGGCGAATTAGCTCAGTCGGTTAGAGCAGAGGAATCATAATCCTTGTGTCCGGGGTTCGAGTCCCTGATTCGCCACCAAATTTCGGGGGTATAGCTCAGTTGGTAGAGCGCTTGCATGGCATGCAAGAGGTCAGCGGTTCGATCCCGCTTACCTCCACCACTAAACAAAAAAGCTCTTGTTAAATACAAGAGCTTTTTTGTTTGGGTTAATTAATAACCAGATAAGGCATCAGAGCTTCCCTTCAATACCTAATCAATAAAGGCCGTCTGAAACATTTCAGACGGCCTTTTGTCTTTGATTACTTCACAAGCTTCAATACTTTTTTCGGTTTTTCTTCCGCAGATTCAGCTTTTTTATCTTCCGTTGCAGCAGGACTGGTAGAAGCAGGCTGATATGGTTCTACCTCAAACCCCATACCCTCTCCACTTTCGCGACCAAATATACTGACAATATGACCAACCGGAATCCAAATCTCGTGCGCTACGCCAGAAAAGCGGGCAGAGAAATTGACCCATTCGTTGTCGATATTTAAATTATGGCTGGCAGTAGGGCCAATATTTAAAACAATCTCATTGTCACGTACATACTGCAGCGGAACACGGGTATGTTCGTTTACCCAAGCGACGATGTGTGGTATTTGGTTATTATCCAGACACCATTCATACAAAGCGCGCAAAAAATACGGTTTGGTTGAAGTTGCCATAAATCCGTCCCTTAACGACGCATGGCTTTTTCAGCCGGCGTCAATGCTTCAATAAAGGCTTCGCGTTGGAAAATGCGCTCGGCGTACTTCAGCAAAGGCGCAGCAGATTTACCCAGTTTGATGTCGTAATAATCCAAACGCCACAACAGCGGAGACAAGGCAACATCAATCATAGAAAAGTCATCGCCCAAGATGTATTTGTTTTTAGTAAAAGATGGTGCCAACAATGTCAAACCATTGCCAATGGCTTCACGCGCTTTAGCTTGTTCTTTATTGGTAGATTCAGGGTTTTCCAACACTTGTACCAAGCTGAACAATTCTTTTTCCATACGGTACAGCACCAAACGGCCGCGACCGCGCATAACAGGATCACCCGGCATCAACTGAGGATGAGGGAAACGCTCATCAATGTATTCGTTGATGATGTTTGATTCATGCAAAATCAAATCACGCTCAACCAAGACCGGTACTTGGTTATACGGATTCATCAAAGCCAAGTCTTCGGGTTTATTGAACACGTCCACATCTTTGATTTCAAAATCCATGCCTTTTTCATACAACACAAAACGGCAACGTTGGCTGAATGGACAAGTAATACCCGAATACAAAGTCATCATAATCTTCTACTCCTGATCAATCTTTTCAGACGGCCTTAAGCCTTATAAAAATTCTGAAAGAATTATACATAATTTCAAATACTTAATCCATAAATTTAAAATAACACACTGTTTATATTAAGTAATTTTAAAATTTACATTATTTCCGCATAAACCAATTTCACAAACAAAAAGGCAAACCTGAAACAGGTTTGCCTTTTTGATTCAAAAGAATTAATGAACGTCTTTCCAGAATTCTTTTTTCAGGAAGTACGCCAACGGCAACATTACGGCAAACAGGAATGTCAAAACCATGTAACCGATACGGTGGCGTTGCAATTGAGCAGGCTCACCCATGTATACCAGGTAGTTTACCAAATCGCGCACATACGCATCGTACTCTTTTTGGATTACTTTACCGTTAGGCAGACGACGGCTGTGCAGACCGGTAGATTCCCAATACAGTTTAGGAGTCAGGTTGCCATGCTCGTCTTTAATCATAACGGGCTGACCTTTGGCATCCAACTCAACGGCTTGAACACCTTGTTGCTCCCACAATGGGTGAGGCATACTCGCGCCGGCCAAAACAGTATTGTTCCAACCGTTCGGACGAGTTGGGTCTTTATAGAAACCGCGCATATAAGCGTACAGGTAGTCTGCACCTTTAGAACGAGCAATCAGGGTCAAATCCGGCGGAGGCGCACCCAACCATTTGGAGGCATCTTTCGGATCCATTGCCGCTACCATTACGTCACCAACGTTGTCTGTTGTGAACATCAGGTTTTTCTTGATTTCATCTTCAGTCAAACCAATATCTTTCAGACGGTTGAAGCGCATACCGCTTGCAGAGTGGCAAGACAAACAGTAGTTTGTAAAGATTTGCGCACCGTGCTGCAGACTGACTTGATCACGCAGGTCGATATCGACTTTTTCGTAGTTTGCATGGCCGCCGCTGGCGACGGCTGCACTCATAGGCACTGCCAGCAATAAGGCAGCAAACCAGTTTTTCAAAGTTTGTTTCATTTTCGCTGCCCTCATCAGATATTGGTTGCAAACAAGTAAGCACCGACAACGGTAATACCGACGTAAACAAAGAACATAATTTTTTGTTTAGTAGTGCTCATGGTTACGCGTTCAGGAACTGGTTTGTTGGTATCCAGTTTGGTATAGAACGGCATACCCAGGAAGAATGCAAAGTAGACGAAAGACAGGATACGTGCAACCAAAGTACGAGTATCAGTTGCTACCATTGCACCCAAAATACCCAAACCGATGAAGGCAATGATGAACAGAACCAACGCAGTTTTGAAGATTGGGCCACGATAGCGGACAGATTTAACCTCGCCTTTATCCAACCAAGGCAACAAGGCGATCAGGACAACTGCTGCACCCATACCGATTACACCCCATACCTGAGTACCGGCAAAGGAAGGAATCGCACGCAAAATTGCGTAGAACGGAGTGAAGTACCATACCGGCGCAATGTGAGGAGGTGTTTTCAGCGCATTTGCTGCATCGAAGTTTGGCGCTTCCAAGAAGTAGCCGCCGCCTTCAGGTGCAAAGAACAACACAGAACAGAAGACAATCAGGAATACAACAACACCCAAGATGTCTTTAACAGTGTAGTAAGGATGGAATGGGATACCATCGCGTGGAATACCGTTTTCGTCTTTGTTTTTCTTGATTTCAACGCCATCAGGGTTGTTAGAACCCACTTCGTGCAGGGCGATGATGTGAGCCACAACCAAGCCGAGCAATACTAGAGGTACTGCGATAACGTGCAGGGCGAAGAAGCGGTTCAAAGTAACGTCGGAGACGTTGAAGTCACCGCGGATCCAAGTGGACAAATCAGGACCGATAACAGGGATGGCGGAGAACAGGTTAATAATTACCTGCGCACCCCAGAAGGACATTTGACCCCAAGGCAACAGGTAACCCATAAAGGCTTCTGCCATCAATGCCAAGAAAATCAGGGAACCGAAAATCCACACCAATTCACGAGGTTTTTTGTATGAACCGTAAATCAGACCACGGAACATGTGCAGATAAACGACGATGAAGAAGAAAGATGCGCCGGTGGAGTGCATGTAGCGGATAATCCAGCCGCCGGACACGTCGCGCATGATGTACTCTACTGCGGTAAAGGCAGCAGGCAGATGGTAGGCGTTAAGGTTGCCGTCCGGTTTGTAGTTCATGGTCAGGAAAATACCGCTGACGATTTGAATTACAAGGACAAGCAGGGCCAAAGAGCCGAAGTAATACCAGAAGTTGAAGTTCTTCGGCGCATAGTATTGAGCCAAATGCTCATTCCACATTTTAGACAGAGGGAAGCGAGCGTCCATCCAGCCTAACAATGCTTTTGCTTTGCTATTGGTTTGGTTTGCCATAATTATCGTTCCTTATTTTTAGTCTTCGCCCACCAAAACAGTTGTATCGCTCAGATATTTGTAAGGCGGTACAACCAAGTTGGTCGGTGCAGGAACACCTTTGTATACTCGGCCTGCCATGTCGAATTTCGAACCGTGGCACGGGCAGAAGAAGCCGCCTTTCCAGTCTGCGCCCAAATCCGCAGGGGCAACGTCGGGACGGTAGGTCGGAGAGCAACCCAGGTGGGTACAGATACCGATAGCGACGAGGAGGTTCGGCTTGATCGAACGGGTCTCGTTTTTACAGTTTTCGGGCTGATGATCCACTTCGGAATTAGGATCTGTAACTGCGCCATCCAAACTTTTCAAGTCTTTGAGCTGTTGATCTGTGCGGTTGACCAGCCAAATCGGTTTACCCTGCCATTCGGCAGTCAGCATTTGACCTGCTTCGATTTTGCTGACATCTACTTCGACAGCAGCACCGGCAGCCTTAGCTTTCTCCGATGGGAAGAAGCTGGCCACGAAAGGCGTAGCTACGCCTAGAGCCGCCACACCGCCTGCACCGCATGTAGCCAGTGTCAGGAAACGGCGGCGACCGTTGTTGATTTCTTGATTATCCATTATTCAGTCGTCCTAAAATTTTGGGAATACCGAGCCATTAAACAGCGTAATTCTACCTAGTTTGTTGTAATACTCAAAGCATTATTTAAAATAAGGTAAAGTTTTTATGATATTGCTCAATACTCAGGCAGGGTTGTTTTCATCAAAGTGAACCACTTCGATACCGAATTTTTCTGCCACGGCATCGCCTAAGGCGCGTACGCCGTAGCGTTCTGTCGCATGATGGCCGGCACTGATAAATGCCACACCCGTTTCGTTGGCAAGATGATATTGCGCTTCGGAAATTTCACCGGTCAGATACGCATCGACACCTTCGTCTACGGCCGTCTGAAAAAATCCCTGCGCACCGCCGCTGCACCAGGCAATACGTTTGATTTCGCGTTCTAGATCGCCGATAACGGTCGGCTTGCGGCCGAATGTTGTCTCAATGTGTTCAGACAACTGCGCCAGCGTTTGCGTGGTTTTCAGACGGCCTGTATTCAACAGGTTTTGCTCACCGAATTGTTTTTCGAGCGCCCAATCAAGTTTCTCGGCCAACTGTGCGTTATTGCCTAATTGCGGGTGCGCGTCCAGCGGCAGGTGGTAGCCCACCATATTGATTTGGTGTTGCAGCAAGGTTTCAATGCGTGCTTTTTTCCAACCGGTAATCGTGACAGGCTCACTTTTCCAAAACATGCCGTGGTGAACCAAAAGCATATCCGCCCCCTGCCCTACGGCAAAATCGATTACAGCTTTGCTGGCGGTAACCGAAGTAGCGATTTTGGTAATTTTTTCCTTGCCTTCGACCTGCAAACCATTGGGCGCATAGTCCTTAAACAGCCCGACCTGCAAAGTCTCATCACACCAAGCCAGAATTTCGCGGCGTAAAGCCATATTCCGCTCCTTATATCTATCTTCAAAAACAGCCTCGCATTCTAACCGCAAAATCTGTTTATGCCTCAAATTCTTACATTCCGATTTCAGCAATCATTCCCAACATTAATCATTTGCACATCATCATGAATTATTTTAATATACCCCACCTTACCCACCGGCCGTCTGAAAACACATGGACTCTATTATCGAATTGCGTCATCTCAAAACCTTGCTGGCTTTAGAAGAAACCGGCAGCGTTTCCCTTGCCGCCAAACGGGTTTTCCTGACCCAATCCGCCCTGTCGCACCAAATCCGCGCCTTGGAAAATTATTACGAAACGCCGTTGTTTGAACGCAAATCCACACCTTTGCGCTTCACACCTGCCGGTATGCGCCTATTGCAACTGGCGCGCGAGCTGTTGCCGCAGGTTGCCGCCGCCGAACGTGATTTGGTGCGGATTATCGAAGGCGAAGCCGGCGAACTCAGACTTGCCGTCGAATGCCACACCTGCTTCGACTGGCTGATGCCTGCCATGGGCGAGTTTCGCCCCTTATGGCCGCAAGTTGAATTGGACATCGTTTCCGGCTTCCAAGCCGATCCGGTTGGGCTGCTGCTGCAACACCGAGCCGACCTTGCTATCGTTTCCGAAGCCGAGCCGCTCAACGGCATCAGCTACCGCCCTCTGTTTGCCTATGAAATGGTTGGCATCTGCGCAGAAGATCACCCGCTTGCCGACAAAGACGTTTGGGAAGCGGAAGACTTTATCGACGAAACCTTGATTACTTATCCCGTCCCCGACGAGATGCTGGATTTGCCCAAAAAAGTGCTGCTGCCCAAAGGCATTAATCCGCCGCGCCGCCACAGCGAGCTGACCATTGCCATTATCCAGCTGGTTGCCAGCAAACGCGGCATCGCTGCCCTGCCCTATTGGACGGTCATGCCGTATCTGGAAAAAGGCTACGTCGTCCACCGCAAAATCACTTCAGACGGCCTGCAAAGCAAACTTTATGCAGCCATTCGTACGGAAGATGCCAACAAAGGCTATCTGGACAACTTCTGCCAAATTACGCACGACCGCTGTTTTGCCGACTTGCCGGGTTTGAGCGAATTGGAAATGTAAACTTGAAACAATCAAAAGGCCGTCTGAACAATTTCAGACGGCCTTTTTTAATATACACAAAAATCTCACTGCTTCTATTCGGATTCATCCGAATCCAAACACGCCGACAAATCGATTTCAGACGGCCATGTTTTATCAGGCGTAACCCGAATATCGAAATGCTCGCCGCGATAGTCGAAAACCAAACGCCAAGCGTGCAAAAACAGATGTCCCGCCGCATCGCCGCCATACAGCGTATCGCCCAAAATCGGACTGCCTATGCTTTTCATGGCCACGCGCAGCTGATGGGTTTTGCCGGTAAACGGTTGCAACACAAACAGACGCAAACCGGGCTGCAGGCTTTGGCTGCTGAAACGGGTAATGGCAAAATTATCCTCGTCTCGCGTCAGCTTCCATGTACCGCGCCGCGAACGCGCCATACCGCCTTTCACCCAGCCCTGCTTTTTCGCCGGCTTGTGCGTACCGAGTGCCAAATAAGTTTTACGCATGGTTTTCTCGGCAAACTGTGCCGACAAAGCCGCCGCGCTGTCGCGGTTGAGCGCAAACAGCAACAGGCCACTGGTGGCCTTGTCCAATCGGTGAATCAGCCACACGCGTTCAACGCCGAGTTGCTGCGCCAGCGAAGCGGTCAGGCAAACATCCCCTTCCGATTCGCTCTGCACCGATACGCCGCAAGGCTTATTGATGACCACAAAGTCTTCGTGTTCAAAAACAATGTCCCACATTTCAGACGGCCTTCAACACAATACCGTCGCCAAGCAGGGTCAAAATACCCAGTAAGCAGAACAAGATACATGCAACAATACGCACTGCTTTGGCTGGAATTTTGCGCATCAGCATTTCGCCCAAATACACGGCAGGCACAGAAGCAATCATCAAACCGGCAATACTGCCGAACACGACCAGCAGGATAGATTGGTATTTTGCTGCTAAAAGAACTGTTGCAATCTGCGTTTTATCGCCGATTTCAGCCAAGAAAAACAGGACGACCGTCGCCGTAAATGCGCCGTATTTCAGCCATTTGCCATCAGGGTCTTCGTCTTTATCCGGCAACAGCAGCCATAATCCGACTGCAATAAAACTGCCGCCGACCACCCATTTCATGACTTCGGGCGAAATAGCAGATGCCAGCCAGACACCGAGTGCGGCTGAAACAAGATGGTTCAACAGGGTTGCAATAAAAATACCGGCAACAATCGCGTTTTTGTGGGCAAAACGTGCTGCCAAAAAGAGCGCGAGCAATTGCGTTTTATCGCCGATTTCGGCAATGGCAACGCCCAGCGTCGAGGAGAAAAAAGCTTCCATGATTTAAGATACTCAACCGACAAGCGGGCAAACAAAAAGCGCTGTGCATACCGCCCGCAAGGGTATGGACAACGCTTACGTCTTGCCTGTCTTCCGATAAAGCAGAGAAGATACCGCTGCCACGGC